>JADQCD010000224.1 GCA_016278285.1 Actibacterium sp.
CACTTTGACGATGAGACCGCCGATGAGACCTTCATCGACGGACATGTTGATCTTTACATCCTTGCCGACGCTTTTCGTCAGCGTCGCGGCCAGTTTGTCCCGTTGCGCGTCGGTCAGCGCCGACGCGGCAGTGATGTCGGCGGTCACTTCGCCCTTTTCTTCGGCGATCAGGGCCCGCAGCGTGGTCACCAGTTGCGGCAGCACGAAAAGCCGGCGATTGCCGGCCATGAGGCCCAGCGTATTGGTCACGATCCCCGTCAGGCCCATCTTGCCGGCCAGCGCCTCGATCGCTCGCGCCTGCTGGTCGCGCGAGTAGATCGGCGAAGCGATGAGATCGCGGAAATCGGCGCTGTCGGCCAGTGCCGCCTCCAGCGCGTCGAGATCGCCCTCGAGCGCAGCGAGCTTGCCGTCTTCCCTGGCTAGTTCGAAGATAGCCTTGGCATAGCGGCCCGCTATGCCGGTTGAAATCGAAGCTGGTTCGGACACGTCCACCCTTTCGATGTATTAAGCCCGACACCGCAGGGCGCGGCGGGGGCAACTCAAGCCTCGCGCCCCGATGGGCACGCTTCCGAAATCGGCGCGGGTGTAGCAGAGCCTTCCCGGCCTCGCAACAGTCAAGAACACCGGGGTGTGAACGGTTTTTCACAACACACGCGACCTTGGGCGCTAACGGGCGCTGGCGTCAAGCATACAGGCCGTCAAACCGAAATGCGTTTTTCTCAGTCGTGGCGCTGAAAGAAGCGGCGGGCCGATGGTGCCGGCACCCCGTCGAGCACCCGCAGCGGCCTGCGCACGGGGCTTTCCACTGCGGTGCCGCTGGGGCGATAGACGCGCTTGGACGCCTCTACCATCAGAACCCCGCCCGCGAAATAGGCACTTACCCGACGCCCGGCGCGTTCCAGCACCCCCGATGTCTTGAGCCAGAATCGACGGTTGCTGGGCGGGGCGTATAGCGCGGCTCTATGACTTTCTGGCTGAAATCCGTGCTGCTTGAGCAGGGCCTCCAGCTGACCGAGCGAATAGGGGCGGCCCGAGCCGAAAGGCGTGCGGTCGCGCCGCGCCCACAATCCGCCACGGTTGGGAACGATGAAAAGAGCGCGCCCGCCCGGCCCCAGCACACGGGCCGTTTCCGCCAGCAATGCAGGAGGGTATTCGCAGGTCTCCAGCCCATGCAGCAACACCAGCTTGTCGAACATGCCGGTGGCAAGCGGCCACTGCGTTTCCTCGACAAGGACCGAAACGTTGTCGGCACCGGCGGGCCAGGGCATCACCCCCTGCTGGCCGGGCATCAGCGCCACCACACGGCGCGCCTGCGGCAGATACGGGCGCAGCAGCGGAACGGCAAAACCGAATCCCGCGACGCTCTGGCCTTTCGCCTCTGGCCAGATTTCCATCATCTGGTCGCGGATTGCCCTCTGCGCCACGCGCCCCAGATTGGTGCGGTAGTAGAAGTTCCTGAGATCCAGCACATCCAGGTGCATTGCGGCGCGCCTCTTGATCGGCAAAGGTCATGGTCAACATAGCCAAGCGGAGACAGATTGCCATGCCCCTGAAGATCGTTACGGTCCCCTGCCTGAGCGACAATTATGCCTTTCTGCTTCACGACCCTGTCAGCGGGTGCACCGCGCTGGTGGACGCGCCCGAGGCGCCCCCGATCCAGGCCGAACTGGACCATCGCGGCTGGCATCTGCGAGATATCCTGATCACGCACCATCATGCCGATCATACAGACGGCGTCGAAGCCCTGCGCGCGGCAAGTGGCGCCCGGGTGATCGGCGCGGCGGCCGATGCGCATCGCCTGCCGCCGCTGGACCTTGAACTGCGCGATGGCGACAGTGTCGAGGTCTGCGGCGAAACCGCCCATGTGCTGGACGTGTCGGGGCATACGGTCGGCCATGTCGCGTTCCACTTTCCGGCCTCCGGGGCCGCCTTCACCGCTGACAGCCTGATGGTGCTGGGGTGCGGACGGGTGTTCGAGGGCACGATGGAACAGATGTGGAACAGCCTTTGCAGACTGGCGGCCCTTCCGCCCGAAACGCAGGTTTTTTCCGGCCACGAATACACGATGACGAACGCGAATTTCGCGGTTACTATTGAACCCGACAACGCCGCGCTTATTTCTCGCAAGGCGGCGGTCGAACGGGACCGCGCGATCGGCAAACCGACCGTCCCCTCGCTTCTGTCGGATGAGCTTGCGACCAACCCGTTTCTGCGGGCCTCGCGGCCCGAGGTGAAAATCGCGATGGGCATGGCCGATGCGGTCGATTCCGAGGTTTTTGCCGAAATCCGGCGCCGGAAGGATCGGTTCTGACCGTCCGGGCCCGAGGATGTGGGCACGAATCGCCCGCAACCGGGCCGGGAACCAGGATTTGATCAGAAAACACTTGAAGATCGGCCTCAAAAACCGAACCTTAAATCTATGAGGCCACGGTCGAGGACGGGCCACGCCCCCCTCTGCCCCACAGGAAAGGAGCACATCACGTGCCGTCGTTTTCGAACACACTCGAGCAATCCATCCATGCGGCGCTCGCGTTGGCCAATGCGCGGCGCCATGAGCTTGCGACCCTGGAACATCTTCTGCTGGCGCTGATCGACGAACCGGACGCGGCCAAGGTGATGAAGGCCTGTTCGGTCGACCTGGAAGAGTTGCGTACGACGCTGGTGGACTTCATCGACGATGAACTGGCCACCCTCGTGACCGAGATCGAGGGGTCGGAGGCCGTGCCGACGGCCGCTTTCCAACGTGTCATCCAGCGCGCCGCGATCCATGTCCAGAGCTCTGGCCGGACGGAGGTAACGGGCGCCAACGTGCTGGTCGCGATCTTTGCCGAGCGCGAATCGAACGCCGCCTATTTCCTTCAGGAACAGGAAATGACCCGCTACGATGCGGTGAACTTCATCGCCCATGGCGTCGCCAAGGATCCGAATTTCGGTGAAACCCGCCCGATATCGGGTGCGCCAGGCATGGAGGATGAAGCGCAGGCATCCACCGCCGGAGAAGAGGGCGACGGCAAGGAATCGGCGCTTGCCAAATACTGCGTCGATCTGAACGCCAAGGCCCGCCACGGGGATGTCGACCCGTTGATCGGCCGCGCGCACGAGGTCGAACGCTGCGTGCAGGTGCTGTGCCGGCGGCGCAAGAACAACCCGCTTCTGGTCGGCGATCCCGGCGTCGGCAAGACCGCGATCGCCGAAGGGCTGGCACGCAAGATCATCAAGGGCGAAACGCCCGATGTGCTCAGCAATGCGACAATCTATGCGCTGGACATGGGCGCGCTGCTGGCCGGCACGCGCTATCGCGGCGATTTCGAGGAGCGGCTCAAGGCCGTCGTCAACGAGCTGGAAGAGCATCCCGACGCGATTCTGTTCATTGACGAAATCCACACCGTGATCGGCGCCGGGGCCACCAGCGGCGGGGCGATGGATGCCTCCAACCTGCTGAAACCCGCGCTGCAGGGCGGCAAGCTTCGCTGCATGGGTTCAACCACCTACAAGGAATTTCGTCAGCATTTCGAAAAGGATCGCGCGCTTTCCCGCCGATTCCAGAAGATCGACGTGACCGAGCCTTCGGTCGATGATGCGGTGAAGATCCTGAAGGGGCTGAAACCCTATTTCGAACAGCACCATGACATCAAGTACACGGCTGACGCGATCAAGGCGGCGGTGGAACTGTCGGCGCGCTATATCCACGACCGCAAGCTGCCCGACAAGGCGATCGACGTGATCGACGAGGCCGGCGCGGCGCAGCATCTGCTGGCCGGGTCCAAGCGGCGCAAGACGATAGGCTCGAAGGAAATCGAGGCCGTGGTCGCCAAGATCGCCCGCATTCCGCCCAAGAATGTCAGCAAGGACGATGCCGAGGTCCTCAAGGATCTGGAAGGAACGCTCAAGCGCGTGGTCTTCGGGCAGGATGCCGCGATCACCGCGCTGTCCTCGGCGATCAAGCTGGCCCGCGCGGGCCTGCGCGAGCCGGAAAAGCCAATCGGCAACTATCTGTTCGCCGGTCCGACCGGCGTGGGCAAGACCGAGGTCGCCAAGCAGCTGGCCGATTCGCTGGGCGTGGAATTGCTGCGCTTCGACATGTCGGAATACATGGAGAAACATGCCGTTTCGCGCCTGATCGGGGCGCCGCCGGGCTATGTCGGGTTCGACCAGGGCGGCATGTTGACGGATGGCGTGGACCAGCATCCGCATTGCGTGTTGCTGCTGGACGAGATCGAGAAGGCACACCCGGATGTCTTCAACATCCTGTTGCAGGTCATGGATCACGGCAAACTGACCGACCACAACGGGCGGCAGGTCGATTTCCGCAACGTCATCCTGATCATGACGTCGAACGCGGGCGCAACGGAACAGGCCAAGGCCGCCATCGGCTTCGGCCGCGATCGGCGCGAGGGCGAAGACACCGCCGCGATCGAACGGATGTTCACGCCCGAGTTCCGCAATCGTCTTGATGCCGTGATCAGCTTCGCGCCGTTGCCCAAAGACGTGATCATGCAGGTTGTCGAGAAATTCGTCCTGCAGCTCGAAGCGCAGTTGATGGACCGCAACGTGACCATCGAACTGACAAAACCCGCCGCCGAGTGGCTGGCCGAGAAAGGCTATGACGACAAGATGGGCGCGCGACCTCTGGGCCGCGTGATTCAGGAGCACATCAAGAAGCCCCTGGCCGAAGAACTGTTGTTCGGCAAACTGGCCAAGGGCGGGCTGGTGAAGGTCGGCGTCAAGGATGGCAAGATCGACCTGCGGTTCGAAGAGCCGACGAAACGGCAGATCCAGTCGAAGCGCCCCCCGCTTCTGACTGCCGAGTGATGCGGCGCGCGTCGCTGTTTCTGGCACTTATCGCCCTCGCCGCGCCAAGCGCGGCGGGGGCTTTTCTCATCAGCCCGCCGATCGACTGCGATCTCGGGGAAACCTGTCATATACAGAACTATGTCGATCGGGATCCGGGGCCGGGCGCGGCGGATTTCACCTGCGGGCCGCTGACCTATGACGGGCACAAGGGCACCGATTTCGCCCTGCCCTCGCTTTCGGAAATGCGCGCCGGTGTCGATGTCATCGCCGCCGCGCCTGGCACAGTGCTGGCCCTGCGCGACGGGATGCCGGACATTGCAGCCAACGATCCCGCCGCGCCCGACCTGGGCGGCCGCGACTGCGGAAACGGTGTCCTGATCGACCATGGCGGCGGGTGGCAAACCCAATATTGCCACATGAAGCGCGGCAGTATCGCCGTGACGAAGGGACAGCGCGTGACCAAGGGGGCCGTGCTGGGCAAAGTGGGCCTGAGCGGACGCACCGAGTTTCCGCATGCCCATCTGTCCGTTCGACAGGACGGGGCGATCTTGGACCCGTTCGCGCCAGCCCCCGGTCCGGTATCCTGCGATGGCCGGACCGGCGGAACGCCCTTGTGGGAGGATCCGCTGACCTACAGAGCAGGCGGTCTCATTTCGGTGGGGATCACCACGAGCATCCCCGAATACGACAGGCTGAAAGAGGGGCTATCGACGCCCGAGGCACTACCCGTCGACGCCCCCGCTCTTGTCGTCTGGGGCTATGCCTTCGGCGGGCAATCCGGCGACCGGGTGATCCTTACCCTGAATGGCCCCGACGGACAGATCCTGAACCATGCAGCCACGCTGGACCGCAATCAGGCGCAATTTTTTCGCGCCGCGGGAAAACGATGTTGTGGCGGGCCGGCGCAATGGCGCACCGGGATCTACTCCGGCGCCGTGGTGCTGATGCGCGCAGGCCGGGAACTGGACCGGCGCGCTGTGGATATTCGCATCGGCAATTGACTTACCGCTCGGTCAGTTTCAGCTCGATCCGGCGGTTCTGTGCCCGTGCCTCGGGGGTGTCCGAAGTGTTGACCGGCTGATACTGTCCATACCCGGCCGCGGCCAGCCGGTCGGGCGAGAATCCCAGCTGTTCGACCATGTACCGCACCACCGACAGCGCCCGCGCCTGGCTGAGCTCCCAGTTGTCGGCGAATTCAGCCCTCTCCATGACGGGAACGGAATCGGTGTGGCCGTTCACCTGAAGAACCCAGTCGATATTGTCGGGTATCTCGTCGGAAACGTCGCGCAGAATGCCCGCAACATCCGCGATCTGCCGTTTCCCGGCCTCGGACAGTTGGTCCGACCCCGAGGGGAAAAGCACATTGGAAGAAAACACGAAGCGATCACCCTCGATCCGGACGCCCTCGCGCCCGGCCAGCACCTGCCGCAAGCGACCAAAGAACTCCGACCGGTAGTTTTCCAGGTTGCGCGCTTCTTCGGCCAGCCGTTTGGCCTCTGCCTCCAGACGTTTGCGACGTGCCTCTTCAAGCTCGGCGCGGGCGCGTTGTTCGGCGGCGACCTGCGCCAGCGCCGCGTTCAGCTTTTTGCCGAGTGTTTCGATCTGCACCTGTGCCTGCTCGTCGCGCGCCGCAGCGGCATCCAGCAGCGACTGCAATGATGCAAGCTGCGTCCGCAGATTGGCGATCTGCTGGTTGAGAAGCTCCATCTTGCGCTGGCTTTCGGCCGATTTCGCCTGAACCTTCTCCAGCTCGGCATTTGCTTCCGCCAGCAATGCGGCCTGCCGCTCGGCCTCGCTCAGGCGCTTTCGTGCCGCCTGCTCGGCAGCGGCCTTCGCGGCCAACGCCTCGGCCAGTTTCTCCTGTATCTCGGCCTTGTCGCCTGCGGTGGCGCGCAACGCCTCCAGTTCGGCCTGCGCCTTGGCCAGCTTTGCACGCGTCTCTTCCAGGGCGGCCTGATCGGCGCGGGCATTGTCAAGCTCGCTCTGCAATGCGTCACGCGCGGCGATGGCCGCCAGCAATTCCTGCGTGGTCCGCCTGTTCTCTGCCCGTGTGGCGGCCAGGTCTTGCTTGGCGGCATCGCGCGCGGCGACAGCGGCCAGAAGCTCTTGCTGCGTCGCATCGCGTTGGGCCCGCGCCTGTGACAATTCGGCAGCGCGTTCCGATGCGGTCTTTTTCGCCGCATCGACCTGCTGCCGCGCGGCAAGCAGGTCGGCAGCCGCTTCCGACGCCTCGGCGCGCACCGTCTCCAGTTCCTGTCGCAAGCGGTCCCGCGCGCTCATCGCGATTGCAAGCTGCCCGGCCAGATCGTCGCGTTCGGATTCGGTCCTGGCAAGGGCCCGGGACAACCCGTCGCCGCGTTGTGCGGCCTTGTCGAGATCAGCGGCCAACTCTTCCTTGGCCAACAAGGCGGCGGCCAGTCGCGTATCGAGATCTTCATTCGCAGCGCGCGCTGCGGCCAGCATGCTCAGCGTGTCTTCGGCGCGCTTGCGCGCCTGTTCCAGTGCCATCGTCATCGCAGTAAGTTCATCCCGGGCGTTTTTCAGCCGCTCGCGAAGGGCACGCGCGGCCTCGGCCTCGGCCAGGCGCGTGGCTTCCTCTTCGGAAAGTTCCTTTTCCAGGCTGTCGACCCGGGCGGTCAGCCCCGCATTGCGTTCGCCGGCCTCGGCATTGCGCGCACGCAGATCGGCGATCAGCGCCTCCAGGGCCTCGCGCCGGGCGGCGGCCAGGCGTGCGGCCTCTTGCTGCGCATCCACCTCGTCCCGGGTGCGCGCCAGCGCCTGTTGCAATTGCTCCTGTTCGCTTTGCAGGCGGGTCTTTTCCTGCTTCAGTGCGGCCAGATCCTCGGTCAGAGCCGTGGCGCGTTCCTTCGCGGTATCGCGCTGGGAAATCAACGCAGCGACCTGCGCCTCGAAATCCGTGATCCGCGCGCGCGCGGATTCCAGGGCCGCCGATCGCGCGTCGAGCTGGGCGTTGAGCGACGCAATCACCGATGCCTGCCGGTCGGCGCGGTCGCGGACCTGTTCCAACGTGCTGCCGAGCTCGTCGACACGCGCCTCCAGCGCGAAGTTTTTCTGCTGTTCCAGCCCCAACGCCTCGGACAGCGCCGAGATTTCGGCGTTCAGCTGGCTTAGCTCGTTTTCCTGGCCGGTGATCGTTTCGCGCAGCATGAACTGCATGATCATGAAGATCGACAACACGAACATCAGCACCAGCAGCAAAGCCGTCATCGCATCGACGAAGCCGGGCCAGATCGACGCCTGGAAACGCGCGCCGGTGCGGCGGTTCAGGGCCATCGCGTCATTCTCCGATCCCGGCGGCCTGTCGCAGGGTCCGGGTCAGGTTGGCGATATCGCCGCGCAGATCGCTGACGGTTTCCTGCCGGCCTGCGGATATCTCTTCAAGGATACGCAGCAACTGCACGTCGATCGAGCGCAGCCGCATCCGGCTTTCGGCGTCCACATGGGCGCCCTCTTCGTCGGTGCGCCCCTCCAGCGCGTGGATCATTCGTTCCTGTCCCTCGGCGATCCGGTCCAGAACTCTTGCATCATGCCCATGCCGGTCCGGGACCGCTTCCAGCGTCTGGGTCAGCCGCTCGACCGAACCCGCCAGCGTGCCCAGCCGATCATCCACCGCGGCGCGGCTCGATTCGGATTGCGCAACGATGTTGCGCAGCCCTTCCATCTGTTCGGCCATCTGTTCCAGCATGCCGGCAATGGCCCCCACCTCGCCGCCGTCGCTGTCGCCGTCGGACGCAAAGCCCAGCCGCGTGATGGTCGACAACCATTCCTCAAGCTCGCGGTAGAACCGGTTCTGCCCATGCCCCGCGAACAGCTCCAGCAGACCCACCACCAGCGATCCGGCCAGCCCCAGCAACGAAGACGAAAACGCCGTGCCCATACCGCCGAGCTGCGCTTCGAGCCCTGTCATCAGACGCGCGAAACCGTCAACTGCGGTCTCGCCCTCCGAAGGTGCCAGCGACCGGATCGTATCGACCACGGCGGGGACCGTGGTGGCAAGGCCATAGAAAGTGCCCAGCAGGCCGAGAAAAATAAGCAGATTGACGATATATCGCGTGATATCGCGGGCTTCCTCGATCCGCGTGCCGACGGATTCCAGGATCGAACGCGCGGAAGAGGAGTTGATCTGCATCCGCTTGCCACGCGTCCGCAGCAGCGCCGCCAGCGGCGCCAGCAGGCGCGGGGCGCGGGTAATCTCGTGGCCTGTGCGTTCGCGGGCGAAATCCTCGATCCAGCGGACCGATGTGACAAGCTGCATCACCTGCCAGAAACAGGCCAGCACGCCGATCAGGAAAACAACGGCGATCGCACCGTTCAGATAAAGATTGGCCAGGAAGACGGGCGCCACGCGCGGATAGGCCACATAAGCCCCGAACGAGAACATTCCCACGACGAAGAGCATGAGGATGATCTGACGAACCGGTTGTGAAAAATGCGGCTGGGCTTCGCGTTCGCTCATGTCCATAAGCCGGGTCCTGACCCCTTGTTTCTCGGGCGGGACATTATGGGATGGGGCAACGCGCCACAACACGCAATAAAATGTCGCGGCATCAAGATTGTGTTCGTGTGATGATTTCGCGCACACGTCGGTCGAGCCAGCTCAGCTCCTCATCGACGATACCGATTTCCTGAAGGTGGCTTGCGGTATTGAAAAGATATTCGGTGTTGGGGCCGCGCCCCCCCACCGCGGTCGCGATGATGCGGGCCTGTTCCTCAAGCGGCAGGCCGCCACAATACTGAACGTGATCGGAATCGACGATATAGGTCAGCGCATCGACCAGCCGACCATCCGAAAGCCGGAGGGGCTGGACCGTTTCCAGATAAGCAGATGACACCAGTTCGCGGTCGCGCAGATAGGCCACCGTGTCATCCTCGGCCCCTTCCTTCACGCGAAAACCCAGCCCTTCGCATGCTGCGCCTTCGGTCGCGTCCAGGGCCAGCACAAGGCCCGGCGCAGCGTCGGTGCCGCGATGATGGATCGACCGCATGCAGAATGAACGGTGGTATCCCTTCATTCGGGCC
The DNA here is from genome assembly GCA_016278285.1 of Actibacterium sp. Classification (GTDB taxonomy): domain Bacteria; phylum Pseudomonadota; class Alphaproteobacteria; order Rhodobacterales; family Rhodobacteraceae; genus JADQCB01. Next base: position 9,835 of record JADQCD010000224.1, read on the forward strand.
ACATGCCGTTCGGCCACCGGAAAACCCGGGTTCCACATCAACGAGCCGTAGCCAAAGACCCAAAGGGGCGATCGCGCCATGATACTGGTCCTCTCTTTCCTGGCCCTGTAAACACCGTTCGACGGGCAAGTAAAAGGGCGGCGGGGCGAATGCGCAAGCTGATGGCACTGGTGATCGTGGCGGCGGCCGCCTGGGGCGGTTACTGGTTTTTCGCCGCCCATATGCTTGAAAGCCGCCTGGCCGATTTCGTGGCCACACAACGCGCGGCCGGCTGGCGCGTGGCCTATGATCGGCTGAACGTGCAGGGCTTTCCCAACCGCCTGGACACGCGGGCCGAAGCGCTGATCCTGTCGCCGCCCGGTGGCAAGCTGACCTGGCGGGCGCCGGTCTTCGAGGTGAATACCCTGAGTTATCAGCCAAATCACGTCATCGCGGTCTGGCCACCGGTTCAGAATCTCGCGACGCCCGGCATGGATCTGACCCTGAAAAGCGCCGACATGCGCACCAGCGCGGTGATCCGGCCCGTGCCTTCGCTGCCGCTGGACCGGGCCAACATGGTGATCGAATTTCCGGAACTGTTGGCCCCGTCCTGGACGCTCGCCGCCGATCGGGCGCTTTTCGCCATCCGCGCGCTGCCCGGCGCCAGCGCCCGTTATGAGATCGGCGCCGATCTTCGCGGGGTCCGCATGCCGGACACCGTCGCCGGCGACCGGCTTCAACTGCGCGCCGCGCTTCATCTTGAGGCAACGCTCATTCTGGACCGGCCGATCGACCGGCACATGATGACAGGCGCGTTGCCCGCCCCGACCGAGATCGAACTGCAAGCGTTTCACTTCGAATGGAACGGGGCGGAGATTCGCGCGGAAGGCACGATCACCCTCGACCGGGCGGGGCGACCGACGGGAGAATTGACCATGCGGGTCAGAAATTGGCGCATGGCACTGGAACAGGCCCGGGTGGCGGGAATAGTCACCGCGGAGCAGGCCGGGCGCATCGCCTCGGCCCTGGGGCTGATGGCCGGAGCCGAGGCCCTGACCGTGCCGCTGATCGTCGAGGCAGGCCAGGCCCGTCTGGGACCGGTCCCATTAGGGTCGGCGCCGCTGTTTCGCCTGAATCAACGGCAATAGGCGCCGGTGCGGTTTCTGGCCGTATCAAGGTGGAAATAATCCTGTTTCGGGGCGCCGGCCCCGGGGCCCAGTACGGTTGGAAACGGGCCGCAGGCCGCGCCCTGCGCACGCCCCAAAAGGATGCCCTCGGGGCCATGACCCCAATCGCGGGCGATACTCAACGCGCCGCCGTCGTTCAGCTCGATCGCGGCGATATCGACCGCGCTGCCCTGCCCATGCGCCAGGACCCCGGCACCATTCTCGCCGTTGCGCGGCGCGCAGGAAAAACTATCGGCAACCTGCAAGGCCCGGACGCCCCCACCCAGCCGACCGATGGCGGGCCTGAGACCGCCGCGCACCCATCTTTCAAGCGCGCGGGCGGTATCGCAATTCAAAATCGCCGCCGGGCGCAGCGCCACACCGTCGACCGACACGACCTCGACCGGATCGGGCAGACCACAGTGCCGTGTCCCGGCCCCGATCGGTGCCAGTTTGCGTCCCAGAATATCCGGATCATTGCACAACCGCCCGGTACCCGATCGCGGCATGATGACCGGATCGCGGGCGGCCGTGGCGATGTGCCGCGCCCGGGTGGGCGGGCGCGGAGCCGGAAACGGTGAGGTGGCCGACCCGGCGGCGCGCGCCTGTTCGGTGAATGACGCGCGGGGCGGCCGCGGTCTCGGACGTAATATATTCTCGCCGGGGCCGAACACCGGAGGGCGCTTCGGGATGTCTTCCAGTTGGGCCGCGTCAGAGATGCTCTGGTAAAAGGGGCGCGGCTTGGGCACCGGCGAAAGGTCGATTCCGCTGGCCACGGCCGGGGCGCCGAGAAACCCCAGCACCAGCAGATATCCGGCCAGCATCTTCACGACCCGGGCTTGGCCCGTCCGAAATCCGGCGCGTCTGTGTCCTGCCCCGCCTCGATGATCCCGCGCCGAATCGTCCGGGTCCGGGTGAAATATTCGAACAGATGTTCCCCGTCGCCCGTGCGGATGGCGCGTTGGAGCGCGAAAAGCTCTTCCGTGAAACGCCCGAGAATTTCCAGCGTGGCATCCTTGTTCGACAGGAACACGTCGCGCCACATGGTCGGATCGCTGGCCGCGATCCGGGTAAAATCACGAAAGCCCGCGGCGGAATATTTTATCACTTCCGTGTCGGTCACCCGGCGCAGATCGTCGGCCACCCCGACCATGGTATAGGCGATCAGGTGCGGCGCATGGCTGGTCACGGCCAGTACCAGGTCATGGTGGTCGGCGTCCATCTCGTCGACATGGGCGCCCATCCCTTCCCACAACGCGCGCAGACGGGCCAGTGCCTCCGGATCAGTTGCCGCGCCGGGGACCAGCAGGCACCAACGGTTTTCGAAGAGCGACGCAAAACCCGAGCGCGGCCCGGAATGTTCGGTTCCGGCAAGCGGATGGCCAGGGATGAAATGCACAGAATGCGGGATGTGCGGCGCGACCGCCTCGATCACCGCGCGCTTGACCGAACCGACATCGGTCACCGTGGCGCCGGCCTTCAGATGTGGGCCGATCTCTTCGGCGACGGCGCCCATAGCGCCGATCGGAACCGCAAGAACCACCAGATCGGCGCCCTGCACCGCCTCTACCGCGGTTTCCACCACCCGGTCGCACAGCCCGATGTCACGCGCGACACCGCGCGTGTCGGCGGATCGCGCCGTGCCCACGATCTCGCCCGCCAGGCCGGCGCAGCGCATCGCATGGGCCATGGACCCGGCAATAAGGCCAAGCCCGATCAGTGCCACGCGATCATAGATCATGCTCATCCTCGGCGCCCCTTGAACGCACGCACCGCATGGGCCACGCGGCGGCAGGACGCCTCGTCGCCCACAGTGATCCGCAGACAGGCCGGCAGGTTGTAGCCCGCCACCCGACGCACGATCAGCCCCTCGGATTTGAGGAAGGAATCGCAGGCCTCGGCCTCATCGGGCGAGGAAAACCGCGCAAGGATGAAATTCGCGCTCGAAGGGTCGCTGGGCACGCCGGCCTCGGCCAGCGCTTCGGCCAGCCAGTTGCGCATGCGCGCATTGTCGGCGCGGCACTTCTGGGCATAGTCACGATCAAGCAAGGCCGCCTCGGCGGTTTCAAGCTGGGCTTGGCCCAGGTTGAACGGCCCGCGTACGCGGTTGAGAACGTCGATGATCGCCTGCGGGCCATAGCCCCAGCCGACGCGCAATCCGCCCAGTCCGTAAAGCTTGGAAAATGTCCGTGTCATGACCATGTTCCCGCGCGCGTCCACCAGTGCGGCACCGCCATCGTATCCGTCCACATACTCGGCATAGGCGCCGTCCAGCACCAGGATCGTCTGCTTGGGCAACCTGTCGGCCAGGTATGCGACCTTGTCCAGCCCGATCATCGTGCCCGTGGGATTGGCCGGATTGGCAATGAACACCAGCCTGGTCCGGAAATTGCAAGCCGCAAGGATCGTCTCCACATCCACCACCCGGTCGCACTCGGGCACTTCGACGGGGATCGCGCCCGCGGCCAGAGCCGAGATCCGGTACATGGAAAATCCGTGTTCGGTATGGATCACTTCGTCCCCCGGCCCGGCATAAGCCTGGCACAGGAAGGTGATGATCTCATCCGACCCGGCGCCACAGATGACCCGACCGGAATCCAGCCCGTGAACCCGGCCGATGGCGGCGCGCAGCGCGGCGTGATCGGTCGGCGGATAACGGTGCATCCGGTGAACCGTTCTGACAAACGCCTCCCTGGCCTTGTCGGATGGGCCATAGGGGTTCTCGTTCGACGACAGCTTGACGACATCCTCGACGCCCTCGACCCGGGATTCTCCGCCCTGGTAGGGTGCGATGCTCATGATACCCGGCTGGGGTCGGATTTCCGCCAATTCATCCTCCTGACAGGGCGTTGTCTAGCCGTGCCCGGGGGCCAAGACCAGCGCGAATGACCGCCCGATCGCAAGGTGTTGCGAAAATCTGACCCCGAGCCGCCGATCAACTCGCAAGGACATTGCGGAACTGCCACGGTTCGTCTTCGTCGATATCCTCGGCGAACTGGCTCCAGCGGTTCGTCAGCGGCGTCCAGCCGGTATAATGCGCCTCTACCGGCCCGAGATAGGGCCGCTGCACTTCCAGGCAACGGGAATGATCCATCTCGTCGGTTTCCACGATGCCGGCCTCGGGGTTTTCGAGCGCCCAGACCATGCCTGCCAGCACAGCCGAGGTGACCTGCAACCCGGTCGCGTTCTGATAAGGTGCCAGATCCCGCGCCTCCTCGTTCGACAGGCGCGAGCCGAACCACAGCGCGTTCTTCTCATGCCCGTAAAGCAGCACGCCGAGCTCATCCATTCCCTCGACGATCTCGTGCTCTTCAAGGATGTGGTGCTCTGTCTGCTGCTCGCCCGAGCCGAACATCTCGTGCAGCGAAAGCACCGCATCGTCACAGGGATGATAGGCGTAATGGCAGGTCGGGCGATAGTCGGGCGCGCCCGGCGCGCCCACCGTGTAATAATCCGAGATCGAGATCGCCTCGTTATGCGTCACCAGAAAGCCGAATTGCGGCCCCGGTGTCGGGCACCAGGTATGCACGCGGGTGATCGCGCCCGGACGGTCGAGCCAGATCGCCGACAGGCAGCCCGAGTCGTGCCGGTGTCCGTTTTCCGGGAACCAGGTTTCATGCGTGCCCCACCCAAGTTCGGCCGGCTGGAATCCTTCGGCGATAAAGCCCTCGACCGACCAGGTGTTCACGAAGACGTCGCGCGGCCGCGGCTGGCGCCGGGCCTGGGTATCGCGCTCGGCGATATGAACCCCCTTGACCCCAAGGGACTGCATGAGGCTGGCCCAGCCTTCGCGGCTGCCGGGGGCCTCGACCGGGCGACCCAGGTCGCGTGCCAGCACCAGCAACGCCTCCTTAACGAACCACGACACCATGCCGGGATTGGCACCGCAGCAGGACACGGCGGTGGTTCCTCCGGGGTTGGCGGCCTTTTCGTCGCGCACCCTCTGACGCAGCGCATAATTCGTGCGCTGCGCGTTGTCGGTCGTGTCGAAATAGAATCCCGCCCAGGGCTCGACCACCGTGTCGATGTAGGGCACGCCTGTCTCTCGGCAGAATTTCATCAAGTCCAGCGAAGAGGTGTCGACGCTCAGATTCACGCAGAACCCGCGGTCCCGCTCGAACAGCCCGCCAAGCACGTCGCGGTAATTTTCCGGCGTCAGCGCGGTCTGGACGTGATGGATGCCTCGTTGCGCCAGGAAGGTGTGATGCGCATCCGACGGATCGATGACCGTCACCCGATGCGGGTCATATTCGAAATGACGCTCGATCAGCGGCAAAGTGCCGCGCCCGATCGAGCCGAAGCCGATCATCACGATCGGGCCGTCGATGCGGCCGTAACAAGGATAAGTGGTCATCGCATGTCCTCATACTGGCGACATTCGCGCCTTCGCCATCCCTCCTGCCCGAAACGGCGCCGGTAATTCAACCCGAATACCCGCGCCGGTGGCCGTCACTTGCGCCTTTTTGACACCCCGCCAATTCATCTTGCCCGAAATACTCCGGGGTCCGGGGCAGAGCCCCGGAAGGCGCCTCCGCCATCCCCTCCCGCGAATCGTTCCGGACCATGAATACCAAGGGGGACGCGCCCATGCTTTCGCTTGGCGAAACCGGTTTCTGCTGTCACCTTCGCCCCAGCCTTTTCCGGCAACGGGACGAATCGATGCAGGATATTCTGACCGTCACCCTGAACCCCGCCGTCGATATTTCGACCTCGGTCGCGAAGCTCATTCCGGGGCGAAAGCTGCGTTGCGCGCGACCAGAACAGGATCCGGGCGGCGGCGGCACCAATGTGGCGCGCGCGATAACTTTCATGGGCGGCCATTGCCGCGCATTCATGGCGCTGGGGGGACTCAACGGCCGCAAGCTCAGCGCGCTGATGCAGCGCGAGGAGATCGAGATGGTCGCCTTCGCCGCACCCGACGAGACCCGGATCAGCCTTTCGGTGATCGAAGAGGCCACCGGGGAACAATACCGATTCGTTCTGCCCGGTCCCAGCTGGGGCGCAAGCGATGAAAACGCGGTTCTCTCTGCGATCTCGCAGGCCGTCCGCGACGACGGGTTCGTCGTGCTCAGCGGCAGCCTGCCGGTGGGTCTGCCGGTGCATTTCTATGCCGATCTCTGCGCCGCGCTGAAAGATCGCGCCGTCAAGGTAATCATCGACACTTCCGGCCCGGCGCTGGAACATCAGGTGACCGCGCCGCAGCCCGCCCCGTTCATCCTGCGCATGGATGAAACCGAGGCCGAGCAGCTTGCCGGCCACCCCTTGCCCGAGCGCACCGACACTGCCGATTTCGCTGCCGGGCTGGTGGCCGATCGCGTGGCCGATGCCGTTATCGTCGCGCGCGGCGCCGAGGGTTCGGTCCTGGTCGGCGGGGGGCGGCACCTGCATGCGGCCGCGGCCAAGGTCACGGTGCGCAGCAAGGTGGGCGCGGGCGACAGTTTCGTGGCGGGCCTTACCCTGGCGCTGGCACGGGGCGGCGATCTGGGGGAAGCCCTGCAATGGGGCACGGCGGCCGCCAGCGCCGCCGTGATGAGCGACGCGACGCAGCTCTGCCGCCGCGCCGATGTCGAGCGGCTGGTGCCGGAATGCATATTGTCCGAAATCTGACCCGCGCTGCGCGCAAGCGCACGTCATATCTGCGAAAACAGGGACTTAAAGTTCGGCGACGGACCGATCATCTCTTCACTCGGAACGCATTGCAAAGTGAAGGAGAGCACGAATGACCACCCCGAAAGTCGCAGTCATTTTCTATTCCACCTACGGCACCAACCATCGCATGGCACAGATCGCCGCCGAAACCGCCGAAACGGCCGGGGCCGAGGTTCGGCTGCGTCGCGTGGCCGAAACCGCGCCGAAGGACGTTGTCGAAGGACAGGACGCCTGGAAGGAACAGGCGGAGAAGGTAGCCGACATTGCGGTGGTCAGCCATGACGACATGGAATGGGCCGACGCCTATTTCTTTGCCGCGCCGACGCGCTATGGCGTCGTGGCCAGCCAGTTGCGCGCCTTCATCGACACGCTTGGCCCGTTGTGGATGGCGGGCAAGCTGGCCGACAAGACCGTGACGGCCGTGACCAGCGCCCAGAACACCCATGGCGGGCAGGAGGCGACGCTGCTGTCGCTCTATACCACGTTCATGCACTGGGGCGCGGTCCTGGTCGCGCCGGGCTATACCGATCCGGTGCTGTTCGAAGCCGGCGGCAACCCTTATGGTTACTCCCACACCGCAGGCGAAGGTTTCGAGAAGGCGGAACCGGCCATCGCGCATCAGGTCAAGCGCCTGGTCGACAAGACCGCCAGGCTGATCGCCTGACCCGACCTGAGAGACGTTCCGCGGCCCCGCGCATCCGTGCCGGGGCCGCTGCGCCGCCTAGCTGCGGTCGCGCCAGCGGTTCACGATCGGATAGCGCCGGTCCAGCCAGAACGCCCTGCGCGTCAGGCGCGCCCCCGGTGCGGCCTGGAACCGCTTGTATTCGCTGCGATAGATCAGCCCCTCGACCTTGCGCACCATATCCCGGTCAAAGCCGGCGGCGACGCATTCGGCGACCGAACTGTCCTTGTCGATCAGCATTTCCAGGATGGCGTCCAGCACGTCATAGGGTGGCAGGCTGTCCTCGTCCTTCTGATCGGCGCGCAGCTCGGCCGAGGGCGGCTTGTCGACGACGCGGGGCGGGATCACCTGCCCGGCCGGCCCCATCATCCAGTCGCGGTGATTGTCGTTGCGCCAGCGGCAGGTCCGGAACACGCGGGTCTTGTAGAGATCCTTGATCGGGTTGTAACCGCCCGCCATATCGCCGTAGATCGTGGCATA
>JADQCD010000256.1 GCA_016278285.1 Actibacterium sp.
AGCGCGCCCGCCTTGCAGGGCACGACGCAACCTGGCTGGACGACGTCGCCGCCCTGCCCGACGCGCCGCTTTTCCTGGTCGCGAACGAGTTCTTCGACGCCCTGCCTATCCGCCAGTTTCACCGCGCCGCGAATGGCTGGCGCGAATTGCAGGTCACGTTGATCGACGGCCGGCTGTCCTTCGCCCTGTCGCAGCCCGCGCCGCTTGCCGCGCTGGACCACAGGCTGAATGACACCGCCCTTGACGATATTGTCGAGATCCGCCCGGCCGCTGCCGCCATCACCCGCGAAATCGCCAGCCGCATTGCGGCCCGCGGCGGTGTGGGTCTTGTCGTCGATTACGGCGGCTGGCGGTCGCGCGGGGACACGTTCCAGGCCGTGCGCGACCATCGCGTCGAGGATCCGCTGTCGAATCCGGGCAGGGCCGACCTGACCGCCCATGTCGATTTTCAGGCGCTGGCCCAAATCGCCGGCGAGGCGGGCGTTGCGGTCAGCCCGATGACACCACAGGGCGTGTTTCTGGAACGCCTCGGCATTACTACGCGCGCACAGGCCCTGGCACGCAGCCTGTCCGGCGACGGGCTGAACAGCCATGTCGCGGCACATCGGCGCTTGACCCACAGCGATGAAATGGGAACGCTCTTCAAGACGCTGGCGCTGTTCCCGAGGGACGCACCACAACCACCGGGATTCTTGCCATGACCCTGGAGATACTGACCGCGGACACGCTCGCCCCCCTGCGCCACGGGTTCTTTACCCGGCATGGCGGCGCCTCGTCCGGTGTTTTCAATGGCCTCAATTGCGGGCCCGGATCATCCGATCTGGATGAGGTGGTGCAGATCAATCGTGCCCGCGTGGCCGCGGCGATGAACCTGAAGCCGACCAGCCTGGTCTCGCTTCGACAGGTTCATTCGGCCGATGTCGTGCAGGTCGAGCGGCCTTTCGACCGGCCGCCACCCGCCGACGCGATGGTGACCGCCACGCCCGGCATCGCGTTGGCGGTGCTGACCGCCGATTGCCAGCCGGTCCTTTTCGCCGACACCGTGGCCGGCGTCATCGGTACCGCCCATGCCGGCTGGCGCGGGGCGCTGGACGGGGTGCTTGAGGCGACCCTCGACGCGATGGAGGCGATCGGCGCCGACCGCGACAATATCGCCGCGGTGATCGGCCCGACGATCAGCCAGCGCGCCTATGAGGTGGGTCCGGAGTTCTTCGAGACATTCATTGCCGAGAACCCCGATTACAGCCGCTTCTTCGCTGCGGGACGGGACGACCGGTTGATGTTCGACCTGCCGGGGTTTGGCCTGCACCGGTTGCGCACGGCGGGGGTGGGGCATGCCGAATGGACACGGCATTGCACCTACTCCGATCCCGGGCGGTTCTTTTCCTACCGGCGCACCACCCATGCCGGCGAGGCGGACTATGGGCGACTGATCTCGGCCATACGCCTGTAATCGGGACGCCCGGCGACCGGGGTCACATTCTTTTCCCGATATCACCACAAACAGACACGCTGCGAGCCACCGCAGCGCCGCAATGGACAGCCATTCATCCTGCACCGGCCCTGTCGGCCGGGGACATTCACGCGGTCAGGCCGGGATCGAACAGGCCCGACACCAAATAGGAGCGATCGGAATGAAAACGAAACGCCGCTGGATGGCATGGGTTCTGGAAGAAAGCGCAAAGCCGCAGCCTTCGATGCCCTGGACACGCAGCAAACATGCAGGAACCGTCAGCCCCCCCGGCGCGGCCCGCGCCTGATTCGGGCCAAACCGCTGCGAAAACCGCCAAACAACGGTTCCCCACGGGCGCCAGGCGACCGAAGTCGCGGCAAGGGGACGGAAATGTGGCGACATTATGCCGCCACATGGAAACAATACCGGCCACGCAGGCAGGATTGACCGTAACAACATGCTGAACTTAATACATGTTTTGACAAATGCGGAGAAATTGCGGCATTTACCGGACATAACCTAAATGTCTGCAAGTCGTCGGTGGGGGCCGATGCAGATGTGACCAGACCGGAAGGACTGTTCGCATGACCTATGTTCGGACCCCGGCCGCAGAGTTTGCGGCGAAATCTGCGGCTGGAACGGCCAGGATTGCATCCGCCCATCCGGGACAACCGCCACGGCGCGCCACGCGGCTTACCCGGCGTTACGAAGTGTCCGGCCTCACCCGCGCCGGATTGCTTTCCGATTTCAACGCGATCGCGCCGGCCAGCCACGCCTTTGAATCGGCTTTCGCCGGCTTCGCGCGTGGCACGTTGATTTCCACCACGGCCGGCCCCGTCGCGGTTGAGGATCTGATTCCCGGAACAATGCTGGAAACAGCTGGAAACGGACCGCAGAAATTGCTGTGGATCGGCTCGATGATGATCTTTCCGGGCCTGCCCGACATGGCCGAGGACGCAGTTCGCCTGACCAGGATCACCGCCGACAGCTTCGGCATCGGACGGCCCTTTCCGGATCTCATGCTTGGCCCCCGCGCCCGGATGCTGCACCGTTCGGGCATGTGCCGCACCCGGATCGGTTCGGAACATGCCTTTGCCCCGGCCAGCGCATTCATTGACGGTTCCAGCATGATCTCGGTCAAGCCCGCCGCGCCTGTCAGGGTCTATCACCTGGCGCTGGAGGGCCAGCAAATCCTGCGCGCGAACGGCATGGAGGTCGAAAGCTTTCATCCCGGACGCGACCTGGAAAAGTCGATGGACCCCGGCATGCTGGAATTGTTTCTCGGCCTGTTCCCGCATGTCCGCAGTCTGGAAGACTTCGGCATGATGGGCACTCCGCGCCTGACCACGGTGGAACTTGACGAAATGGACGCGGCCTGACTGGCCGGCGTTCTCAGGACGTCCTGGCCAGCCGTTCCTCAAGCACCTCGAAGGGCACACCGGGTTCGTCCTTGGCACAACGGATCACCAGCGAAGTTTTCACGCTGGCCACGTTTTCGGCCGCGGTCAGTTGCTCGGTCAGGAATGACTGAAAGCTGCTCAGGTCCGGCGCGACACATTTCAGGATGAAATCGACTTCGCCGTTCAGCATGTGACATTCGCGCACCAATGGCCACGCACGACAACGCCCCTCGAAGGCTGAAAGGTCGGCCTCGGCCTGGCTCTGCAATCCGACCATGGCGAAAACCTGCACCTCGAAGCCCAATTCGCGCGGGTTCACGTCAGCATGATAGCCGCGGATGAAACCGGCCTCCTCCAGCGTGCGGACACGGCGCAGGCAGGGCGGGGCCGAAATCCCCACACGGCGGGCAAGCTCGACATTCGTCATGCGGCCATCGGCCTGAAGCTCGGCGAGAATCTTTCGGTCGATGGGGTCGAGTTTCGAGCTGGGCATCCGGCACTCCGATATTTTTGCGGATAATATGCAGGCCGGGCGCCCGGCGCAATAAAGTTTCAGCAATGCGCAACATATTAATGCCCGCTCCGCAATCCGTGTCTGCGACGGCTTGCACCTTTCATGCCGGACGCAGCATGCGTATATCGTGCGGAACGGCTTTTCAACGAGGTAAGACATGGGCGAGACGCGGCACACGAAACTTCTGATCATCGGCTCGGGGCCGGCAGGCTATACTGCTGCGGTCTATGGCGCACGGGCGATGCTGGAACCGGTGCTGATCCAGGGCATCCAGCCGGGCGGGCAGCTGACCATCACCACCGAGGTCGAGAACTGGCCCGGCGAGGTTGAAATCCAGGGCCCCGACCTGATGATCAAGATGGAAGAGCACGCCCGCGCCGTCGGCACCGAAATCATTGCAGACCATGTCAACAGGCTGGACCTGTCTGGTCGCCCCTTCACCGCCGAAACCGACAGCGGCACGACCTGGACCTGCGACGCACTTATCCTTGCCACCGGCGCGCAGGCGAAATGGCTGGGCCTGCCCAGCGAGGAGAAGTTCAAGGGTTTCGGTGTCTCGGCCTGCGCCACCTGCGACGGTTTCTTCTATCGCGGGCAGGAGGTGGTCGTCGTGGGCGGCGGGAACACGGCCGTCGAAGAGGCACTGTTCCTGACCAATTTCGCCTCGAAGGTCACGCTGATCCATCGCCGCGACAGCCTGCGCTCGGAAAAGATCCTGCAGGACCGGCTGTTCAAGAATCCCAAGGTCGAAATCATGTGGGACCACACGATTGATGAGGTTCTGGGCACCGAAAACCCGCCCGGAGTGGAAGCCGTGCGCACCCGTCATGTGCATTCCGGCGAGGTGACCGAGGTGCCGTGCAAGGGCTTTTTTGTGGCGATCGGTCACGCCCCGGCCTCGGAACTGGTCAAGGACCAGCTTGAAACGCATATGGGGGGCTATGTCGTCACGAAACCCGACAGCACCCAGACCTCGATTCCCGGGGTTTTCGCGGCAGGCGACCTGACCGACCACAAATACCGCCAGGCCGTCACCAGTGCCGGCATGGGCTGCATGGCCGCGCTGGAGGCCGAGCGTTTCATCGCCGAGCAGGAGGTGGAATAAATTCCCACATTTACAATGATTCGCGACCTTTCCGCCGCATTTGCGAAAAGAACCACGGCGCGGCTTGAACTCATGTTTCGAACCGGTCTACCCCCGCGCCAGCGACCGTGGGGGGACCGATCGCCAGTTTGATTAACAGAAGGCCCGATTACACCGATGTCGACGATGAACCACGCTCCGATCCCGGAACTCTATGTTTCCTATGAGTCCGCGCAGAAATTGAAGGTCGAAGCCGGCGATCTGCCCAGTTGGGATCTGTCTCCGCGCCAGACCTGTGACCTGGAACTGTTGATGAATGGCGGGTTCAACCCGCTCAAGGGCTTCCTGACGCAGGCCGATTATGACGGCGTGGTGGAAAACATGCGCCTGTCGGACGGATCACTCTGGCCGATGCCGATCACGCTGGACGTGTCCGAAACCTTCGCCGAAGGGCTGGAGCCCGGTCAGGACATCGCCCTGCGCGATCAGGAGGGCGTGATTCTGGCGATCATGTCGGTGACTGACAAATGGGTGCCGGACAAGACGCGTGAGGCCGAGAAAGTGTTTGGCGCAGACGATCTGGCGCACCCGGCGGTGAACTATCTGCACCATCAGGCCGGGCCGGTTTATCTGGGCGGGCCGATCACCGGCATTCAGCCGCCCGTTCACTATGATTTCAAGGCCCGGCGCGACACGCCGAACGAGTTGCGCACCCGGTTTCGCAAGCTGGGCTGGCGCCGGGTCGTGGCGTTCCAGACACGCAACCCGCTGCACCGCGCGCATCAGGAACTGACCTTCCGCGCCGCCAGGGAATCGCAGGCCAACCTCTTGATTCACCCGATCGTCGGCATGACCAAGCCCGGCGATGTCGATCACTTCACCCGCGTACGCTGTTACGAGGCGGTGCTGGACAAGTATCCGCAGGCCACCACCACCATGTCGCTGCTGAACCTGGCGATGCGCATGGCCGGCCCGCGCGAGGCAGTCTGGCACGGGCTGATCCGCAAGAACCACGGCGTCACCCACTTCATCGTCGGCCGCGATCATGCCGGCCCCGGCAAGAACAGCGCGGGCGAGGATTTCTATGGCCCCTACGACGCGCAGGAAATGTTTCGCGAATACCAGGACGAAATCGGCATCCAGATGGTGCCGTTCAAGCACATGGTCTATGTTCAGGAACGTGCGCAATACGAACCCGCCGACGAGATCGAAAAGGACGTGACCGTCCTGAACATCTCGGGAACCGAGCTTCGGCGACGCCTGTCCGAGGGGCTGGAAATTCCCGACTGGTTTTCGTTCCCCGAGGTCGTGAAGGAACTTCGCAAGACGCGGCCGCCACGCTCCAATCAGGGATTTACCGTGTTCTTTACCGGCCTGTCGGGTTCGGGCAAGTCCACGATCGCCAATGCACTGATGGTCAAGCTGATGGAAATGGGCGGACGCCCCGTGACGCTGCTGGACGGCGACGTGGTGCGCAAGAACCTGTCCTCTGAGTTGGGCTTTTCCAAAGAGCATCGGGATCTGAACATCCGCCGGATCGGATATGTGGCCTCCGAGATCACCAAGAACGGTGGCATCGCGATCTGCGCCCCGATCGCGCCCTATACGGCCACACGTCGTGCCGTGCGCGAGGAGATCGAGCAATACGGCGCCTTCTGCGAGGTGCATGTCGCCACCAGCCTGGAGGAATGCGAACGTCGCGACCGCAAGGGCCTGTACAAGCTGGCCCGCGAAGGCAAGATCAAGGAATTCACCGGCATCTCCGACCCCTATGAAGAGCCGCGGAATCCCGAATTGCGGGTCGACACAGAAGGTCTGGATGTCGACAACTGCGCCCACCAGGTTCTGCTCAAGCTGGAACAAATGGGTCTGATCGCCGGACACTGAAAATGGAAACCGGGCTGCCGAACAGGGCGGCCCGGCAAACATGTGCAACCATGCAGGTGCTCGGGCACAAGAGGCCGCGAACCGCCATGTTGCGGAATTGTCAGGACGCGCTTCGCCGGGCCGCCGCCGTGGCGATACCCATTGCGACCAGTGTCCCCCCTCCCAGCCGGGTCAGCATGGACAGCACGGCGGGCCGGGCGATCTGGCGGCGCAGCCGATCACCAAGCAACGCAAAGACCAGCGCGTTCACCGCCGCGAAGCCCACGAATGTCCCGATCAGTATCGCGAATTGCGGGACGAGCGCCGCCTGCGGGACCGTGAACTGCGGCACGAAGGCGATGAAAAAGACGATGGACTTTGGGTTCAGCGCCGTCACGGTGGCCGCATGCAGAAAGACCTTGAAGGGGTCGGTCTCGCGGGCATCCCCGAGTGTATCGAGCCGCGCCGACGGTGCGCTGCGAAAAAGTTTTACCCCAAGATAGACAAGATAGATCGCCCCGACCCACTTCAGCATCGTGAACAACGTCGCTGAGGCAAGCACCAGCGCCCCGAGCCCGACAAGAGACGTGGTCATCGCGATCAGATCACCCAGCGCCACGCCGGCGACCGTCGCCAGCGCAACCCGCCGCCCGTGGCTGATGGCATAGCTTACGATCAACAGAATCGTCGGGCCCGGCAACATCAGCAGCGCGATCGAGGCCGACGCGAATGCAAGCCATGTCTCGATTTCCATTCGCCGTACCCATTCGCGTGACCCGCGCGGAGGTTATGCACATTTGTGCCGACTGGCAAACACCGATCCAGCGCTCCGTCCGCCACCGCACCGCAGCCAAACGATTCGATCTGTCAGGCCCCGACGCCCCGGTCGGGTTATTCCCGGACGCCGTTCCGGCCGGCACGGCATCCGATATTTTCGGATACTTTCAGTGCACCGTGACCGGGTCCAGGTTGTTCTGCCGCGCCAGGACAAAGGCCAGGTTGCGGTCCTTGACCAGCGCCAGCCGCTCGCCATGCGAATCGTGAACCGCATAGAGGCGTTCGGCCCCCATCGCCTGTTCCTGCACGTCTTCGGGAAGATCTGTCACCGCAACCGGCCGGACATAGACGATCCGGTCTTCGGCTTCGGGCAGGACTTCATATTTCTCTTTCATGTCTTTCCCCTCTCTCGCATATTCATGTTCGGCGTATGGCGATCGTCTGCACCGCCATCTCGGGCTCTGCACGTTCCAGATCCACATGCAGCAATCCGTTTTCCATCGTGGCACCGGCGACATCCACGCCATCGGCCAGCACGAAACTGCGCTGGAACTGGCGCGCCGCGATTCCGCGATGCAGGAACACCCGGTCGGGGCATTCCTCGGCCTGACGGCCACGGATTACCAACTGGCGATCCTCGACCGTGATCGACAGGTCATCCTCGCGGAACCCCGCCACGGCCAGCGTTATGCGGTATCCACGATCAGAGGTCTGTTCGATGTTGAAAGGCGGATAGCCTTCGTTGCCGGATTTGGCATTCCGTTCCAGAAGGCGTTCGATCTGCTCGAACCCCAGAAGATAGGGATGCGAGCCGAGGGTCAGTTTTGTCATTCTTCAAGTCCTTGAGCAAGCGACCTGTTCAATATCCGGCCCCGATCATCGGCGGCCTGCCCCAAATATGGGTTGGCCTGGCCATCCCTGCAAGACCAGCCTTCCCGCAGAGGCGCAAAATCGGTATGCTAACGATCCCGGTCACTGGTCCGACTCATAAAGGGGGCTGACGCCCATGAACATTGCCAGCGAGATGAACAGCGAGGAAGTGCTGCGTGTTAAGCTGGAGGTGCTCCGCCGCGAACACAGGGATCTGGATGACGCGATCCGCGCCCTGGCAAACAACGCCGCCCCGGTGGACCAGTTCGCCCTGCGGCGCCTGAAGAAGCAGAAATTGACGCTGAAGGACCGGATCGCCGCGATCGAGGATCAACTGACACCGGACATCATTGCGTAGTCTCCGCTTCCGGGTATAGTGCCGCCGCGCGACGGAAGGGGGCAGCATGAGCGACGTGAAAGTGGGCATCATCATGGGCAGTCAGTCGGACTGGCCCACGATGAAGAATGCCGCCGAGATACTCGACGAGCTGGATATCCCCCATGAGGCCAGGATCGTCTCTGCCCATCGAACGCCCGACCGTCTGTGGGATTATGGCCGCGCCGCCGTGGGGCGCGGGTTGCAGGTCATCATCGCGGGGGCCGGCGGCGCGGCCCATCTGCCTGGAATGATGGCCAGCAAGACCCGCATTCCGGTGATCGGCGTGCCGGTGCAGACCCGGGCGCTGTCGGGGGTCGATTCGCTCTATTCCATCGTGCAGATGCCCAGGGGCTTTCCGGTTGCGACCATGGCGATCGGTGCGTCAGGAGCGGCCAATGCCGGGCTGATGGCCGCGGGGATCCTGGCGCTGAACGATCCCGCTTTGGCACAGCGGCTGGACGACTGGCGTGCGGCGCTGTCGGCCTCGATCCCCGAAGAGCCAACCGATGATTGATCGCCTGACCCCCGGCGCCGTGATCGGCATTCTGGGCGGCGGACAGCTGGGCCGGATGCTCTCGGTCGCGGCGGCGCGTCTGGGTTTCACCTGCCATGTCTACGACCCCGTCGCCGAACCGCCCGCCGGACATGTGGCCCGACATGTTACAACTGCCAGCTTCGAGGATGCCGCCGCGCTGCGCGCCTTCGCGATGGGCGTGGACGTCATCACCTACGAATTCGAGAACATTCCGACCTCGGCGTTGGACCTGCTGGAAAAGCTGAAACCGATCCGCCCCGGACGTCGGGCGCTGGCCGTATCGCAGGACAGGCTGACCGAAAAGGCGTTCCTGAGCGATCTCGGGTTGCGTACCGCCCCATTCGCGGCGGTGGATGACGAGGTGGATCTCGCCGAGGCGCTGGAAGAGATCGGCACGCCGGCAATTCTGAAAACCCGACGCTTCGGCTATGACGGCAAGGGTCAGATGCGGTTGGCCAGCCCAGACCAGGCCGGCGCGGCGCTTGAGGAAATGCGTGGCGCCCCCGCGGTCATGGAAGGCTTCATCGACTTCAGCCACGAGGTTTCGGTCATTGCCGCGCGCGGGCTGGACGGGTCGATCGCCTGCTTCGACCCCGGTCAGAATGTCCACCGCGACGGCATCCTGCGCAGCACCACCCTGCCCGCCCGACTGACCAACGCGCAGCGCACCGATGCTGTTCTTCTGGCCGCGCAGATTCTGAACGCGCTGGACTATGTGGGCGTGATGGGGGTGGAAATGTTCGTCCTGCCCGATGGCCTGGTGGTCAACGAGATCGCGCCGCGCGTTCACAACTCGGGCCACTGGACACAGGACGGCTGCATGATCGACCAGTTCGAACAGCATATCCGCGCCGTGGCGGGCTGGCCGCTGGGCGACGGGCGACGCCATTCCGACATCGAGATGGAAAACCTGATCGGCGCCGACATCGAGAAGGTGCCGGAACTGGCTCGCGATCCCGATGTGGCGATTCATCTGTACGGCAAGGCCGAATCCAGACCGGGGCGCAAGATGGGCCACGCGAACCGTCGCCTGGGCCCCGCCGGATAAGCCCGCACCCGGCCCGGCCGGGCGTTTGTTTCATCTAGCGAGAAATTCTACCGCGCCGAAATAATCCATCGAATGGTCGAAGGCGCCGGTTTGCAGAAATATGATCGTCTGGGCGATCACCTCGGGATTCATCATCATGAAGGTATGGGTGACCGGCAGCACGATATGATCTGCCATGCCGGCGACACGGGTCGAGTCGACGGAAACCTTGCCGTCGTCCACGCCCTCGATCATCCCGGAATAGACCGGGTTCAGCGTTTGGGCTCCGGCGATCACGCCAAGCGGAAAGTCCACTGCCGCCAGGCGGTTGGGCAAGCTTGACTGCCCCGTTCCCAGTTGCAGCCCGGCCGGCCCGTTGAACCAGCGGAACAGTGCCAGGCTGCGCAATTCGTCCACCAGTTCCGATCCGTGATTGGGCGGGCCCAGCATGACAACGCGCCCCAACCGATCGAACGCGTTCGTGGCAAGCCATTGGCGCACCAGGATTCCGCCCATCGAATGGGTGACAAAATTCACCTGCCCGTCCGGACAGGCCTCCAAAGCGCGGGGGATAATCGTCGCCAACCGTTCGACCCGGTATTCGGTGGAAGGATAACCGACGCGGATCGCGTCGAAGCCATGCAATTCCAGCGCCTCTTCCATCACCAGCATCGAGGCGGGCGAACGCGCCAGCCCATGCAGTAGCAAGACGCAGTCCGCGCGCCCGAAACCAGGCAGAATCGTCAACAAAAGGGCAAGGACCACACGCATGGCCCAAAGATAAGGGTTGCGCGGCGCCAAGACGAGCAGCGTCTTGCCTGACCGGGCGTCTTTGGGCAGTGTCATTGCATGCCAAGCCGCTCACCCCGCCTTGCAGTGCGCGCCCTGATCCTGCACCAGAACCGTCTTTTGCTGGTCAACGCCTTTCCCGCCAGGAAAAGCGACCTCTGGTGCGCGCCCGGTGGCGGGGTCGAGCTTGGAACCTCTCTGCCAGAAAATCTCGCGCGGGAAATCCACGAAGAAACCGGGCTGGGCATCGAGATCGGCCCGCCTTGCATGGTGAATGAATTTCACGACCCCGACAGCGGTTTCCATCAGGTGGATATTTATTTCCGCTGCACCATCCGGGCCGGACATCTCGACCACGGCTGGTCCGACCCCGAGGGGATCGTGACCGAGCGGCGTTTCTTCGCCCGCGAAGAGATGACCGCGATTCGGTTCAAGCCCGACAGCCTGCCCGCCGCGGCCTGGGGCAATGGCGTCATCTATGACCCGCTGGAGCCGATCGTCCGATGACACCATCCGCGAAAGAGCGCGGGCCGGACCGATGCGATCATGCGCCAAGGCGCAAGGACAGGCACCGCGGGCCCGTATCCGGCCGCGCTGGGCTGATCCGCCTCTGGCCATTCGGGCCGATCGACACTATCTAGGGACCGGTCGAGAATGGAGAAAACGTTGGACGATGCACACCAGGGCCGCCTGACAAAAGATGGCATAAGGATACACGAAGCGGGCGATTTCGCGGGGATGCACAAGGCCGGCCATCTGGCCGCCGAAATCCTCGACCGAATCGCCGATCACATCGTGCCGGGCCAGACCACCGGCGAACTGGACCGTCTGATCACCGATATGGTCGAGGCCGCGGGCGCCACCTCGGCAACCATCGGGTACAAGGGGTACAAGCATGCCTCCTGCATTAGCGTGAACCATGTGGTCTGCCACGGCATCCCCGGTGAAAAGACCCTGAAGGACGGCGACATCCTGAATATCGACGTGACGGTGATCGTGGATGGATGGTTCGGCGACACATCTCGGATGTATGTGGCCGGCAAACTCAGCCGCAAGGCCGAGCGTCTGATCCAGGTCACGCATGACGCGCTGTTCAAGGGGATCGAGGCCGTGAAACCGGGCAACACGTTCGGCGATATCGGCCACGCGATCCAGACCCATGTCGAACGGCACCGAATGTCCGTGGTGCGCGATTTCTGCGGCCACGGGCTGGGGCGGGTGTTCCACGCCCCGCCCAACGTGCTGCATTACGGTCGCCCCGGCACAGGCCCGGTTCTGGAAGAAGGGATGTTCTTTACCATCGAGCCGATGGTCAATCTGGGCCGCCCCGAGACCAAGGTGCTGCCCGATGACTGGACGGCGGTGACGCGCGACAAGTCCCTTTCGGCGCAGTTCGAACATTCCATCGGCGTCACGGCGGACGGCTTCGACATCTTCACCCTGTCGCCCGCCGGTCGGTTCCACCCGACCTATTGACTATTGGGCGGCGCTCCTCAGACGAAGCTGACCGCCGCACGGTAGAGATGCCATGTGGCATGGCCCAGAACAGGCATGACGAAAATCAGACCCAGGAATGCCGGAACACTGCCCAGTGCCAGCAATAGCGCCACGATCACGCCCCAGCTTGCCACGGTCACCGGATTTCTTCTGGCCACGCGCACGGATGTCGCCACCGCCAGCGGCAGCCCCACGCGCCGGTCTATGAGCATCGGAAAGGCGGTCAGGCTGATGACCAGCACGACCGCGGCAAAGACGGCGCCGACGGCCATGCCGATCACGATCATTTGCCACCCGGCCGCGGTGGTGAACAGGTCCCTCAGGAATGCGCCGACCGAAGCCGGCGCGCCAGGGCCCAACGTCGCCTCATGAATTGCGGCGGCGGCAAACAGCCAGAGCGCGAAAATGGCCATCAGGTAAAGACCCAATACAAGAACCGGCCCGACAATCCGTGAGCGCAGCACCCCCAGGGCCGAGCCCCAGCTCGCCTTCTGGCCAATTTCCTTCTGTCGGCTGAGTTCATACAGCCCGATCCCGGCCAGCGGACCGATCAACGCGAAGCCTGCAGCCAGTGGAAATATCAGCGGCAACAGCGCCAGGTGAAAGGCCAGATAGGCCAGACAGACCCCGATCACCGGATAAATCAGGACCATGAATACCACGTCGCTGCGGAAATGCATCGCATCCGCGACGCCCTTCACAAGCGCGTTGGCGATATCCTCTCCGTCGATCCGGTTCACCCGTACGACATTGGCATGATCGCCGCCCAGGTTCCGGGCGGCTTCGCCCAAGCCGTGCCCCGCCCCGGTCAGCGCCTCAACGCCCCAAGTCAGCGGATTTCCGATTGTCTTGACCATCTTCCTTCCTCCTTGTCCAAAGCGGCACGGCTCAAAACCTGTCTGCACCGGGCCGTGGGAGTTCAAAAAGATGCCAAGGCTCGGAACATGGCACTGGCCTGTTCATAAGGGTAACAGAAAACCCCGCTGGCAATTCTCACGAAATCGGGATTTCGTTCAGGCTGCGCGGCGTCGTCCCGACAGCACCGACAACGCGAGCGAGGCCAGGACACATGCCGTGAGCAGATACAGCCCCCAGGCAACCTCGACGCGGCCCACGCCGATGCCCTTGATAACCACGATATAGAGCGCGATCAGAAAGATATCAGCCATCGCCAGCTTGCCCAGAACACCAAGCGCCGGCAAAAGCCGGGGCGATGCCAGGCCGAAATGCACCAGCGCCAGGCCAATAGTCTTGAGATAGGGGGCAAACAGCGCGAAAGCGGTGACGATCAGCGCGAGGAACATGTCCTTTCCCCACAGCGCCTGAAGGCCCGACAGGACCGAAATTTCGCTGAGACCGAACAGGGGCAGGAACCCCGCGCGCAACAGCGGGGCGACCCAGGCGACGGGAAAGAGGATCAAGAGCGACAGGTTCGCCGCGACAAGCGCCGGGTGCGCCCGTTGCGCCGTCACCGCACCGCCTCGATCGGGCCTGTCGCGCGGCCGTGGATGAATTGATCCAGATAGGGATTGCCCGAGGCGTCCATTTCCCCGACCGGGCCGGTCCACTTGATGACCCCGTCATGCAACATCGCCACGTCGTCGGCGATGGCGCGTACGCTGGTCATGTCATGGGTAATGGTCATTGCGGTCGCGCCCATCTCGACCACGATCTCGCGGATAAGTTCGTTGATGACACCGGCCATGATCGGATCCAATCCGGTGGTCGGTTCGTCGAAAAAGATAATCTCGGGGTCGTCGGCAATGGCGCGCGCCAGACCAACCCGCTTTTGCATCCCGCCCGACAGCTCGGCCGGGAACAGGTCCGCGACCTCGGGCTTAAGGCCCACGCGACGCAGCTTTTCCAGGGCGATCTCGCGCGCCCGGTCCGGGCTGGATTTCTGCGCGCCACGCAACAGGCGGAAGGCCACATTCTGCCAGACCGACAGGCTGTCGAACAACGCGCCGCCCTGGAAAAGCATCCCGAAGCGGCCGAGGAAACTTTCGCGGTCGGTGCCGGTCACGTCCTGCCCGTCCACAAGGATCGCGCCGGCGTCCGGCCGGACCAATCCCAGAATGCATTTCAGCGCGACCGACTTGCCGGTGCCTGAACCGCCGATGATGACCATGCTTTTGCCCTTGGGTACGACCAGGTCGACCCCGCAAAGCACCCGGTTGGCGCCAAATGCCTTATGAACGCCCCGAAGTTCGATCATCCGGTGAAAAACAGCTCTGTCAGCATGTAGTTGGAGGCCAGGATCAGCACCGAGGCCGACACTACGGCGGATTTGGTCGCCCGACCCACGCCTTGTGCGCCCCGGCCCGAATTCATCCCGAAGAAGCATCCCACCAGAGCCACCAGGAAGCCGAAGACCGCGCCCTTGACCAGCCCCGACAACACGTCCCAGGTTTCCAGAAAATCCACCGTGTTTTGCAGATAGGCACCCGTATTGAACCCAAGCCGCCCGGTGCCGACCAAATAGCCACCGAAGATGCCGATGGAATCGCCCACCGCAACCAGAACCGGCACCGTCAACGTGGCCGCCAGCACCCGCGGTGCTGCCAGATAGCGCATCGGATCCGTCGAAAGCGTCACCAGCGCGTCGATCTGTTCGGTTACCTTCATGGTGCCGATTTCGGCCGCGATCGAGCTTGCCACGCGCGCGGCCACCATCAACCCGCCCAGCACCGGGCCCAGTTCGCGCGTCATACCGATGGCCACGATCGAGGGCACGACGGCTTCGGCCTGAAAGCGTGAGCCGCCGGCATAGATCTGCAACGCAAGCGCGGCCCCCGTGAACAGGGCGGTCAGCCCGACAACCGGCAGGCTGAAGTAGCCGATGGTCAGCACCGCGTGCCAGAATTCACGGATATAGAACGGAAGTGAGAAGATCGCCGCCACGGTTCGGAACAGGAACAGGACGCCACGCCCCAACCCGCCCAGCAACGCCAGGGCCGATCGTCCGACCCCCCCGATCAGATCCCGCAGCAGGCCCATCACCCTTGCCCGCCGGTATACTGCCGCCTGTAGCGACCGCCGCCCAGCCCGGTCAATATCTCGTAACCGATGGTGCCAGCCGCCTCGGCCACATCGTCCACGGTCTGATCGACGCCCAGGATGTCCAGCGCCCGGGGGGCATGGTCCAGATGGCTGACATCGACGGTGATCAGATCCATCGACACCCGGCCCAGAATGGCGCAGGGAATTCCTTCGTGAAACAGATGGCCCTTGTTGCCCATCGCCCGAATCAAGCCGTCACCGTAACCCGCGGCAACCGTCGCCATGACGGTATCCTCGTCCGCCGTCCATGTGCCGCCATATCCCACGATCTCGCCCTGCTCTATCTCGCGGGTCTGTATGACCGGCAATGACAAATGCGCCACCGGGGCAGCCTCTTCGAATGGCAGCCCGCCATACAACCCGACACCCGGACGGGTCACATCGAAATGATACTCCGGACCCAGCAGAATCCCCCCGGTCGCGGCCAGCGACCGGGGCACGCCGCAGCCATCGGTCATCGCGCGGAACATTTCCAGCTGCTTGGCGTTGACGGGGCTGTCGGGGTCATCGGAACAGGCCAGATGGCTCATGACAAGTGTCGGCCCGGCGGCCAGGGCGATCTCGGCCACGGCGGCCCATTCGGCCACCTCCAGGCCAAGCCGGTTCATCCCCGTGTCCAGCTGGATGCCGAACGGCGCGCCCGGCAGCGCCTCGAAATGCCGGGTCAGCTGTTCGACCGAATTCAGCATCGGCACGAGGCCCAGGTCACTGATCATGTCGGAATCACCGGCCATGTGGCCGCCGAAGACGCAGATTTCCGGGTGGGGGCCCAGTGCCTGGCGAAGCTCGGCGCCCTCTTCCGCAACCGCAACGAAAAACCGCCGCGCACCGGCGCGGGCCAATGCGCGCGCAACCCTTGCGCCGCCGAGCCCATAGCCGTCGGCCTTGACCACGGCGGCCGTTTCCACGCCCGCGCCCGAGGCCGCGTCCAGTGCCTTCCAGTTGGACACCAACGCGTCCAGATCGATCGTCAGGGATCCAGTAGCCATGAAGACCGTTTGGCCGCGAGTGGCGGTCAGGTCAAGCGGGAAAACCGTCAATTCCCTGACAGGATTCGCGCACTGCTTCGGCGCAGGAAAAGAAACAGGAGATCAGAAGTCGTCGGTCTGTGCCCCCTGTTGCCAGGGCTTCACCAGATTGCCGAAGCGGGTGAAGCGTCCCTCGAAGCTCAGATCGACGGCGCCGATCGGTCCGTGGCGTTGCTTGCCGATGATGACCTCGGCCTTTCCGTGCAACTTCTCCATCTCATCCTGCCATTTACCCATCGCTTCCAGATCGTGGTCGCCGGGCTTTTCGCGCTCCTTGTAGTATTCCTCGCGGAACACGAACATCACCACGTCGGCGTCCTGCTCGATCGAGCCGGATTCGCGCAGATCGCTCAGCTGGGGGCGCTTGTCTTCGCGCGCCTCGACCTGGCGCGAAAGCTGCGACAGGGCGACAACGGGGATGTCCAGTTCCTTGGCGATCGCCTTCAGCCCCTGCGTGATCTCGCTGATCTCGTTGACGCGGTTTTCGGTCCGGCCGGCACCGCGAACCAGTTGCAGATAGTCCACGAAAAGCGCGTCCAACCCATGGGTCCGCTTCAATCGACGCGCCCGCGCGGCCAGTTGGCTGATCGGCAGGGCGGGCGTATCGTCGATATAGAGCGGGCAGGCCTCCAACGCCTTGGCTGCCTCGACGAAGCGGCGGAACTCGGCTTCGGTCATGTCGCCCCGCCGGATCTGTTCGCTGGGCACTTCCGACGCCTCGGACAGAATCCGCGCGGCCAGTTGCTCGGCGCTCATCTCCAGGCTGTAGAAGCCGACCACACCGCCATCGACCGTCCCCTCGCCACCGTCGGGCAGCGCGCCCCGCTTGTAGCTTTTCGCGATGTTGAAGGCGATGTTGGTCGCCAGCGATGTCTTGCCCATCGACGGCCGGCCCGCAAGGATCAGAAGGTCGGACCGGTGCAGCCCGCCAAGCTTCTTGTCCAGATCCACAAGCCCCGTCGAGACGCCGGCCAGACCGCCGTCGCGCTGATAGGCGGCGTTGGCCACGTTCACCGCATCGGTCACCGCCTTCAGGAAAGACTGGAACCCGCTTTGCGACTGCCCCTGCTCGCCCAGCTTGTAGAGCGCCTGCTCCGCCTCGACGATCTGCGCGCGCGGCTCGCTGGCCACGTCGATTTTCGCCGCCTTGTCGCTGATGTCCCGGCCCAGGCCGATCAACTCGCGCCGGATCGCGAAATCGTGGATCATCTGCGCATAATCGCGTGCCGCGAAGCTGGAGATCGCCGCCCCCGCCAGCCGCGCCAGATAGCCGGGGCCTCCCAACTCCTTCAGGCCCTCGTCATCCTCCAGGAACGCCTTGAGCGTCACCGGCGAGGCCAGCGCGTTTTTCTGGATCCGCGCGGCCGCCACCTCGAAGATTCGGGTATGAACGGGTTCGTAGAAATGGTGCGGGTGAACGATGGACGCGACCCTGTCATACACGTCGTTATTGGTCAGGATCGCGCCCAGAAG
>JADQCD010000132.1 GCA_016278285.1 Actibacterium sp.
CCCCTATTACCCGATCCGCCTGGTGGCCGAGAAGGAACTCCTGTCACGCTATGTCGAGCGGGCCGCGGCCGAGGAAAACGTCACCTTCGTCGGCCGGCTGGGTACCTATCGCTACCTGGACATGGACGTGACCATCCGCGAGGCGCTGGACACCGCCGCGGCCTTCCTGGCCCGGCGCGGCAGGGGCGAGACGATGCCACCCTTCGTTCACGCGCCGCTCTGAGCCATGGCGGGCGCCCCCCCTCCGGCGCTGCGGCTAGTGGCCGTGGTGGTCACCTTCAACCGCCTGGCCAAGCTGAAGGCGACGGTGACCCGCCTGCTGGAAGGGCCGCTCGATCACCTCGTGGTGGTGGACAACGGCTCCACCGACGGGTCGCGCGGCTGGCTGGCGGGGCTGGACGATCCGCGCCTGCTGGCGATCTTCCCCGGGGAAAATCTCGGCGGCGCCGGCGGGTTCGAGACGGGGCTGCGCGCGGCGGTCGAACGGTTCGACCCCGACTGGTGCGTCGTCATGGACGATGACGCCCGCCCCGCCCCGCAGGCGCTGGTGCGGTTCCGCGACATGGCCGGCCCCGCCCTGGCCGCGGGCTGGGAGGCGCTGGCCGCCGCGGTCCGTTTCCCCGATGGCCGCATCTGCGAGATGAACCGCCCCTCGCGCAACCCGTTCTGGTCGCTGCGCCATTTCCTGCGCACCGCCGCGGGCGGCGGCCGCGCCGGGTTCCACCTGCCCGACAGCGCCTATCGCGCGGACGGGCCTGTGCCCATCGACGCGGCCTCTTTCGTGGGGCTGTTCCTGTCGCGCGCGGCGATCGCGCGGGCGGGCTACCCCGACGGGTCGCTGTTCATCTACGGCGACGACCTGATCTACACGCTGGGGCTGCGCCGGGCGGGGGGCCATATCGCCTTTGCCCCCGCTATCGAATTCGAGCATGACACGGCGACCTATGCCGCCGGCACGCCGTTTCGCCACCAGGCGTTGTGGAAAGTCTATTACAACACCCGCAACGCGCTGCACGCCTATCGCCTGGCCGCCGGACCGGTCCTGTTCTGGCCGATCCTGGGGGTGGTGCTGGCGAAATGGCTGCTGCGCGCGCGGATATACGGGGCCGACCGGGGCACCTACCTGGCGCTTCTGCGGCTCGGGGTGGGGGATGCCCTGCGCGGCAACCGCGCGCGCCGCCACCGCGAGATCCGTGCACGGGTCCGGCGGATGGAGGCGGCCCGGCGAAAATAAGGGGCTTCCGCCAGGGGCGGAAATGGGTCAGAAATAACTCTACCATGACGCGAAAACTTATCCTGATATGTCCCGGTCAGATTGTTTCCGGCGGACCGGAGGCCCTGCACCAGCTGGGGCGCGCGCTACTGGATCTCGGCCTGGACGCGGCGATGTGCTATTTCCCGTTCAACGAATCCTTCGCCCCGCCCGCCGCCTATGCCCATTACGACGTGCCGATCTGCCGCTTCGAGACGATCGGCGCGGCCGAGCTGGTCCTGCCCGAGGCGCGAACGGGGTTTGCCCGCCTGTTCGCCCCGGATCGAACCTGGGTCTGGTGGCTGTCGGTGAACCATTACCAGGGCGCGGCGACGGACCGGCACCTGCCGCTGGAGACGCTGCGACCGCTTCGCCATCTCAGCCAGAGCGCCTATGCCACCGATTTCCTGGCGCGCAACGGCATACGGGCACAGGCCCTGGGCGATTATCTGAACCACGCGCATATGGCCGGGACGGGCCCGGACGGGCCGCGCCGGCGGCAGGTAGCCTATAACCCGAAAAAGGGTGCGCAGGCCGCCCGGGCCATCGCCGCGCGCCTGCCCGGCGCGGCCTTCGTTCCCATCGAGGACATGAGCCCGGCACAGGTGACGCGGCTGTTGCGCGAAAGCATGCTCTATATCGATTTCGGCCCGCATCCGGGAAAGGACCGCCTGCCGCGCGAGGCGGCGATGGCCGGGGCTTGCGTTCTGACCGGGCGCCAGGGCGCCGCGGGGTATGCCGCGGACGTGCCGGTTCCCGAGGATTACAAGATCGACGACAGCACCGAGGGGGTCGTCGAGCGCGCAAGCGACGCCGTTCGCGACATCCTGGACAATTTCGAGGAGCGCCGGCGCGACTTCGACGGCTACAGAGGGATCATCGCGGGGGAGAAGGCGGCGTTCTACGCGCAGGTTCGGGCCGCTTTCCGGCTTTGACCGGGCCGGGGTGCCCGTTCCGTGTCGAACGCGGCCTCACCCCTTCGCCCCCTGGCCGCGCGCATAGACATCCTCGTAGCGGATGATGTCGTCCTCGCCCAGGTAGCTGCCGGTCTGCACCTCGATCAGCACCATCGGAACCTTGCCGGGGTTTTCCATCCGGTGCACGGCGCCCAGCGGGATGAAGACCGACTGGTTCTCCGTCACCAGCCTTTCAGCGTCGTCCACTGTCACCTTCGCCGTACCCTGCACCACGATCCAGTGTTCGGCGCGGTGGTGGTGGCTTTGCAGGCTCAGCGCCGCGCCGGGATGCACCACGATGCGCTTGACCTGGAAACGCGGCCCCAGGACCAGTGTCTCGAACCAGCCCCAGGGGCGATAATCGCGCGGCAGGGTCTCGGCCTGCGTCACGCCGCGCGCTTTCAGCGACTGCACCGCGAGCTTCACGTCCTGCGCCCGGTCCTTGTGCGCCACCAGCACCGCGTCGGGCATGGCGATGGCGACGATATCCTTCAGCCCCAGCCCGACGAGCTGCTGATGTTCGTCCTCCGAGCGCAGCAGCGAATTCTCGCAGTCGATCGCGGTGGCGGCGCCATGGGTGACCATGCCGGCCGCATCGGGGCCGGAGTCGCGCCAGACCGCCTCCCAGCCGCCCAGATCGGACCACGCCCCGCCATAGGGCACGACCGAGAGGTTGGGCGCCTTTTCCATCACCGCGTAGTCGATCGAATCCTCGGCGATCTCCGCCCAGGGTTCGGGCGCCAGACGGGTAAAGCCCAGATCCTGCTCGGCCGTCTCGACCGCCGCGCGCACCTGCGCCAGCATCCCGGGCTGGTGCGCCTCGAAGGCCGCGATCAGCGCGTCGGTGGTGAACAGGAAGATGCCCGCGTTCCACAGGTGTCGCCCGCCCTCCAGCATCGCCTGCGCGGCGTCGGCATCGGGTTTCTCGACGAACCGCCGAAGCGGTTGCGGAACAGGCGCGAAATCGGCGCCCGGCGCCTCGGCCAGTTCCAGCCAGCCATAGCCGGTCTCGGCCCGGTCGGGGCGGATGCCGAAGGTCACGATGCGCCCCTCCTGCGCAGCGGGCGCAGCGGCCCGCACGGCGTCGCGAAAGCGGGCGGCGTCGGGGATCACGTGATCGGACGGCGCCACCAGCATCAGCGCGCCGGGCGCCTGCGCCTCCAGCGCCAGCGCGGTGGCCAGGATCGCCGGCGCGGTGTTGCGCGCGACGGGTTCGATCAGCACGGCCCCCGGCGCCATTTCCACCGCGGCCAGCTGCTCGGTCACGATGAAGCGGAAATCGCCCCCGGTCACCACCACCGGCGCGGCGAAGCCCTGACCGGACAGCCGCCGCGCCGAGGCCTGGAACAGGCTCTCCTCGCCGGTGAGCGGCGCGAACTGCTTGGGATAGCTCTTGCGCGACAGCGGCCAGAGCCGTGTTCCCGAGCCGCCACACAGAAGGACCGGGTGAATGGTGTGGGTCATGACTGCCTCGTGCCGGTTTCGTTCACAGCCGCGCGGAGCTGCGGTTTTCCAGGAACCATCTGTAGGCATCCTCGATGCCCTCGCGCAACCCGATGCGGGCGGTCCAGCCCATCCGCGCCAACCGCCCCACATCCATCAGCTTGCGCGGCGTGCCGTCGGGTTTGGACGGGTCATTGGTGATGCGGCCCTTGAACCCCGTGATATCGGCGATCATCCGTGCAAGATCCATGATCGCGATATCCTCACCCGTGCCCACGTTGATGTGGCTGAGCATCGGCTGCGTGTTGGCCGCGTAGGTTTCCGCGTCGAGATCCAGCACGAAGAGCGCCGCCTCGGCCATGTCGTCCACATGCAGGAACTCGCGGCGCGGCGTGCCGCTGCCCCAGATGGTGACCTCCTCGCGCCCCTCTTGGGCGGCCTCGTGAAAACGTCGGATCAGCGCGGGCAGGACGTGGGAATTCTCGGGGTGGAAATTGTCGCCGGGGCCGTAGAGATTCGTCGGCATGACCGAGCGGTAGTCGCGCCCGTATTGCCGGTTGTAGCTTTCGCACAACTTGATCGCGGCGATCTTGGCGATGGCATAGGGCTCGTTCGTGGGCTCCAGCGGCCCGGTCAGCAGCGCGTCCTCGGCCATGGGCTGGGGCGCGGCACGCGGGTAGATGCAGCTTGAGCCCAGGTTGAGGAGCCGCTGCACCCCCGCGGCATGGGCCTGATGGATCACGTTGGTCGCGATCATCAGGTTGTCATGGATGAAATCGGCCGGATAGCTGTTGTTGGCGTGGATGCCGCCCACCTTTGCCGCGGCGAGGATCACCACGTCGGGCCGCTCGGCCTGCATGAAATCCGCGACCTGGGCCTGGTCGGCCAGATCAAGCTCGGCATGGGTGCGGGTGAGCAACTCCAGCGCCTCGCCCGCATCGCGCCGCGCCTCCAGCCGGCGCAGGATGGCGCCGCCCACCATGCCGCGATGGCCGGCGATGTAGATCTTCGACATCTTCCTCTCCTGTCCGGTTCCGCCGATATGCAACCTGCGTTCTCCATGCTGGCCACTTATCGCCGGCGATAAAGGCAGTCGCGGGTGAAGGGACGTTCAAGCAGGATGGCCTCCCGATCATAGCCCTGTGCGGCGAGATAACCGGAAACCGCCTCATCATAGGCGTCTTCCACCACAATCATGCGCGGGGCGTGCCGAGCAAAATCCATCCCTTTCAGGACATTGACCTCGCTTCGCTCGACGTCGAGCAGGAGGATATCCACCGCCGCCACATCGTGTCGGTCCAGTATCCCCGACAGGGTCGCGGCGGGAACCTCGATCTCCTGACGCGAGCGTTTTGCAAACCCTTCCCCGCGGGTCAGCCACTCCTCCCTTTCGGGCGCATCCAGTGATGCACTCGCCGTAAGCGACATCAGGCCGACATCCGTAAGGGTCGTGAACATCCCCTCGGCGGCTTTTTCAAGACAGGCGGCATGCACGACGGTGGCATTCGGGCGCGCCCGCACGCATTTCGCGTAACTGCACGGCGATGCCTCGATAAGAAGTCCCCTCCAACCTCTAGCCTCCAGAACGGCAGAGTTGCTCTGCGTCACACCGTCATGTGCACCGATTTCCACGAAGAAGCCGGGCGGTTCATCTCCGAGGCAATCGAGGATCTTGAGATCCAGCGCTTCCAGTCCGTAGCTCGATTTGCTGAAATCGCAAGGCGACGTCGTCGTGTCATAATGATCCCAGACTTCAGGCAAGGTGATCATGTTGAACGGCGGTCGGCGCAAATGCGGAGTGTCGTTCCGGAAGTGCCCGACACCTTTCTGGATGCCGGTGTTGACGATTGCCGGTTTTCGGGTTCTCCGGTGCAGCAGCCTTTTTTGCGCCGTCAGGAATGCGGTTGCCGAATCCCATGAAAAGAAGCGCTTTAGTACCTTGAGAACATCTCGCCCCGGCGTCACGCCGAGTCGCGACACGATGTCTTGTGTCATTGAAGCGGATACATGATGGCAATACGCATCTTCGTTCATCATGAATAGTTTGCGAAGCTCCGGCAGAAGCGCGCGCACCATGTGGGAATGGGCTGCCCAGCCCCATCCCTGGAACCGGGTGAAATCTCTGTCCTGTGCAGACTCGGTTCCGAAATGGTGACCATAGACCGAGTACACGGTCGGATCATCCTTCACTGCTTGAAGCTCTTTCTCGAAGAGGTCAACGCTCCCCTCGATGGGAAAGCAGTCATCCTCCAGCACCAATACCCGCTCATGGCGTTCTGTCATGTATGCGAGTGCGTCGAGCATAAGCTTCTCGGTGCCAAGATGTGATCGGTGCTCCCGAAGCTCTCTGACGTCATATTTCCCGGTTATCCGAATGGTTTCGTCGTTTTCTCCGAGGAATTCGCCGCGTCCTTGGGTCCCGTCTACCCAGAGATAGACCTGATGGAGTCGGCCCTGCAGCCGCAGGCTTTCAAGAACGGCCTGAAGATGATGTGGTCGATTGTATCCAAGGACCAGGATACCAAGCCCCTGCTCGTGCGAGTTTTTCCTTTCAGAACGCACGACGTTTCGATCAGACTCAGAATTCCAGGCCTCCGCAGCCATATTCAGCCTTCCAGCGCCACGGGCAACTCCATGCCGTGTTCCTTGAGCAGCGCATGGCGCCGCGCGGCGTTCAGGTCTTCGGCGACCATCTCGGCGCACATTTCCCGCGCGGTGATTTCGGGTTGCCAGCTCAGCCTTTCGCGCGCCTTCGTCGGGTCGCCCAGCAGGGTTTCCACCTCGGCGGGGCGGAAATAGCGCGGGTCGATGCGCATGATCACGTCGCCGGGCTTGACTGCCGGCGCCTTGTCGCCCGTCACGGACTCGACCATGGCCGTCTCGTTCACCCCCTCGCCCTCGAACCGCAGGGTGATGCCAAGATCCTCGGCCGACCAGCGGATGAACTGCCGCACCGAATATTGCTGCCCGGTAGCGATGACGAAATCCTCCGCCCGCTCCTGTTGCAGCATCATCCACTGCATCCGCACATAGTCCTTGGCATGGCCCCAGTCGCGCAGCGCATCGATATTGCCCATGTAAAGGCAGGGCTCCAGCCCCTGCGCGATGTTGGCCAGCCCGCGGGTGATCTTGCGGGTCACGAAGGTCTCGCCCCGGCGCGGACTCTCGTGGTTGAACAGGATCCCGTTGCAGGCGTACATGCCGTAGGCCTCGCGGTAATTCACCGTGATCCAGTAGGCATACATCTTGGCAACGGCGTAGGGCGAGCGAGGGTGGAAAGGCGTGGTCTCGGTCTGCGGGGTCTCCTGGACCAGCCCGTAAAGCTCGGAGGTCGAGGCCTGGTAGAAGCGTGTCGTCTTCTCCAGCCCCAGGAACCGGATCGCCTCGAGCAAACGCAGCGTGCCCATGGCATCGACGTCGGCGGTGTATTCAGGCGCCTCGAAGCTGACGGCCACATGGGATTGCGCGCCAAGGTTGTAGACCTCATCGGGGCGCACCTCGGACAGGATGCGGGTAAGGTTGGAGCTGTCGGTCAGATCGCCGTAATGCAGCTTGAGTTGCTGGTGGTTGCTATGCGGGTCCTGATAGACATGGTCGATCCGCTGGGTGTTGAACGACGAGGCGCGGCGCTTGATGCCATGCACCTCATAGCCCTTTTCCAGCAGGAATTCCGCCAGATAGGAGCCGTCCTGGCCAGTGATGCCGGTGATGAGGGCTTTTTTAGTCATTTCTAAACTACTCACTTTTCCCAACGCATCCGGGAAGACGAACCCAGCCGGAAAAGAAGTCTTCTGAACCCGCCCTTGGGTAGCCAAGTCAGATTTTGAACGCAACCTAAAAGCACAGGATCAGGTCGCATCGATAGCAGGGTCACATGTTGCGGACCTGCAACTCCTCATCGCAGACCACAAACATCTGTCGCGTGATTTCGTCGGCGATGTCGTCCCGGCTGTGATGCGGGTCGGGCGTAGGGGCGGTTGCCTCGGCTGCCGCCCCTTTCACCAGCCGCTGGCGGAACACATCCATGGCATGCGCTACACCTTCAGGCCGGATACTGCGTAAATCCTTCTCAAAATAAGTACCTTGGTTGAAGGCCCCGGTGATAATCTCGTAGGAGGGAAAATATTGCGTGGAATCAAACAGAGCCGCGACCTCCTCCGCCGCGGCGCGCAGAACCGACTTGCTGTAGGTGGTCGCACTGAGGACATCCTGATCGCCGTAGGTGGCGATCAGCGGGACCGGCGAGACGGTGAAGATCACGCGGGCCTTCGGGTTGACCCTGAGCAGCTCCCCCAGAAAGGCGATCAGATCGGCCTTTACCGCGGCATGGCCGAGGTTGAGGAAGGCGAAATTCGCCGGGTCGGCCGACTTGGTGACGGCCCCCGGCGTGACCGGATAGGCGGCACCGTCGCGCCGGTCGGTCCAGCCCTCGGTCAGGCCCAGCGTGAAGACGAAGACATCGAGCGTCTCGAACATCCGGCGCACCTTCGCCAGATGTTCGGCGCGCGCGGCCTCCAGCGCCGCGACTGTTTCGAAGGACTCTCCGATATTGGGGCGGAACGGGTCGATGAAACCGCCCTCCACCTCCCAGGCGGTCTCCACCGGAGCGAAGGTCCCATAGGCCCGCTGGATCAGCTGCAGCAGCTGCCGGGTGGAATAGATGTTACCGTAGCGCGCCGAGAACAGCCCATAGCCCCGCGCCTGCGCGGTCTCGCCGGACATGCCCTCGGGCGCGGGTTCGGCGACATAGTAGTTCAGCCCGTCGGCGACCATCGCCCGCGCCACATGCTGGGCGAAACAGCTGCCGGCGGTGGCGACGCGGGTGTCGCGGCCGATCACCGGCGTGATCCGCGGCCCGGGGCGCACGTCCTGCGGCGCCGGGCGGGCCACGGCGCGCGACCAGAAGGCATGGGGCGGGCGGCGCATGTAGGGGTTGTGCAAGGGCTCGGGCGCGCGCCCGGCCCATGCGGCATGGGCGGTGTCGAAACGCTCGAGGTCGCGGTCATTGATTCGCAAATGGCCGTCGGCGGCGTCGAGCTGGCGGAAGGTGCGGGCGATCATGGCCTCGAGGGGCAAGACATGATCGCCGCGCTTGTAGACGTGATCGGGCCGGTCCAGCAGGTTGCGCGCGGCCGGGTGGTTGAGGTTGGGGTTGGCGGCCTCTCGCTCCAGCGGATCGGGCAGGTGATCGGACACCGGCGCCGCGGGCAGCGCGATGCCAAGCGGCTCCAGCACGTCGCGCAGGATATCCTCGACGACGAAGGATTTCGGATGGTGGCCGGAGTGAAAGAAAACGCCGCGGTCGAACCACTTGCCGAACAGGTACTCGGCGCGCGGCGTGTAGCGCGAAAGGGTTTCGAGAAAGAGCTGCCGATGCGTGGCGAAATCGCGCCGGTAGCCCATCGCGTCGATGAATTCGGGGTTGAACAGCCGCCTCGTCTCCTCCTGTGACAGCCCGCGTTTCCAGGCGGCCAGCATGATGCGGGAGACATTGCCCCAGGCGCCTTGGGGCGCGGAGGGCAGGGGCTGCACAACCATCTGGTCCGGCGTCAGCCCGTTGAAGACCAGTGCCGGGACCCTGACGAGACGGGGATGCCCGTCGACACGGTTCCACAGGTCACTGCGATCCGGGCGGATATCCTGGGCGACGACGGCATCAAACCCGGCCAGATAGCCCCCGGTCATCCGTGAGGCATCGATCGTGTGCACCACCACATGTTCGGCGTTGTGGTCGCCCCCGGCTTCGAGAATTTGTCGGATGGATCGGCCCTGGCAATTTGCAACCACAAGTAATTTCATCAAAGACTCCGAGTCCCAATACTCCCGATCATACAGGGGGCATGGAAACAGGCAAGGGGGCACGGATCCGGACCCGGCCAGCCGTTGCAGCGGCTTGCGCGATAGCCTATTGTCGCGGCACATCGTGAGAGCAGAGGTGGCAATGAATTTCGACACAGTTTTTTCCGCGCTGCCCGAACGGCAAGCGGATTTCGGACCATGCTTTGCATTCTCGGTGCATAAATGCGGCAGCTCGCTCATGCACAGCATGATCAACTCCGTATGCAAGAAAGCGGATATCCCGGCAATCTCCGTACCCGACCTGCTTTTCAATGAAGGATTTCTTGAAGTGGACTGGCAATCAGACCCCAGCCTGCTGCCCGCCTTCGAAAGGCGGCTTTTGTATTTCGGATTCCGTAACCTTCCTTCAATCCTGCGTGCCCCTGAATTCCACCTGCGCAAACGGCGTTTCGTCCTGCTGGTGCGCGATCCGCGGGATGCGCTGGTGTCACAGTATTTTTCCCTGGGAAAGAAGACCGGCAGCCATGCCCGGCCCAAAAAGAATGCCGACAACTTCAACAAGATGCTCGAGAGCTCGGGCAATCAAGAGCTTGACGATTATGTTCTACGGGCGGCCCCCAATCTGTGCAATAAACTCAAGCTTTACCGGGAGCACTTGGACTTCGACTTGGGTCTTCTGCGACGCTATGAGGATATCTTCTTTGACAAGGAAACCTTCCTAAGCGAGATTTTCGATCATTTCGGAGTCGAGGTTCCGGCCGGGATCATCGCGGAGGTCGCACAGAAACACGACATCCGTCCCGAACGGGAAGACCAGACCAAACATATCCGGAAGGGCATCCCGGGCGACCACGCGGAGAAGCTTGCCCCGGAGACGATCGCGCAGCTCAACGACATCTTCCGCGAGGTTGGCGCCTTCTACGACTATCGGCTGTGACCTCTTCCCGAAGGCCCCTTCGATCTTCTGTGGATTTCCGGCCAGGCGGCACGCCGCCCGCGGATCTGCCGGGAAAATGCATGGATACTGAGGAGCCGCTGACCCGCCACGGGATTTTTCTTCCACCGTCGATTGGAGTCCGCCCCAGCTTTGGGGACGGACAATGAAGCGAATGGGTTCCACGGACGAACAGATCATCGGCATCCTGGCCGAGCATGAGGCAGGCGCGAAGTGTGCGAACCTATGTCGCGGGCATCTCTGCCTCGTACATCTTCCGCACCACATCACGCATATGCGTCTTCGCACGCCAGCCCAGGCGTTTGGCAGCATGGGTCGGGTCGCCCCGGCTGGCCTGGATGTCGCTGGGGCGCGAGAATTCGACCGAGGTATCGACATGATCGCGCCAGTCCAGTCCGTGACAGGCAAACGCCTCGGCCACAAAATCCTCCAATCGTGCGGTCTCGCCAGTGGCGATCAAGTAATCCTCAGGGGTCTCGGCGGTCAGCATCCGCCACATCGCATCCACATATTCCGGGGCCCAGCCCCAGTCGCGGGCGATATCTAGATTGCCCAACACCAGCCGCTCGTCCGCCCCCGCCGCGATACGCGCCGCCCCGGCGACGATCTTGCGCGTGACGAAACGCGCCGGGCGCAGGGGGGATTCATGATTGAACAGGATCCCGGTGCAGCAATGCAGCCCGTAGGCCTTGCGATAATTGGCTACCAGCCAGTGCGCCGAGGACTTGGCCACCGCATAAGGACTGCGCGGATGGAAGGGCGTGTCTTCAGTCGCCGGTTGGTCGCCGGTGTCACCGAAGCACTCGCTGGAGCCGACATTGTAGAAACGCACCTACCCGTCGCGCAGACGCACGACCTCGAGCATGTTCAGCACCCCCGAGACGATGCTTTCCAACGTTTCGGCCGGCTGCTCGAAGGAGAGCCCGACGGAACTTTGCCCCGAAAGATAGTAGATCTCGTCGGGGGGTTGCTGCGCTCAACGGCGAGAAAAACGCTGCGGAAGTCCTTTGGCGCCATAGACAGGACTTTCACCCGCCCGGCGATCCCCTGCTCTATAGATAATCAACGTCGGCCTGAATATTGCGCAGCCGCATCCATTCGCCGAAGAACTCCTGCGCCTCCGGAGTTTTCCCCACAGCGATCACGGTCTCGATTTGCTCGGCCAGCAGATCGGCCATCGGTTCCCAGCGGAAGCGTGCGGCATGGGCCAGGCCGCGGGCGCGCAGGTCGGCCTGGAGGATCGGGTCCTGGACGCGGGTCAGCGCCTGCACCATCTCGGGCACCGAGGTGCCTTCGACGAACAGGGCGGCATCACCTGCAGCCTCGGCCAACGAGCCGCGGCGAGTGGTGATCACCGGGCAGCCCGAGGCCATGGCCTCGATCACCGGCATGCCGAACCCTTCGTAGAGCGAAGGATAGACCAGCGCGACGGCGCCGGCATAGGCCAGCGAGAGATCGTAATCGCTCAGCACCACGCGGCGGGCGCGAACGCCCTCCGGCAGGCGGTCCAGCACGGATCGTTCGATCTCGGGTTCCCCCCCGACGCAGAAGACATCGAAATCGACGCCTTCCATCTGTGCAAGCGCTTCGAAGAACAGGTCGCTGTTTTTGTAGGACTTGTGCTGCACGCGCGAGCCCACGAACAGAAAATACGGCCGGTCGAGTCCATGCACCTTACGAAACGTGGCCACCTCGTCGGCCGGGCGCTCGGCGAAGATGGTGGTATCGACGCCGCAATAGCCCACCTGGGTGTGTGCCGGGGGGATTTCGGGATAGAAATGCAACAGATCACGGCGGGTCGATTCCGAGACGCAAAGATAGCGCTGCGCATAGGCGATGGAGGTCTCCTTTTCCAGCCAGCCGCGCAGGCTCATGTCGAAGTCGAACCTCTCGGGGATCATGTCATGGACCATTAGCACCATCGGCACGGAGAGCGGCGTGGTGTAATAGGTCGAGGTGAATGCCTCCGCCTTCAGGTGGTCGCAGACCTTCTGGATCAGAAGGGAATCCGCAGCTACATCACCAGCCTTGTAGGCCGGGAAAGGAACATTCGTGATGCCTTCGATCCGGGGCGCGCCACCGCGGTCGAGCAGGAAGATCTCCCACTCCGGCCGCGCGACCAGAAGCTGCAACACCGTCTCCCAGACCCGGGCGATACCGGTGTTGTTCAACTGGAAGAAGACGCCATCGACAACCAGCCGCATCACGATTTTTCCTGCTTGAAACGGCGTGTCAGATCGCGAAGTTTTTTCTGAACGGCAACATGCCGGTCATGGTTCGGAAATTGCTCCTGCTGCGCATCCCTGCCCAAGAACCGCGTTACAAAATCATCGAAATCGCAGGACAGCGCCTCAGGCATCAGCAACGGGGCGTATTTGCGTGTAACGGCTTTCCCTTCGACGATACCACGCGTGTCAGCGCGCGTCGAGAGCCCCTTGGGGTTTTGGTAATAGACCACATGCGGCTCGTTGAGCTTGTAGAAGGTCTTGTCCGCCGCAAGGCAACGCAGCCAGAACTCGTAATCGCCGGCCGATTTGTAATTGGCGTCGAACAGGCCCAGCTCATCATGCAGTGCCTTGCGCCACATCGGGGCATTGTGCGGCGAGTTGAAACGCAGGAGATTATAGGGAGTGATTACCGGCAGTTCGGACTTGTAACCAAAAGCCGCGACTCCTTCCCAATCGAGCGATGGGTCAAAGGAATAGTAGAAATCCTGATAGACTACATCGACGAAAGGTAGCGCATCCAGTGCGCCCGCCTGGATCTCGAAAGAATCCGCGCGGCGAAGGTCATCGAGATTGGCGTTGGTCAGGTATGAGCCCCGCGCCATCTGCACACCAATATTCCAGGCCTCGTAGATACCGATGCGCGAATTCATCCGACGGTAGTGGATATTGTCGTGACGTGCCAAGTAGCGCTCGATCGTCTCCGCCTCTTTTTCAGGAGAATCCGCATCGACGATGATCAACTCGCAATGACGATCGAAACAGGTCTGGGACGTGATGTTATCCATGAACTGCTCGATGAAATCACCGCCGCAGTAGAGGCTGGTGATAGCGCTGACCCGCAGCCCGGCCTCGGCCCGGAGTGTGAAAGGCGCGACCGGGCACAGGGCTGCGCGCGCCTGCTCCAGCACCTCGGTATCATTTGCCTTCTTCTGCCATTTGGCCAGCGTCAGGAACTGCTTTGTACCCATGATCGAACAGGACAGCCCATCATGCACGGCCAAGTCGGCGCCACTGCGCTCTTCTTTGACGGCTTCAGAGAAGAACTCGGCCAACAGATCCGGCCGCGTGGTGGCGCCGTTTTCTAGGCGTTGACGGACGGCCTCCAACTCGTAGGCGTTGCAGCCGCGGCCCCTGACGATCCTGAACAACTCGATGACGAAATCACCGTCGCTCATGCCCTCACCGACCTGCCCAGCGGATCGGCAGGCCTTGGCCTCGGCACCTTCATACATGCCTAAAAAGAAGTCGTGGAACGGCAAGCCATCCGCGAAATTGCGTCGCCAAATCTGGACTTCGTCCTCTGCGGCTTCACGCTTGACGGCCACCCGATAGACTAGGCGGATGGCCTGTTCGAGGGACCGCGCGGCCACCGTGATCTCTCCAGATTCGGATGGCTGAGAGGGGCTGCCGCCGGTATCCTCCGACAAGCGGGTGCGGAGATGGTCGAGTTCCCGCTGCGCGGCGTCACGCGCCGCCGGATCCCTGGATACGCTGCGCGCCTGTGCCTGGGAGATGTAAAAGGCCATCAACCGCTCTGCCGCCGTGACCTCCTCCCGGTCCCGTGCCGTCTCGAGGCCATCCTCGTGGCCGGAATTGCGGGAAGGTTGTGCCAATAGCTCAAGCAGCGGGGCACGAGCACCGGACGGCAAGCTTTGAATCAAAACATCGAGCCACGCCACCTGTCGGTCATCGGAAAAATTGGTTTTCAGCATCGTCCGGTCGACTCGACAATTATCTGGTCACTTTGTGGCTCCTGCGGTGTACTTTGGCCCTATAAAGCGGGAGAGAACCAACCTCCCAAAGACAAAGAGGCCGACAATGGTCATATTTGGGCAACACCGTATGGCGCCGATAACATGGCCACAGGCTCCGGCGCAACTGCCCCATGCCCGGACATTGTACCGCGCGCGAATGCCAGATAACTGTCGGTGGCGCCTCCAGGATCGGTGCAGGGCGTGCCGCAGGCACAGCGGAAACCGGATCGCAAACAAGGGCCATGCATAACGATGAACCGATCCTGCGCTCCGGACCACTGGATGTCTTCCAGACGTTGTGGTTATCTCTGAAAACGCCTACCGCCTGCTCACTTCGGAAAGTTCCCATGCCCGACCAGCAGCTCGACATCGCCGCCCCGTCCGACACGCGACACCTGCTGGTCGCTTGCGGCGATGCCGCGACGCGCCGGTCGGTGGAGAGGATGCTGGCCACCGCGACACCCGCGCCCGCGGTCACCGGCTGCGACGGGGTCGAGGCCGCGCTTGCGCAGGATCCGGCGCTGCCGGTCATCGTGCCGGTCACGCTGCCGCTCGACCATCTGGGCGCGGCATTGCGAGCCGGCACCGCGCCCGACGAGGCGCTGGCGGACTGGCGGGCCGAAGCCGAGACCCTGCTGCGGACCTGCCGCAAGACGCGCCGCCGGGTGCTGCTGATCGATGCGGGGATGCTCGAGACGCAGCCCGACGCCTGTGCGCAAGCCCTGGGCGCGCGGCTGGGGCTGCGCTTGGGAACCATTGTGCCGACGGCGCCCCCTGCGGCCGGGCGATCGGCCATTCACACGGTGATCGCCGCGACCCTTCTGGCAAGTGATGCCGAGGCACTCGCCCTGCTCGACGAGCTTGAAGCGATGATCCTCGGGTCCGTGAGCCCCCGCGGTCCGGCGCGCGCCGAGATCGGGGAGGCGATGGAGACCGCGGCCGTCCTGCATGAAGAGCGCGACCTGCTGCGCGAGACCCTGGCCCAGATGCTGGGCGAGACCGAGCGGCTGCTGGGCGAAGAAGGCGACCTCAAGAACAAGCTTGAGACGCGCAACACCGAGCTTGCGGGCAAGCATCTTCTCAAGGCCCAGCTGGATGCCGCGACCCGGCAACTCGACGCGGCGCAGGACACGCAACGCTGGCGCGATGCGGTACTGGGGGGGGCAATTCTGAACCTGGCATCGCAGGAACGCGAACAGCGCAGCGCGCAACAGGCCGCGCGCGATGAAATCGCGCGGCTCCGCGACTCGACCTCGTGGAAGGTCACCCGTCCGCTGCGCGCCGTGCGACGGGGCCCGCACCGGTCCTGACCCTCGGCGGGTGCGCGCTCAGCCCGCGGTGCCGGCCAGCGTCATGGCGGGCGCCTCCGGCACCTCGGCGGCCGGCCGGACAAAGACCCGCAGGCCCCGGATTTCCAGCCGGAAATCCCGTTTGGGCAGCTTGAGGCCCAGCATGTGAAACCGCTCGGACCCCGCCACGCCGTCCTGTGGCGCCACCACATGCAGCGCGGCCGCAACACGCTGTTGCGCTGCGACGAACAGGGGCTCGGCCAGTTCCGTGTCCACATCGCCGCCCTGCGTGGTCGAGCGGATGAACATCCCGAGCATGTCCTCGGCCTCGCCCGCGATATCGGCGACAATCCCGATCACGTCGCCCGCCTCGAAGGCGCCGGGGCCCAGGTCGATGTTCAGCGTCAGCCAGCGGGGCGCCCCGCTGACCTGCGCCTCCAGCTGCAACAGGGTCCCGGGTTCGGCCCGATATGACAGCGCGACGGCGCCCTCCTCCTCGTCCCAGGTGGGGTGCAGCCCCGGAACGATCCGGCCATCGACCTCTGCCTTGCCGGCCGCCTCAAGCGCGGCCAGTGTCTCGATCACCCCGTTGGCGAATATCTCACATGAATGGTTCACGGGCGGCCCCCTTTGCTTGCCCGGCGGACTGTCGCCGCTTCGCACGGCGGCGTCAATGCACCCCGCGGGACCATCGCCCGCCCGACCCTGCGCACGGTGGTGTCACGATGTCTTTGCGAATTGACCGGACGATCGCCCGCATTCGGATTCCGCGGGAGGCCATGATGACGGACAGCTCTGCAAGGCTCGCCTTGCCCTATATCCAGCCGGCGCAGGCACAGAAACACGTCACCCATAACGAGGCACTGCAGACCCTCGATCTGCTGGTGCAGCTCACGGTCGAGACGTTCGGCGCCGCCACCCCCCCGGCCCTGCCCGAGGAAGGCCGGGTCTGGGCGCTGGGGCCGGCACCGACCGACGGCTGGGCGGGGCAGGCCGGCATGCTCGCCGCCTGGGTCCAGGGCGACTGGGTCTTCATCGCACCGCAGACGGGCTCGCGCGCCTGGGGCCGGGCCGAGCAGCAGCTGCGCATCTGGGACGGCGCCGGCTGGACCCGCCCGCCGCTTGACCATCTCGACGGGCTGGGCATCAACGCGGGTTTCGACGCCACCAACCGCCTCGCCGTCGCCTCTGCCGCCACGCTGCTCAGCCATGAAGGCGCGGGGCATCAGCTCAAGATCAACAAGGCCGCCCCCGGCGACACCGCCAGCCTGCTGTTTCAGACCGGCTGGTCGGGGCGGGCCGAGATGGGCACCGCCGGGTCCGACGATTTCGCCATCAAGGTCTCGTCCGACGGCACCACATGGGCCGAGGGGATGGGGATCGAGGCCGCCAGCGGCCAGGCGCGGTTTCCGAACGGGGCGCAGATAGGCGGCGCGATTACCGGGTCGGGGGCGGGCACCCTGCCCGTGCTGCGCAGCCACGCCACGGATACCGGCACGGTGACCACAGATCACATGGCCGCGGTCCTCGCCTCGGCCAACGCCCGGGCCTCGGGCAGCCGGGCGGTCGTCCTGTCCTCCGACGGCGGCCTGTCCTCGGGGGACTCGGCTGTGTGCATCGCCTCGGACGGCGCCGCCCTGACCGGGACGCGGAATTTCGCGATCTCGTCGCTGAACGGGGCAAGCGCGGGTTTCGATGCCGGGCTCGTCGCGACCCTCGACAGCG
>JADQCD010000157.1 GCA_016278285.1 Actibacterium sp.
GCTGGCAATAGACGCAGGCAATGTCGTGCCCGGCATCGACCAGCGCGTCCAGCGCCGGCACCGAGAAATCGGGCGTTCCCATGAAGACGATCCGCATCAGCCCCTCCGCAGCTTTTCGGCCCGCTTCAGCAGGCGGTCACGCCTGAGTTTCGACAGGCGGTCGAAATACATCTTCCCATTCAGATGATCGATCTGATGCTGCACGCTGGTCGCCCAGAGATTGACGAAGTCGCGCGCGTCGACCCCGCCATCGGGGTTCACAAAGCGCACCGTCACCGCGCGCGGCCGCTCTATCGCCGCCGAAACGCCGGGCAGGTTCGGGCTTGCCTCGTCATGGCTGCGCAGCTTGACCGAGGCGTGCAGGATCTCGGGGTTTGCCATGCGCACCGCCTGCCCGCGTTCGTCCGAGCAATCCACCACCGCCAGCCGCAGCATCACCCCGATCTGCGGCGCGCCCAGGCCGTAGCCCGGCATCGCGTCCATGGTTTCCACCATGTCGTCCCAGATGGCGCGGATCTCGTCGGTGATCCTGTCCACCCTTGCGGCGGGGGTCCGCAAGCGCCGGTCGGGCCAGGGAACGAAAGGCCGGATCATTCCCGATACCCGTCCATCGCCGCGTGCCGCTCGGCGTCGTCGAGATGGTCGATGCACAGAACGCCGTCCAGGTGATCACGCTCGTGCTGCACGCAGGCGGCAGAGAAACCGTCGAAGCGCTGTTCGTGCCATTCGCCGTGCAGATCCTGCCAGCGCAGCGTGACCTCGGCGGGGCGGCGCACGGGCACGACCACGCCGGGAATCGACAAGCATCCCTCGTCCAGCGTCTGGAACCTGTTCGAAGCCGCCGCGATCCGGGGATTCACCATCATGCAGGGCGCCCTGACGCCGCTGTTCTTCCAGTCGGCATCCATCACGAAGACCCGCTGCATCACGCCGATCTGCGGCGCCGCCAGCCCGCGGCCCGGCGCGGCATACATCGTG
The DNA here is from genome assembly GCA_016278285.1 of Actibacterium sp. Classification (GTDB taxonomy): domain Bacteria; phylum Pseudomonadota; class Alphaproteobacteria; order Rhodobacterales; family Rhodobacteraceae; genus JADQCB01. The sequence goes on from JADQCD010000157.1 coordinate 979, forward strand.
GCAACCATTTCTTCGGCCAACGCCTTGAGCGCATCGTCGAACGCATTTACCGGCGCAGCAATCGCGCGCAGCCGCGTGTCGGGGTGCCGCAGGATCGGGCGGACGGTCACGCGCGCGCCCGCTCGCGTTTCAGCTTGACCATCTTGCGGGTGATCATCTGGCGGCGCAACGGCTTCAGGTAGTCGATGAACAACTTTCCGTCCAGATGGTCGATCTCGTGCTGGACACAGGTCGACCACAGGCCGGTGAAATGCTCTTCGCATTCGGCGCCGTCCCGGTCGACCCAGCGCACCCGCACCTCGGCCGGGCGGTCCACATCCGCATATTGGTCCGGGATCGAAAGGCAGCCTTCCTCATAGGTGCTGACATCGTCAGAGGCCCAGACCACCTCGGGGTTGAACAACGCCATGGGGCGTGGCGCGGCACCCTCTTCCTTGACACAATCCATCACCAGCAGCCGACTGAGCACGCCGACCTGCGGCGCGGCCAGCCCGATGCCCGGCGCCTTGTACATGGTTTCCAGCATGTCGTCGGCCAGTTGACGCAACTCGTCGGTGACCTCGCCCACGGGCTCGGCCGCCTTCTTCAGGCGCGGGTCTGGATGGATCAGGATCGGCAGAACGCTCATGTCGCAGGCATTTAGGACAAGCCGTGGCGTTTCGCAACGCCAGTTCGGCCTTGCGCACGAGGTCGCGTCGGTTAGCCTGCGCCGCGAAAAAGGAGATGCCCATGAATTTCGACGAGATCATCGACCGCCGCAACACGCATTCTTCCAAATGGGACATGATGGAGAAACTCTATGACGTTTCGCCGGACGAGGGCATCGCCATGTGGGTGGCGGACATGGATTTCCGCCCGCCGGATTGCGTGACCCAGGCGGTGCAGACGATGGTCGATCATGGAATCTTCGGCTATTTCGGTGACGACCGCGCCTACAAGGCGGCGATCGGCTGGTGGATGGCCACCCGCCACAAATGGGTGGTCGAGCCCGGGTGGGTCTTCACCACCAACGGGCTGGTCAATGGCACCGGCCTTTGCGTCGACGCCTTCACCGAACCGGGCGACGGCGTTATTCTTATGACGCCGGTCTATCACGCTTTCGCCCGGGTCATCCGCGCCGCGGAACGCATGGTGGTCGAATGCCCGCTTGCGCAGCAAGACGGCCGTTACGTCATGGATTTCGACGCCTGGGACGCGAAAATGACCGGGCGCGAAAAAATGCTGATCCTGTGCTCACCGCACAATCCCGGCGGACGGGTCTGGAGCAGGGCCGAACTGAAGGGCGTCGCGGATTTCTGCCGCCGCCACGACCTTATCCTGGTGTCGGACGAGATCCATCATGACCTTGTTCTGCCGGGTCACGAACATACGGTCATGCCGCTGGCGGACCCGTCGATCAACGACCGGCTGGTAATGATGAGCGCCACGACAAAGACATTCAACATCGCCGGCGCGCATATCGGCAACGTCATCATCCCCGACCCCGACCTTCGCGCCCGTTTTGCCACGCGCATGGGGGCCTTGGGAACCTCGCCCAACACGTTCGGTCTGCACATGGCAACCGCGGCCTATTCGCAGGACGGGGCGGACTGGGTGGATTCACTGGTGGGATATCTCGACGGCAACCGACAGATTTTCGATGCAGGCGTGAATGCCATTCCGGGCGTCAGGTCGATGCCGCTGGAGGCGACCTATCTGGCCTGGGTTGATTTCTCTGGCACCGGGATGGAGCCCGACGAATTCACAAGCCGTGTCGAAAGAAACGCGAAAATCGCGGCCAATCACGGAACGACCTTCGGGGCCGGAGGCGAGCCCTTCCTGCGTTTCAACCTGGCCACACCGCGCGCCCGCGTGCGGGACGCTGTCGAACGATTGCAAAACGCCTTTGCCGACCTGCAATAGGTCGCCTTCCAGCAGGCACCGCGCCTCAGCGCGGCAGCAGGGCGATCGGCGCGTCAGGATCGCGGTGGAAATCAAGCGGCGCGCGATCCGACGCCGCCGTGTTGCGCTTGAATTCGAAGGCGATCTCGCCATCCTCTTCCGCCGAGGCGACGATCAACGCCTGGTAAAGATGCTGGCCGCGGTCGAAAATATCCACCAGCCCGCGCAGATGCGGCGCATCCGCGGCCTCAAGAGAAAACCCCGTGGACCAGAAACGCAACACGGGATAACGCACGCCGCCGGCCTCAACCGTCAGGCGGTTCTTCTTGCGCAAATCCGCCTTGCGGGCCTGCTCCAGCCCCTCGCGCACCTCTCTGGGCAGAAATTCGGACATTGCGGCGTTCTCCTGCTTCCCGTGAAGAAAGGACAAAAACCCGATTCCGGTCAAGAAGTCATTGCGCCATCGCAACTTCCGGGCCGTGCGCTGTCGCAGATGCGCTGCGCGGAATTTTCGGGTCTACATCGACCCCTTCGGTCCCTAAGTCCGGGGCATGAGACAAAGGAGATACCGATGGGCCAACTGATCGACGGCACCTGGCACGACACTTGGTATGACACGAAATCAACCGGCGGCCGGTTCAAGCGGACCGAGGCGAAGTTCCGCAACTGGATCACGCCCGACGGTGCACCCGGCCCCGGCGGCGAGGGCGGGTTCGAGGCCGAAAGCGGTCGGTATCACCTGTATGTTTCCTATGCCTGCCCCTGGGCGCACCGCGCGTTGATATTTCGTGCAATCAAGGGTTTGAAAGATCATATTGACGTTTCCGTGGTGCATCCCGACATGCTGTCGGACGGCTGGACATTCGATACCGGTTTTCCCGGCACCACGGGGGACAGGCTGTTCGACCTGCCCTTCATGCGCGACGTCTATCTCAGGGCCGAACCGACGATGACGGGTCGGGTCACGGTTCCCGTTCTGTGGGACAAGAAGCGTGATACCATCGTCTCCAACGAATCGGCCGAGATCATCCGAATGTTCAATTCGGCCTTCGACGGGATCACCGGCGACAGCCGGGATTTCTGGCCGTCCGAGCTGCGCGACGAGATCGAAAAGGTGAACGCGCGGGTCTATTCGGACGTGAACAATGGCGTCTACAAGGCCGGATTCGCCACGACGCAGCCCGCTTATGACGAGGCCGTGAACGCCCTGTTCGACGCACTGGACTGGCTGGAGGACCGCCTTTCGAACCGTCGTTACCTGACGGGCGACAGGCTGACCGAGGCCGACTGGAGACTGTTCACCACGCTTGTGCGCTTCGACGCGGTCTATCACCTGCATTTCAAGTGCAATCGGAACCGGCTGGTCGATTTTCCGAATTTATGGGGCTTTGCGCGCGAACTCTTCCAATGGCCCGGCGTGGCCGAGACGGTGCATTTCGACCATATCGTGCGCCACTATCACTACAGCCACGAAACCATCAATCCGAACCGCATCATCCCTATCAATCCGCGGATCGACTGGAATGAACCGCACCGGCGCGAGTCGCTTCGCGCCGCCTGAACGGTTGTCTGCGCGGCAGGTGCTGCTACCATCCTTTCCGAAACTTCCGGGAGGATGGAATGCGTTTGGCGATCTGCATGGCGATGACTCTGATACTGGCCAGCGGGGCATCGGCACAGAAGGTGCCCTGCGGCGGCCCGTTCAACCATTTCATCGCCGGGTTGAAGCAGGAGGCCGCCCGCCGAGGGCATCCCGACCGCGCGATCGACGGATTCTTCCGCGGCATCCGGCACGATCCGCGCACGATTCGTGCTGACCGGGCGCAGGGCGTGTTCCAGCTCGATTTCATATCCTTCTCGCGCCGGATCATCAGCCGGAACCGGATCGACAACGGCCACCGCAACAGCCGGAAATGGGATACCGTATTCGACAGGATCGAGCGGCAACTGGGCGTGCCGCGCGGCGTGCTGCTCGCATTCTGGGCGCTGGAAACCGACTATGGCCAGGTTCAGGGCGACTACAACACGGCGAATTCGCTGGTGACGCTGGCGCATGACTGCCGCCGGCCCGAACTGTTCCGCCCGCAGGTCTTTGCCGCGCTGGACTTGTATGAACGCGGCGATTTCGACCCGGCCAGCACCACCGGCGCCTGGGCGGGCGAAATCGGTATGGTGCAGATGCTGCCCGGCGATATCCTGAAATATGGCACGGACGGTGACGGCGACGGGCATGTCAGCCTGAAATCCTCGGTGCCCGATGCGCTGATCTCGGGTGCGCGGATGCTGCGTGGGATGGGCTGGCGCCCGAACGAGCCGTGGTTGCAGGAGGTGGTGATCCCGCGCGATCTGGACTGGGCCGAAACCGGCCTCGATCACAGCAAGCGTGTCGGCGACTGGGCGCGGCTGGGTGTGCGGGCGCGCAACGGGTCGCTCGGTCCGGCCAATCTGTCCGCCTCGGTCCTTTTGCCGATGGGCCGCAACGGGCCGGCCTTCCTTGCTTATCCCAATTTCAATGTCTATTTCGAGTGGAATCAAAGCCTTGTCTACGTCACCACCGCCGCCTATTTCGCCACCCGTCTGGAAGGCGCACCGGTCTATGACCCCGGAAATCCCGCCCCGGGCCTGGACGGCACGGCGATGCAGGCGCTGCAACGCAAGCTGGTGGCGCGCGGCCATGACGTCGGCGGCGTGGATGGCATCCTGGGCGAAAAGACCCGCGCGGCGGTGCAGCGCGAACAGATCCGCCTGGGCCTTCCGGCCGATTCCTGGCCGACGCAGGAATTGCTGAACCGGCTTTGACCCCGGCCAGGTCGCGCGCACCGCCCCTTTCCCCGCCCCGAAGGATGGCCTATATCCCTGCCACCATGAGCCAGGCAAAATCCAACCCGAATTACAAGGTCGTCGCCGAAAACCGGCGCGCACGCTTCGATTATGCAATCCAGGACGATCTGGAATGCGGCATCGTGCTGGAAGGCTCCGAGGTGAAATCGCTGCGCGAGGGGCAGGCGAACATCGCCGAAAGCTATGCCAGCGTCGAGGATGGCGAATTGTGGCTGGTGAACGGCTATATTGCCCCCTACGCCCAGGCCAAGACCTTCGGCCATGACGAGCGGCGCAAGCGCAAGCTGCTGGTGTCGCGCAAGGAACTGGCGCGGCTATGGAACGAGACCCAGCGCAAGGGCATGACGCTGGTGCCGCTGGTGCTGTATTTCAACCACAAGGGGGTCGCCAAGCTGAAGATCGGCATCGCCAAGGGCAAGAAGCTGGCCGACAAGCGCGAAACCGCCGCCAAGCGCGATTGGCAACGCCAGAAACAGCGCCTCCTGAAGGAAAACGGCTGACCGGCACCGGCTTGCCACGCGCCCGCGGGCGGTCTAATCAGGGGGTCGGCAACCGCGCAAAGGGGACCCCACGAGATGCCGAACGACGATCCGCAGACGCTTGTCTCGACCGATTGGCTGGCCGCGCATCTGAACGATCCGGATCTGCGGGTGCTCGATGCCTCCTGGTATCTGCCCGGCGCCGGGCGCGACGCGCGCGCCGAATACGACGCGGCCCACATCCCCGGCGCACGGTTCTTCGATATCGACGAGATTTCCGACCACCGGTCGGACCTGCCGCACATGGCCCCCGAGCCCGAGAAATTCATCAGCCGGATGCGGGCGATGGGCGTGGGCGACGGCCACCAGGTCGTGGTGTATGACGGGATGGGCCTGTTTTCGGCCGCGCGGGTCTGGTGGCTGTTCCGCCTGATGGGCAAGCGTGACGTCGCCGTGCTGGATGGCGGCTTTCCCAAGTGGCAGGTCGAGGGGCACCCTGTCGAAGATCTGCCACCGATGGTGCGCGACAGGCACATGACGGTGCAGCGCCAGGCCGGGCTGGTCAAGGATGTGACCCAGGTGGCCGCCGCGGCCAAGTTGGGGGACCGCGAAATCCTGGATGCCCGCGCCGCGGACCGTTTTCGCGGCGAGGTCGCCGAGCCGCGTCCGGGTCTTCGCGCCGGTCATATTCCCGGTTCGCTAAACCTGCCATTCACGGCGCTGCTCGATCCCGACGGCACGATGAAGGATTCCGAGGGCCTGAAGGCGGCGTTCGAGGCTGCCGGCGCCGACCTGTCGAAGCCGGTCATCACCACCTGCGGATCGGGCGTGACTGCCGCGATACTGAACCTCGCACTGGAACGGATCGGCCACCGCGATCATTCCCTCTATGACGGATCCTGGGCCGAGTGGGGCATGTATGGCGATCTGAAAGTGGCCACCGGATGAGCCTGTTCACCCGGCTTTCCGAGCAGCCGAAAGACCGGATCATCGCGCTGATGCAGGCCTTTCACGATGACCCGCGGCCACATAAGGTCGATCTGGGTGTCGGCGTTTATCGTGACGCCCAGGGGCAGACGCCGGTGATGCGGGCAGTGAAGGCGGCCGAAAGGCGCCTGTGGGAAGAGCAGGCCACGAAAGGCTATACCGATCTCGCCGGGGATGCCGGGTTCCGTGACGTGATGGCCGGGCTGGTGCTGGGAAAGGCGCGGGATGCGCACCGCATGGCTACGCTCGCCACGGTCGGCGGCACCGGCGCAATCCGCATCGCGTTGGAACTGCTGCGAAGCGCGGCACCGCAGGCCAAGGTCTGGCTTTCCGATCCGACCTGGCCCAATCATCCACCGATCGTCCGACAGGCCGGGTTGGCGCAGGCGAGCTATCGCTATTTCGACGAAGCCGCCGGCGCCGTGGATTTCGACGCGATGATGAACGATCTGGGCCGGGTCGGGGCCGGCGACATGGTGTTGCTGCACGGCTGTTGCCACAACCCGACCGGCGCCAACCTGACCCTGCCGCAATGGCAGGAGGTGGCCGGGCTGCTGAACGAACGCGGCGCCCTGCCGCTGATCGACATTGCCTATCAGGGGTTCGGGGATGGCCTGGACGCGGACGCGGCCCCCACCCGGCTGATCGCGCAAAACTGCCCCGAGGTTCTGATCGCGGCCAGCTGTTCCAAGAATTTCGGCGTTTATCGCGACCGGGCCGGAGTCCTGCTTGCCCTGGCGGGCGACGCCCCGACGGCGGCCCGCACCCAGGGCAACCTGACCGCGCTGAACCGGCTGGCCTATTCCTTCCCGCCCGATCACGGCGCCCGGCTGGTGACGATGGTGCTGGATGATCCGGCATTGCGGTCGGATTGGCAGGACGAACTGGAAGGGATGCGCCGCCGAATGCTTTCGCTGCGCGAACAGTTGGCGACGGAATTGCGCGCGCGCACCGGCTCGGACCGTTTCGGCTTTCTGGCCCAGCATCGCGGCATGTTCTCGTGCCTTGGCGCGACGCACGACCAGATCGACCGGCTGCGCGAACACCACGGCATCTATATCCTTGGCGACGGCAGGATGAACATTGCCGGTCTGCGCGCCGACACGATTCCGATGATCGCCTCGGCCATTGCCGAATCCGGTATCTGAGCGCCGCGCGCCGGGCATCTCTGGCCCGGGCTTCGGTCACTGGCGGGCGATCGCGGGAATTGCAGGCGCCGGAACGAAAACCGCCCGGGCGCGAACGCCCGGGCGGCCGGTTCCCTGACTGATACGAGGAAAGGTCAGCCTTTGGAGAATTCCGGATAGGCCTCCATGCCCATTTCAGCCATGTCCAGCCCGTTGATTTCCTCTTCTTCGCCCGCACGCAGACCAATCACCGCCTTGATGATGTGAAAGACGATGAAGCTGACGACGAAGACGAAAACACCGATCGACACGAAGCCCAGGATCTGGGTCCCGTAGGACGCGCCGTCATTCGACCAGGCCACGATGAACGTGCCCCACAGACCGGCAACCAGGTGCACCGGGATGGCACCGACGACATCGTCGATCTTCAGCTTGTCCAGCAGCGGAACGGTAAACACCACGATCACGCCGCCGATCGCGCCGATGACGGTCGCTTCGGTCAGGCTCGGGGCCAGCGGCTCGGCGGTGATCGAAACAAGGCCGGCCAGCGCGCCGTTCAGCACCATGGTCAAATCGACCTTCTTGTACAGAAGCTGCGTCAGGACCAGCGCGGCCACCGCGCCGCCGGCCGCGGCGGTGTTGGTGTTGGCGAAGATCCGGCTGACATCGGTGACGTCGCTGATCGTGCCCATCGCCAGCTGCGAGCCGCCGTTGAAGCCGAACCAGCCCAGCCACAGGATGAACGTGCCCAGCGTGGCCAGCGCCAGGTTCGAGCCCGGAATCGGGTGAACCTTGCCGTCCTTGCCGAACTTGCCGATCCGCGGTCCCAGCACGATGGCACCCGCCAGTGCGGCGAACCCGCCCGCGGCATGGACCAGCGTCGAGCCGGCGAAATCCGAGAACCCGGCCTCGGACAGCCAGCCGCCGCCCCATTGCCAGGACGCCTCGATCGGGTAGATGAAGCCGGTCAACACGACAACGAAGGCCAGGAAGGGCCACAGCTTGATCCGTTCGGCCAGGGTCCCCGATACGATCGAGGCCGTGGTGGCGCAGAACATCAGCTGAAAGAAGAAGTCCGACCCGAGCGAGGCATAGCCGGTATCGACCATGTCGGCCCCCGCGCCCACAGGTTCCAGCGAAGCGACGCCGAAGCTGCCGAACCAGCCGGGGATGATCCAGGCATCGCCCGGATACATGATCGCGTAGCCCACGATCCAGTACATCAGCGCGGCGATCGAGAACAAGGCGATGTTCTTGGTCAACTGGATGGTGACGTTCTTGGACCGCACCAGCCCCGCCTCGAGCATGGCAAAGCCCGCGGCCATCCAGAAGACCAGAAAGCCGCCCATGAGAAACAGCAGCGTGGTGAAGATATACGCGGTCTGCTCGCCCGGGGCGGCCGACATGGCCGCGTCCTGGGCAAGACCGAGGGTCGGAAGCGCAGCCAGCGCCGCGACCAGCGGAAGCGTTTTCATCAGTTTCATGTCCTTTGAATCCTTGTTCCGGTCACGCCTCAAAGCGCGTTTTCGTTGCTCTCGCCCGTGCGCACGCGAACCGCGTGGCCCACATCGACGACAAAAATCTTGCCGTCGCCGATCTTGTCGGTCTTGGCCGTGGCGGCGATGGTCTCGACCACCTGATCGGCCATGCCGTCCGAGACGACGATCTCGAGCTTGACCTTCGGGACGAAATTCACGGCGTATTCGGCGCCGCGATAGATTTCGGTGTGCCCGGATTGAGAGCCGAAACCCTTGATCTCGGTCACCATCATGCCGCGCACGCCGATTTCGGTCAGGGCTTCCCTGACCTCCTCCAGCTTGAACGGCTTGATTGCTGCAATGATCAGTTTCACGTCTTTCCCCTTCGTTTGGCAGGCGCCCCTGCGGGAAGTTCACGAGCACATGCAGGACCTGATCTGCGGCCGGACTCAACAAGATGTCACCGCGGAGAGGGGGTGGAGTCCGAAAGTAATGCACATTTTTTGCACATTTTTCGCACCATGCTTATTTTTTACTCGTTTGCTGAAGGCGGCTTGTGGTCGCTGCTAGGCACTCCACATTCCCGTCATGGCACTGTAACTTGCCGCCCAGAGAACAGGCACGGCATTGAGGACCGCATGAGCAGCAAGCGCAAACGCACCCCGCCCGCGGCCGGCGACGGGCGCAAACGCGGCCGCACCGGAAAGACGAAAAGCCGGGCGCGCGCGCCCGCCAGCCGACGGCAGCGCAATCCGGTCGTTGCGCTGTTTTCCGGCCTGCTGACCTGGGTGTTGCGGCTGATCTGGCGCGTGACATGGCGCGCGGGCGCGGTGCTGGCCATGGTGGTGGGGCTGGCCGTTCTCTATGTGTATACGACGCTGCCGCCGGCGGCAGAACTGCTGGACGCCCGGACGCGTGGCTCGGTCACGCTGTTGGATCGGAACGGCGAAGTCTTTGCCTGGCGCGGCGATCAGTTCGGCGGCCAGATCACTGCCGACACCGTGGCCCCGGTATTGAAAGACGCCATAATCGCGACCGAGGACAGACGATTCCCATACCATTTCGGCGTCGACCCGATCGGCATTGCCGGCGCGATCCGCATCAACCTGAGCGAAGGCCGCGGCCCGTTGGAGGGCAATGGCGGTTCGACCATCACCCAGCAGACGGCCAAACTGCTTTGCCTGGGCCGTCCCTATGACCCGGACAAATGGGAAAGCGAAGCGGCCTATGAGGACGACTGTCGTCGCACCACACTCTGGCGCAAGATCAAGGAAGCGGTCTATGCGATGGCGATGGAGGCCCGCTATGAAAAGGACGAAATCCTGACGATCTACCTCAACCGCGTTTACCTGGGCGCGGGCGCGCGCGGGTTCGAGGCCGCGGCCGAGCGTTATTTCGGCAAATCGGCCAACGACGTGAACGCGGCAGAGGCCGCCATGCTGGCCGGGCTTCTCAAGGCGCCTTCGGCCTATGCGCCCACCTCGAACATGGAAGCCGCCCGCGACCGTGCGCGTGTCATCATCGGGCTGATGCAAGAGCAGGGCTATCTTGACGCCGCCGAGGCGGAAAAGGCCCGCGCCAACCCGGCCGAACTGTCCGAGGCTGCCGCGGCGCGGGCGGGCGGATATTTCGCCGACTGGGTGATGGAATCCGGCCCGGCCTTCCTGACCCGCAAGACGACCGAGGACGTGATTATCCGCACCACATTCGATCCGAAGATCCAGAAAGCCGCGGAAGACGCGATGAAACAGATCTTCGAGAACAAGGTGAAGGAGGGATCCGATGCGCAGGCGGCGATCGTCGTCATGTCCGCGGACGGCGCCGTTCGCGCGATGCTGGGCGGGCGCCGGACACGGGTATCGGGCCTGTTCAACCGTGCAACGATGGCCAAGCGCCAGACCGGGTCGGCGTTCAAGCCCTTCGTCTATGCCGCGGCGATGGATCTGGGGTTCAGCCCCTATGCCACCGTGGTGGATGAGCCGATCACCATAGACGTGCCGGGGTCGGGTCCCTATTCACCGTCGAACTACGACCGGGAATTTCACGGTCGGGTGACGCTGGTCGAGGCGCTGACACATTCCTATAACATTCCGGCCGTGCGCGTGTCGGAATCGGTCGGTCGCGAAAATGTGCGCAAGGTGGCCGAACAATTCGGCATCAGAAGCGATCTGGCCGTGGGCCCTGCCATCGCTCTGGGCACGTCGGAATCCAGCCTGCTCGAAATGACCGGGGCCTATGCCGGCATCCTTAACGGCGGCCGCAGCGTGCGCCCCTACGGTCTGACCGAACTCAGGCTTCAGGGTGAAGACACGCCCCTTATGGGACAGGCTGGCGGTATGGGCGAAAGGGTCATTTCGCGGGAAGCGGCAGAGAACCTCATCTTCATGATGCACAAGGTCGTCGAGGAGGGCACCGGGCAACGGGCCGACCTGCCCGACCGGCAGGCCGCCGGCAAAACGGGGACCACGCAGGCGATGCGCGACGCCTGGTTCATCGGCTTCACGGCCGATTACGTGGCCGGTGTCTGGATGGGCAATGACGACAACACACCGCTGACCGGGGTCACCGGCGGCGGTCTGCCTGCCGACATATGGCGCGAGACGATGTTGCGCGTGCACAAGGATCTGCCCCCCCGTCCCCTGCCCATGGCCGAACCGAAACCGCCGCGTCCGCAAAGCCAACCGCGCGCCACGGCCCCGGCCAATGGCGGAAGCGGAAGCGACCCGGTGGAGCGTGTGTTGATGGACGTGCTGCGCGGCATCCTGAACAACAACTGACGCCCTTCACCCCCCTTGAGGCATGAGAGACGTTCGCCGCAGGCCGGTTTCAAGCAGGGCTCAGTTCGGGCGGATCGGCCAAGACCGACGCGGGCGCCTCTAGCCGGCCGTTTTCAGATCCTCGATCAACCGGTCGAGGTTGCCGCCGCGCATGTCCAGCATCGCACCTATCTCCGTGCGCTCTGCGGCCAACATGTTCACACCCTCGATATACATGTTGAAGAACAGGTTCCTGCCGCTCTTGTCCGACACGAGGAATGTGACCTCGAACGGCGCCTCGCCCTTCAGGTAGGCAGTTGTGCGCACCTCGTGAAAGCTCTTGACCTGACGGGTCGCCTTGACCTCGAGCCGGCCGCCGATGAACTCTCGGAAACGCTTGCCGTATTTCCGGGCGATATAGCCGCGGAACGCTTCGATAAAGGCCCGCATCTGCGCAGCGCTGGCCGACCGGCCCGCCACACCCAGGGCCGAACGCGCAATGATCTCGACATCGGCATATTCGTCGAAGATTTCTTCGAACCGTCGATACATCGCCGGCTCGGAAACACCCGAATTGATGACGCCGTTTATTTCGTTGACCAGACGGGTAATCAGATCGCTTGCCTGCGCATCGGTCAGCGCCATCGCGACGCGCGGCCCCGCAAGCACGGCGCAAGCGCCCGCAAAAATCCCGGCCATGATCGACCGGCGGCTCAGGTTATTGGGCATAGGGATCCTCATAAGGGTCTGAATAGGTGGGCTTCGCCTCGCCCTGCAACTCGAAACGGCGATTCTGAAGATACAGCAGACGCCCCTGTGCATAGCTGTCTGCGCTTTCATATAGCACCGAATCGATGGTTTCCGAGTATTCGTAACGTTCATTTGCCACATCTGCGACACTGGCGACCGTCCCGGCCGCCCGCAACTCGTCCGAAAACAACAGGCGCGTCGGGTTCAGCGCGACATCCACGACCTTGCCGACCATGTCCCGCTCGGTCGAGGGGCCCAGGAACGGCAACTCGACATAGGCCCCCTCGCCCACGCCCCAGACATGCAGCGTCTCGCCGAAATCGGTTTCCCGCTCATAAAGCCCGATATCGGACGCCGGATCGAACAACCCGGCCAGTCCCACGGTCGAATTCAACAGAAAGCGGGCCGAATTGACGATTGCATCCTCTGCCCGGAATTGCAGCAGGTCATTCACGACCATCCCCGGCAGGTCCAGGTTGGCGCTGAACCGGCTGACACCACCGCGCACCGGCGCGGGGACCGTGCTGCCATAGCCGCGCGATACCGGCCGCAGCACCGTGCGGTCGATATCCTTGTTGATCTCGTGAACCTCGCGGTTGTGCGCCTCATAGGGATCGTTTATCCCCTGTCCCTGCGGGGCGGCGCAGGCCGAAAGAACGGTCAGAGCGACGATCGCGCCGATTTTTCGAATCCGGGTTGGGCCGGAGGACGATGCAGAACTCATAAACAAAACCCGAGATTCCCGTATGAAGTTCCCAGAGCGCGGCGACAGCGTTGCCGCCGATCCACGATACCACGCAATTTCCTGTATCCAGAATCGCGTATAAGCTAGACTCGAAGCAGAGAAAACCAGGAAGGACAAGCAGGCAATGGCCGCACGACGCGTCAACCCGGAAAGGGGCCTGAAAGAGCTGCGCGACGCGCGGCGCAAGGCCAACGGCCTTTTCGGCGCGATCTTCCTTTTCAGCATATTCGTCAATCTGCTGATGCTGACCGGGCCGATCTTCATGCTTCAGGTCTACGACCGGGTTCTGGGCAGCCGGTCCGAGGAAACGCTGGTCGCGCTTTTCGGGCTCGTGGCGTTTCTCTACCTGATGATGGCGCTGCTGGACTATGCCCGCGGACGGATCGCCGGGCGGGCTGCGGCGCGGTTTCAGACGCTTCTGGATTCGCGCGTCTTCGGGGCGATGATCCGCCGCGCGTCCCTGTCGCGCGAAAAGCTGTCTCCGACGGCGGGTCTGCGCGACCTCGAGGCGGTCCAGCGTCTGTTGGCGTCGCCCGCGCTTCTGGCCTTCTTCGACATTCCCTGGACCCCCGTGTTCCTGCTGGGCATCTTCGTGTTTCACCCGTGGCTGGGCACGCTGGCGGTTGTCGGCGGGGGCATTCTAATTGTCATCGCCGTTGTGAACCAGGTGCGGACGCGTCATCCGGTGATCGAGGCCAATCAGGCATCGGCCCGCGCCGACCAGATGGCCGAACAGCTTCGCTCCGAGGCCGAAATGGTGCGCAGCCTGGGGATGCAGGGCGCGGCCTTCGACCGCTGGAACATCGCCCGCGTCAGGGCGCAGGAACTGGGGCTGAACTCGGCCGACCGGGCCGGCAGCTACATGACGGCGTCCAAGTCCTTCAGGCTGTTTTTGCAATCCGCCATGCTGGGGCTCGGCGCCTATCTCGTGCTTCAGGGCAGCGTCACCGCCGGCGCGATGATCGCCGCTTCGATTCTGATGGGGCGGGCGCTGGCGCCGGTCGAACAGGCCATCGGCCAATGGGCGCTGTTGCAATCAGCGATTCGGGCATGGAACAACCTTGGCGAATTGCTGTCCGAAGTGCCGCCGGAACAGCCGCGCACGGCCCTGCCGCGTCCCCGCGCCCGGCTCAACCTTCAGCAGGTCACCGTCGTGCCGCCAGGGCAGAGCCAGGCGGCGCTGCGGCTTGTCTCGTTCGCGCTGCAGCCGGGCGAAGCACTGGGCGTGATCGGCCCGTCCGGCGCGGGGAAGTCGACGCTGGCGCGGGCGCTGACCGGGATCTGGGCGCCAGCCGGCGGACGCATCCGCCTGGACGATGCCACGCTGGACCAGTACGATCCGGACGTTCTGGGCCAATATATCGGTTACCTGCCGCAGCGCGTCACCCTTTTCGATGGCACGATTTCCGAGAACATCGCCAAGCTGTCATTGCAGCCCGACGCGAAAAAGGTCGTCGCGGCCGCCAAGAAGGCTGCCGCGCATGAAATGATCCTGAAGCTGCCGGACGGCTATGATACGCGGGTATCCGCCAATGGCGGCGGCTTGTCGGGCGGGCAGATCCAGCGCATCGGCCTGGCCCGCGCGATGTATGGCGATCCGGTGATCCTGGTGCTGGACGAACCGAACTCGAACCTCGACAACGAAGGCTCTGCCGCGCTGAACGAGTCGATCCGCCAGGTCAAGGCCGCTGGTGGCGCCGTGCTGATCATGGCCCACCGCCCGGCGGCAATCCAGGAATGCGATCTTCTGCTGATGCTGGAGGACGGGATGCGAAAGGCCTTCGGCCCGCGTGACGAGGTATTGCGGAACATGACCCGGAATTACGAGCAGATCGCGCAATCCAAGGGAACCGGGGGTGTTTCATGACGACACCGCAAACGCAACGCTGGTCCGCCCGGACCCCGCTTGTCATCGGTTTTCTGGCGCTGTTCACGCTTGTCGGCGGGTTCGGTGGCTGGGCGGTAATGTCCAACATCTCCGGCGCGGTGGTGGCGTCGGGCCAGGTGAAAGTCGAACAGAACCGCCAGGTCGTGCAGCATCCCGATGGCGGCGTCGTCGCGGAAATCCGGGTCGAGGAGGGCGAGATCGTCGAACCCGGCGACGTGCTGATCCGCCTGGATTCCGAAGACCTTCGATCGGAATTGTCGATCGTCGAGAACCAACTTTTCGAACTGATGGCGCGCCGCGGCCGGCTTTCGGCGGAACGTGACGGGGCCGACCGGGTCGAATTCGATCCGGAGCTGGTGCAGATCGCCGCCGGGCGCCCGGAAGTCGCCAACATGCTGGAAGGTCAAAGGCGGCTCTTCATCGCCCGGCGCGCAAGCATGGAGAAAGAAGCCGAACAGCTCGAACGGCGGAAAAGCCAGATCGCGGATCAGGTGGACGGCATCAAGGCGCAGCAGAACGCGCTGGAAACCCAGCTCAGCCTGATCGAACGCGAACTGGCCGACCAGCAATCGCTTCTCGACAAGGGGCTGGCCCAGGCCAGCCGGGTGTTGTCGCTGCAACGCGAACAGGCCCGGCTTAGGGGGCAGGTCGGCGAACTGGCGGCCAAGGCCGCCGAAGCACAGGGCCGGATCACCGAGCTGGAGACCGAAAAACTGAAGCTCGAAACCACGCGCCGCGAAGAAGCGATCACCCGCCTGCGCGACCTGCAATACCGCGAACTGGAATTGGCCGAACGGCGGCAATCTTTGCGAACACAGATCAAACGGCTAGAAATCCGCGCGCCGATGGGCGGCGTTGTCTTTGGCCTGACGGTCTTTGCCGAACGGTCCGTCGTGAAGGCGGCCGAGCCGGTGATGTATATCGTGCCGCAGAACCGCCCGCTGGTGATCGAGGCCCGGGTCAGCCCGATCCATGTGGACGAGGTGACCATCGGCCAGCCGGTAACGCTGCGATTCGCCACGTTCGACGCGCGCACCACCCCGGTTTTGCAGGGCCGCGTGACGCGGATCTCGGCCGATACCTTCACCGACGAATCCACCAAGGAAAGCTACTATCGTGTCGAGATTGTCCTGGCCAAAGGCGAGATCGCCAAGCTGGGCGAGGAAAAGATCGTGCCGGGCATGCCGGTCGAGACATTCATCCGCACCGCCGACCGCAGCCCGCTGGCCTATCTGGTCAAGCCGCTGGCGGTCTATTTCAACCGCGCC
>JADQCD010000213.1 GCA_016278285.1 Actibacterium sp.
GATACCGCCGGACACGTCCCGTTCACCGGACTGGTTGCGTGAGGGCGTCAGACCATCCGGCTCCATCGGATGAAGCGATTGTAGATTGTCTTGTGTGGCCCGTAGCTTACAGGTGCATCCCGCCACATCAGACCATTGCGGATCACATAGACAATACCGCTCAGAATCCGCCGATCATCGACGCGCGGCTTGCCATGCGACAACGGAAAAAACGGCGAAATCCGCGCCATCTGATCTTCGGTGAGCAGGAACATCTCAGTCATGGCAGCACCTCCTTCGATGCAGCCAGTGAATCAGCGAAATCGCAGCCCAGCAAGCAAATTAGTGGGTCCTGAGCCTAAAGAAATGAAGGAGAACGAATTTGCAGAAAGGCTTAATCCATTCATGATGCTCCCCACCTAATCGTCGAGGCGTTAGCCATATCGCGAAGAGGGCGAGAAATAGATTGGTCGGAAAATTGCTGATTTCAGAAGCGGAAAAGAGAATGATCACATTACAAAACTTGGAGTGTAATGTTGAGCTGAACGATCGATATGGTTTGACGCTTGGGGAATACGACTATTTTTAGCGCGGTAGCTGCGCTTAACTGGCGGCGGGAATGGTATCGATGCGCCCGTAAAAGGCAGTTCGCGTTACTCGCCGCTCGGTGAGCCGCAATTTGCACATCTATTGATGTGCAGACAGGGACAGGGTGCATATCAATAAATGTGCGCGACGGGGCAAAGAAATAGCCCGCAGGTCGCGGGCTATTGGCTGCTACCAAGGCTTGCAGATGGGTTGCGGCGCGGGTCTTGCCCTGCCAGCACGTGCGCGAGCGACGTTTGCAAGCGAT
Organism: Actibacterium sp.; assembly: GCA_016278285.1. GTDB lineage: Bacteria > Pseudomonadota > Alphaproteobacteria > Rhodobacterales > Rhodobacteraceae > JADQCB01. Next base: position 833 of record JADQCD010000213.1, read on the forward strand.
GCCAAGATATTGCGGCGTTCCTGCGAAGCGGGCTCGGCCTCTGCCAGCAGCAACGTGAGCAACTGGTGCAGCTCTCCGAGTTCCTGAATCGTGAGTCTGTTCAGCTCGCTCTGTGTGATAATCGTGTTCATGTGAACCTCCTTTTCCGTTCTCGGCCTGGCCTTTCCAGGTCGTTTCGGGAGCGGGAGATGAATCGAAGGCTTGATGGACACCCTCGGGGCGCAACAGCGTGAAGCAGGCAGCCTTGCCGCCTTGTGCATTGCCAGAGCCTTCTATGCCAGAACTGTTCTCAGATGACCTGAAAGACAGAGCCACGGGAAAGCCAAAGGGACGCATGGATGCGGGAGAGCGCAGGTTTCGTGCTGAACCGCGATGAATCAGACCTTTCCCTCGGAGTTGCCTCGTTCTCTTCACGCCTGACTTCCTGACCGAACGCGGTCAGCCATCAATATCCTGCCCGCACCAGCTCGCGCGCTCGCCCGTGTTGGATATGACAGCAGACCTTCTCCGTCCGCTCTTTCGGAATGGCGTAACGAGCCAACCCCAAGACAAAGGAGAAAACATCATGGCACGCAACAATCAAAAGCCTGCCCCGCAACAGCACCAAGCGCCAGACTTTCTGGCGTGGCACGTCACCGACAAGGGCGAGAAATCGTTCTGGAACAAGGTCGGCGCGGCATGGGCGCACAAGGACAGCAAGGGCTTCACGCTCCAGCTCGAAGTTGTGCCCATCAATGGCCGCATCGTCCTCCGCCAGCCGCTTGACGAGCCTGTTCGCAGCGGCGACGACAAGAACGAAAAAGGGAGCGCTTAGGCGCTCCCCTACCATTCGCAGATCGCAGCTGGATTTCAGTCCTCGTCCTTCAGCTCGGCGCACATCTGGAGCAAGGCCACATGAACCCGCGTGGTGATTTCCTGTTCAAGCCACGCCCGCATGATCCGCTTGGCATTGCGAGAAGGCGTCGGATCATCCGCCCCGATCCCGCTGACATACTGCCAAAGATGCAGCGAGCCAGGCATAGGACGCTCTTCCAGTATCGAAAGGAACTGGGCGAGGTGGATGACAGGCTTCGGCAGCGTCAGCACCACGCGCTGCATACTGTCGTCAAACAGATGCTCTCGCGTGATGTGGTTATATATTTCTTGAACCCGCGCGATTTCCGCACGCAGCTCTGCCTTCTGTTTTGCATCGAGTTTCTTGCCATCGAATGTCATCTTCGGTGCTCCTTTCGCTATCGTTCAAATCCAAAATCGCGGCCTTTGTCGCGCCCGCGCGTCCGTTGCCGCCCTTCACGATCCTGCTCGCGCCGTTCCGCCGTGCGTTCGGGCAGCGTCATTTCCTGATAGCGGGCGATATCTTCGCGCAGCAGCAGAAGATCGGCCTGTTGCCGTTCGCGCTGTTCTCGAATCTCAAATTGCAGATCGCGGCGCTCATCGAGTTGCGTCGCAACCAGATCATCGCGCTCCGCGCGATCCCGCACCAACGCCGCCCAGGCGGCACGTTCGTTCTGTTCCCTTATCTTGCCGTACTTGCCCGTGATGCGCTGCCAGATACCCGAGAAGCCGCGCGGCAACTGTGCCGCCCGCGCGTTGGTTTCAGCAGTCCAGCGCCTTTCCTGTGCCTCGCGGACCGTCTTGCGCTCGTCCCGATGCCGTCCCGCCATCTCGCTGCGGCGGAATTCAAGCGCTTGGCGGCCTTGCCCCGCCTCAAGCTCGCTCTGTCGGATGAATACCCTGATCCGATCCGTCATACGTGCGGAGAGTGCGGCCTTGGCATCGTCGACCGAGGGCAGGGCTTCGGCATTGCCGATCCGTGCCACAACATCCTTTGTCTTCACGCCCGCCTGCCGTGCGACGGCATAGACCTCACCGCGATAATCGACAGCAACGACACCGCGCCGATCACCACGGGCGAGCGTGAACCCGCGCTCCTTGAGCGCCTGGGCGAAGGAAGCGCCCGAATCCGAACGGCTCCAGCACTCCTGGAACAGCGCCTTGATGTGCTTGGGATCAAGCCCCGCGCGCCGCGCTTGTTGCCATTCTTCGCGCGTGAAGCTCTGCGGATCTCGCTCCCGCCAGTCGCGCAGCCCTTTGGGCATGTCCCAGCCATGGGTGCGGAACAGCTCGCGCGACACATCGCGCAAATGCAGCTTGTAGTGCGAGAGATTGATTGCCCGCATCCGCTCCGCGTCGATGCGCGACCAGACGACATGGGCGTGCCGCCGCCCGTCCTTTTCATGGAATACAATCGCGCGCGGCTGATGTTCGAGGCCGAGCTTGCGCTCGACTTCGTTTGCCGCCGCTTCGAATTCTTCGGTCGTGACCGTCGCATCCTGCGGCGGGTTCAGGCTGATTGAAAACAGATGGTTCTGACAGCGCGTGCCTGCGGCGATGGCATCGGCCTCGCAGAACGCGCCGCGCAGATCGTCACTGACAAAGCCGCGCACCTCATGCAGTTCGACATGATCGTTGTCCCGCATGGTCAGCAGGTATCGCGCCAGTTGCGCGCCGCCGCCGCGTTCTTTGGCCTTGATAATCACGGCTTCGGACTGCGATTGCTATCGCGCCCGAGCGCGTTCAGGATGTCTTCCCGCATGGCAATCACCGCAGCACAAGCCCGCCGCAAATCTTCTTCGGTTTCGGGCGTCACGGGCAGCGAGCCCGTGTTCACGGCCTTTGCGAGTTGGTTCAGATTGGCAGACAGGCGCGATGCGCCAAGCGCCCCAAGCACGCGCCCGAGGGCGGCGTGATCTTTCACGGGCGCTTTTCCCCGCACTGTGCGCGGGGTCACATCATCGCCGAACAGGCGATCACGAATATACGCGCCCAGGGCTTTCCCCGCTGCGTCATGCTCCAGAATGCCCCGCTCATCGAAGCTTAGCCGCAGCGAGAACGGCACAGGCTTGTTCTCGATTTTCTTGTTCGCTAGGTCATTGAAATCATTTTTCGGATGCTTCATTCCCACGCTCCCGACCATGCAGGTCTAGTTGCGTGAGGTGGCGCTCCCATTCAGCCAGCACTTCGAAGAGAGTGTTCGAACTTTCTCCTTCGAGGTGCGCCATCTGCCCTTCAGATGTGACCCGAAATCCTGATGTCCATCGGGTGGTTCGGTCCGCCTCAATTACCGCGGCGACTGCACCGATAAGGGGGAAGGCTGTTCATCCCATAAGAACACGCGTCCATCCGGCAAACGCCTCGAGGTTATCCCAGCAAACGCCGCGCGATCACCTGTGCCTGGATTTCGGCCGCGCCCTCGAAGATATTCAGGATCCGCGCATCGCACAATATGCGGCTGATCTGGTATTCCAGCGCAAAGCCGTTGCCCCCGTGAATCTGAAGCGCGTTGTCCGCCGCTGTCCAGGCGACGCGGGCCCCCAGAAGCTTGGCCATGCCCGCTTCGAGATCGCAACGCCGGCCCTGGTCCTTTTCCCGCGCCGCATGATAGGTCAGTTGGCGGGCGATCATGATCTCGGCGGCCATCATCGCCAGTTTTCCCGCGACGCGCGGGAAGGCGACCAGCGGTTTGCCGAACTGCTTGCGGTCCTGCGCGTATTGCAATCCGATCTCCAGCGCGTTCTGCGCCACGCCGATGGCGCGGGCGGCGGTCTGGATGCGGGCGGATTCGAAGGTCTGCATCAGTTGCCGGAAACCCTGCCCCTCGATCCCGCCAAGCAGGTTCTCGCCCTTTACCACGAAACCGTCAAAGCCGAGTTCGTATTCCTTCATCCCGCGATAGCCGAGCACCTTGATCTCGCCCCCGGTCAATCCGGTGTCGGGGAAGGGGGCGTTATCGGTGCCCGGCGTTTTTTCGGCTAGGAACATCGACAGGCCACGGTAATCCGACGTTTCGGAATCGGTGCGGGCCAGCAGGGTCATCATGTGGGTACGCGCGGCATGCGTGATCCAGGTCTTGTTGCCGGTCACCTGGTAATCGTCGCCCGTCTTCACGGCACGGGTGCGCAGCGCGCCGAGGTCCGAGCCGGTATTGGGTTCGGTAAATACCGCGGTGGGCAGCGTTTCGCCGCTGGCCAGGCGCGGCAACCATTGCTTTTTCTGCGCCTCGGTGCCGCCACACAGGATCAGTTCGGCCGCGATCTCGGACCGTGTGCCAAGTGAACCCACGCCGATATAGCCCCGCGACAGTTCTTCCGACACGACGACCATCGACGCCTTGGACAGGCCGAGGCCGCCGAACTCTTCGGGGATGGTCAGGCCGAACACGCCCATCCCGGCCAGCTCCTCGATCACGTCCATCGGGATCAGCCGGTCTTCGAGGTGCCATTCATGGGCGTGCGGTGATACGCGCGCATCCGAGAAGCGGCGGAACTGGTCCCGGATCATCTCCAGTTCGTCATCGAGGCCGGTGGCGCCGAAGGTCGTGTGGCCATGATTATCCTGCATCAGCGCAACCAGCCGGGCGCGCGCGGCCTGTGTGTTGCCGCAAGTGCAAAGCGTGTCCACGGCGGGCGTGTTCAGCACGCGAAGGTCGTCGTCGGACAGGCCGATATCGGCAAGACGGCCGATTTCGTTCTGGCTCATCGGGATGCCGCCGCGGATCTGTGCGAGGTATTCGCCAAAGCCGATCTGCAACAGCAACCGCTCCAACTCCCCGAGCGATCCGGTATCGAGAAGGCGTTCGGCCCAGCCCTGCAGCTGACCCAGTGCCTCCACATAGGTGGCCAGCCAGGACAGGACATGCGCGCCATGTTGTTCGCGCTCCAGCGCCGTGGCCGAGACGCGGCCATCGACGACGATCGCGGTGTGCAGCCGCTTCACCGCGCGTGCAAGAATGTCCCGAACGGGGCCGAGCGCCGCTTCGGTCAGCGCCGGAAGGTCGGGCAGCAGCACCGCCCCGGCCCGGGGAACGTCCTGTCCGTCATGCGGCATGGCAGGTCTCCTTGCGGTTGGGTCGTTTCGGGATAGCGATTATGCAGTTGCAGCGCAATAATAATTCAACAAATGCCCACTTCGGGCATCAATGTGTCCTGTATATTTTTGCGCTGCGATATCGTTTCAGGCGCGATATAGGGGCAGCAAACAGAAAGGACTGCCCATGAACGACGTGATCGTCGGCCTCGATCCCATCTATTTCGCCTTGGCCGTCGGCGTGACGCTGTTCGCAGGTTTCGTCAAGGGCGCGGTCGGTTTCGCCATGCCGATGATCATGATCTCGGGGTTATCCATGTTCCTGCCGGCGCCGGTGGCGCTGGCCGCCCTGATCCTGGCCACGGTGATGACCAATGTGGCGCAGGCGTTGCGGCAGGGCTGGGACGCGGCGTTGGGCTCGGTCCGAACCTATTGGCGGTTGGTGGTCACGGTCATGCTGTTCATCTTTCTCAGCGCGCCGCTGGTCACGGTGCTTCCGTCCTGGGCGCTCTACCTGATTCTCGGCGTTCCACTGCTCGGATTCACCATCACCCAGCTTCTGGGCCGGCAACTGATCCTGCCCGCGCATCACCGGAACCGGGCCGAGGTCCTGACAGGGGCCGTGGGCGGTTTTTTCGGTGGCATCTCGGGGGTCTGGGGGCCGCCGGTGATTGCCTATCTGCTGTCTTTCGGCACGGAAAAGCGCGAATCGGTCCGCGTTCAGGGGGTGGTCTATCTTCTGGGCGCGGTGGTGCTGTTCCTGTCGCATCTGCGTTCGGGCGTGTTGAACCAGGACACCCTGCCGCTTTCGGCGATGATGATCCTGCCCGCGGGTCTCGGGATGTGGCTGGGCTTCAAGGTGCAGGACAGACTGAACCCGGTGAAATTCCGGAAACTGACGCTGCTGATCCTGACAATTGCGGCACTCAATCTGATCCGGAAGGGAGTGACGGGGTAAGCCGAGACAATCGCAGGGCTTGGCGCCTGTCGAAACTGCCGCTAGAAACGGATGCACGACAGATCCTAGGGAGGACATACATGAACATTCTCAAGCCGATTTTCATCTCGGCGCTGGTCGCCGGGACACCGGCGCTGGCGCAGCAGCAGCTTTCGATTGCCACGGGCGGGACCGGCGGCGTCTATTATCCGATGGGTGGCGGGCTTGCCGAGGTCATCAACAAAAACATCGAAGGCTATGCCGCGACGGCCGAGGTTACCGGCGCGTCGGTCGAGAACATGGGCCTGGTGGCCATGGGCGACGCGGACATGGCGCTGGGGCTGGCCGACACCGTGCAGCAGGCGCAGACCGGCACCGGCCGTTTCGAAGGGCAACAGCTTGAAATGCTGCGCGCCCTGGCCTCGATGTATGCCAACATGATCCAGATCGTGACGCTGGAAAGCAGCGGCATAGATTCGCTGGATGATCTGGTGGGCAAGCGTGTTTCGGTGGGTGCGCCCGGTTCGGGCACCGAGGTGAACGCGAATGCCGTGCTCAACGCCAACGGCATCACCTATGACGACATCGAAGAGCAACGCCTGAACTTCAACGAGACTGCCGACGCGCTGGCCAACGGCGATATCGATGCCGGGTTCTGGAGCGTGGGCGCCCCGACATCGTCGATTCTCAACCTGGCGACCACGAACGACATCCGCATCATCGAGCTGAGTGATGAGGAATTCGCCGCTGCGCGAGAGGCCAACCCGATCTTCGCGCGTACGACACTGGACGGTGGTCTGTATGAGGGCGTGGACGAGGATGTCGCCGTCCTCGGCGTGCCGAACGTTCTGGTTGCCTCGTCCGAGATGCCGGACGATCTGGCCTATCAGATCACCAAGACGATGTTCGAGCAGATCGAGGACCTGCAGGCGGTCCACCCGGCGGCGAAGCAGACAACCGTCGAGTTCACGCTGGACGCGACGCCGATCCCGCTGCATCCGGGGGCCATTCGTTACTATGAGGAAACCGGGGCCGAGATTCCGGCCCGTCTGCGCCCGTGAGGCGCCTGATCGAAGGGGGGCTGCTGGCCCTCCTTCTTTTTCCCCATGGCGCCCATGCCGGCACCTTGACCGCAACGGTGATAAGGACCGGCACCGAGATCGCCCGTTTCGACATGCCCGAGGGCAAGGGATGGTGTGTTCTCTGGCGCCATTCCGTTCAGCTTTTCGAGGTGTCCGACTGTTACCGGAACAGGGATGGGCGGATGGTTCTCGTCCGGTCTCACCTGCCCGATTTCGCCGCCGGGCTGGACCACATACCGGGCCGGGGTCGGCAGGTTTCCGACGGGCAGGGCGGCTACTGGATCGAGGATCTGGACGAGCCGGTGCCGGGCAATGCCTATGTGCTTCGGCCGGGCGTTGGAAAGGTCAACCACCGGATTCGGGTTGGCGACAGGCAGGTTTCGCTTTCGCGCGCCGCACCGCATGCGCGCGTTCGGATCGAATTGATTGAGGACGGCTCCTGATGGTTGCAGACATTGAAGGCGAACCCGCGCCACCAAAACAGCCGCGGCCGGTGCTTCGCCTGATCACGATTGTCGGTATCGCGCTGTCGCTGTTTCAGCTCTATGCCGCCGGGGTGCAACCGCTGGGTCTGTTTTTCCAGCGGCCGATTCACCTGGGCTTCATCCTGGTCCTGAGCTTCCTGATCCATCCGGTCTTTGGTCCCGATCGTCCGCGCGGAACGCTTGGCTGGTTGATAGACGGCATGTTGATCCTGTGTGGCGTTCTGGTCGGGTTCTGGGTGCCCTGGAATATCGACATCATCGCCAATGCCATCTTTCCGCGGCAGATCGACGTGATCGTGGGGATCGTGACCACCCTGGTGGTGCTGGAGGCCGGGCGCCGTGCGGTCGGGCTGGTCATGACGCTGATCGGCGCGGCCTTCATCGCCTATGCCTTCGCCGGCAGCAATGGCGAGCTGCCCTGGCTGGCAGACTGGATGCCCGGTATCATGAACCACCGGGGCTATTCGCTGGACCGGCTGTCAAGCCAGATGACGCTGGGTGCCGAAGGGATCTTCGGGATTCCGCTGGGCGTTGCCGCCACGTTCATCTTCGTGTTCGTCCTGTTCGGCGCCTTCCTGGAGGTGACCGGCGCCGGCAAGTTCTTTATCGACCTGGCCTATGCCGCGACGGGCCGTCAGCGGGGCGGACCGGCCAAGGCCGCGGTGATTGCTTCGGCTGGCATGGGCTCGATCTCCGGCTCGGCCATTGCCAATGTGGTGACCACCGGGGCCTTCACCATTCCGCTGATGAAGCGTCTGGGGTATCGACCGGCGCAGGCCGGCGGGATCGAGGCCGCGGCCTCGACCGGTGGTCAGATCATGCCGCCGCTGATGGGGGCCGGCGCCTTTTTGATGAGCGAGTTCACGCAGGTGCCCTATGTGCATATCGTGCTCGTCTCGATTTTTCCGGCCTTCCTTTATTTCGGCGCGGTCTATCTGCTTGTCCACATTGCGGCTGTGAAGCAGGGCATGAAGGGCATGACCAGCGCCGAGCTTCCGGATGTCCGCACCGTCCTTGTCGGTGGATGGCATTTCCTGCTGCCCATCGTCGCCCTCGTCTGGTTGCTGGTCGTCGGATATTCGCCGATGCGCGTCGGCTTCTTCGCGATCATGGCGGTGGTTTTCGCCGCGGTCGTGCGGGCCTTGTGGGATTTTGCCCGCAACAGCCCCAGCCTGTCGGGTTTTGTCGATCTGTGCCGGCGGGGCGCCGCGCTGACCCTGGACGCCCTGGAGCTTGGGGCGCGGAACGCCGTGCCGGTTTCGGTGGCCTGTGCCGTGGCCGGGGTGATCGTCGGCGTTGTCGGGCTGACCGGGCTTGGCCTGAAGTTTTCCTCGATGATGATCGCCTTTTCGGGCGGCAACCTGGTGCTGGCGCTGATCCTGGTGATGATCGCCAGCCTGATCCTGGGAATGGGCCTGCCGGTCACGGCGGCCTATATCGTGCTTATCATCCTGGTCGGTCCCGCCCTGACGGAGGAATTCGGGATTCCGGTGCTGATCGCCCATCTGGTGGTTTTCTGGTACTCGCAGGATTCGAACGTGACGCCACCCGTCGCGCTGGCAGGATTCGCCGGTGCCGCGGTTGCGGGATCAAAGCCGATGGAGACCAGCTTTCAGGCGTGGAAATTCGCCAAGGGCCTCTATCTGGTTCCGTTGTTCATGGTATTCAACGAATCGATCATCCTTGGCGGGCCCCTGCCGCTGGTCCTTTGGAATGGGGCAATTGCAATTCTTGCCATCGTGGCCTCTGCCGCCGCCATCGAGGGATTTCTCTGGGCGCAGATGCCGCTTTGGCAAAGGGCCCTGACCCTGCTGGGGGTGATCGCGTTGTTCTGGCCCGACCTCGGGGTGGAAGTCGCAGGCACCGGATTGCTCGGTCTGCTTCTGGGCATGAATTACATCAAGGGGCGCAGGCTGTCGGCCACGGAAAAGGCGATGTCGTCGGCGCCGGCATCCTAGAGCGAGCGAACGGATCACGGTGTCGTCCGGGCGGCAACCGGCCCGTGCCGGCACGGCGACGGTCAGGTGCGTTCGGTCTATTTGCAGCCCTGCGATGCCCAGGTCTTGAGGTGACGTTTGAAACGCCCGCCATAGGGGTGTTGCTTGTCCAGCGATCTTTCACCCGCATCGCCAAGATAGAACTTGGCCTGCTGGCATATCCGGTCCTGCGTCCACTGGTGGCAGGAACTGCATTTCTGTCCCTTCCAAATCTCTTCCGGCAATCCCTCGACCGGAGGAAACAGAGGTGATCCCGCAATAAGTTGCTCGATCGAGCGGCCCGAGATCGGCGCTGCCATGTCGGGAAGCGGGGCTGCAAAGGCGATTTGCCCGGCCGCGCCGGTTTGGGGCGGGACGGGCGCCTGTTGTGGTTGCGGCGCGGGCTGTGGCGTCACGCCATCGCCCACCGGATCGTGCACGGCCCCCTCGCGCAGCGCGGCCAGCTCGCTGCGGGCGAACTCTGCGAACATGCCTTCGGGATAGACCGCCAGATAATCCTCGAAGGCGTCGATCGTCATCTCGGCCTGGGCCCGATCGAAGAGCGCCTGTTCGCGTTCCGAAGGATCCTGGGCCAGCGATGAAGGAGGCGAAGCAGGCACGGCCTGGGGATCGGACTGCCTGTCCGCAGCCTTGGCGCCATCCCCCCGAAGCTCTTGTTCCATCGCCGTGGACAGCATCTTCCGGGCCTCGTCCGCGAACCCGCTTTCGGGATAGGCCCGCAGGAACAGCATGATCTGCAACGGATCGCGGGTTTGCTGGACCGCGTTCCAGAACTGCCGCTCGGCCAGTTCCTCGGCGCTTTGCGGTTTTTCGGGGACAAAGACGAATTCGCTGGTCAGCGAGGATGTGTCCCATGGCGTCTGCGCCCCACCGGTCTGCTCCAGAACCGAAACGCGGACGCGCTTGAACATCTGTTCGATGGGCAGCCCCGGCGCGGTCATCTCGGCGGCCAAGGCCCGTGAGAACGGGCTGTTCCCCGCCAACCCGTCCAGCGCCACGGCGCCGGGGGCGGTGGCATAGGCCAGAAACGTGCCGCGCGGCGCCTTCATCTCGGCCAGACCATTGTCGCCGAAGCCGGGCACGTCGGAGAACGGGTTGTTCCGGCAGGCGTCAAGGATCACGATATTGGTCTGCGTCTCGGCCGAGAACATCTGACGCAATACCGCCGCAGCCTCGACCCCGACCAGATCCAGATCCGCCGCGTTGGTCACCGCGGCGTCGACCGGCAGCAGATAGTTGCGCCCGAAGCTCTGCACCCCGTGTCCGGCATAGTAGAAAAGCGCCACGGCGTCGCTGGCCTGCCGCAGCTTGTTTCCGAACGCGCCGATGGCACGTTTCATCGCGATCTGATCGGCATTGATCAGCAGCGTCACGTCGAAGCCGACCTGTTCCAGCCGGGTGGCGATCAGCTCGGCGTCGTTTACCGGGTTGTCCAGCGAAGATACGGCCTGATAGCTGGCGTTGCCGATGACAAGCGCGAGCCGCTCCCCGGCGGTTGCCGGGTGGGCTGCAAAGACAATCGCAGCCGTCAGAAGAGACAGAATGAATCGCACCGTTCGCCTGTGCCTCCGATGCGACCACGGCACTGCGCGCCGGGGTCGACCCTTGGTCCGACTATTGATTTTATTTCCACCTGTTGCAAGTTTTCCCTATTATGTGGCGATCCCTGCGCCGCGGGCGACCTGCGCCCCTGCGGCCCGTAAGAAGGAAAAGGTCGTCATGCGTCTTCTTTCCCACACCCTGCGACACATTGTTCTGATCCTGCTTTGGGCCGGCGCGGCGGCCGCCCAAACGCCCCAGCCGTTTCGGAACGGGTGGGTGCTGGACCCGGTGGCGTCGGAGTTGCGCTTTCTTTCGGTCAAGAAACAGACCATCGCCGAGACCAGTTCCTTCGCCGCGCTGTCGGGGCTGATCAACGAGGAAGGGCAGGCGCGCATCTCGATCCTGATCGACTCGGTGGATACCAATGTCGATCTGCGCAACGTGCGCATGCGGTTCCTGTTCTTCGAAAGCTTTCGCTATCCCGAAGCGACGATCGAGGCCCAGATCGACCCTGCCGTTCTTGCCGATCTGCCGCAGACCCGGCGCAAGATGATCGACCTGCCCTACACCTTGAACCTGCATGGCGTCACGGCCCGTCGCGTTGATCGGGTCGCCGTCACGCTGATCGACCTTGATCGGGTCGCCGTGACCTCGACCACGCCGATCCCGCTGAAGCTGTCGGATTTCAACCTGGAAGAAGGCCGCCAGAAACTGCAAGAGGCCGCAAATGTCGATATCGTGCCGATCGGTACTGTGAGCTTTGATTTCGTCTTCGACCGTCGCGGCGCCGGGACAGCCGTCGAGACAGGGGCACCCGCCGCCGCGGCGCCTGCGAAGGTTGCGCTTGAGACAGAGGGGAATTTCGACCGCACCGCCTGCATCGGCCGGTTCGAGATCCTGTCACGCACCGGAAATATCCAGTTCGCCTCGGGAAGCGCGCGGCTGACCCCCGGTTCGACGCCGTTGCTGGAATCCGTGGTCGATATCGTGAACCGCTGTCCCGAGTTGGACATAGAGGTTTCCGGGCACACCGATTCGGACGGAAGCGATGCGACCAACCTGCGATTGTCGTCGGCGCGCGCCGGCGCAGTGGCGGCCTATCTGGTCTCGAAGGGGGTCCCGCCGGCGCGGATATCCACCGTGGGCTATGGTGAATCGCGACCCCTGGTTCCCAATACCGGACCCGAAAACAAGCGCCGCAACCGCCGGATCGAATTCTCGGTGCGAGAGGATTAGACGCGCGAGCCGCGTCAGGCCGGGGCATCCGGCGGACGGTTCGGATATTCCGGCCGGGCGTGGTTCGCGGCAAAGTCATAGCCATTGCGCCGTGACGCGGCGGCGATCGGATCCCAGATCGACGGCAGACCGGGCCGCGCTTGCCGGGTGATATACGGGCCGATACGTTCGGCCTTTTCTCGGATTGCGTCGGCCTCGGGCTGGGGGGTGCCGGCAACATAGACCATGCCGTCCACATGCCCGCAGCCAAGCGCCGCATGTCGCTGCCAGAACGGATTGTAGGGTGCGATCAGGATCGTGCCCGGCCGGACGCAGGTTGCGATGCGCTTTTCCAGCTGGTGCATGCGTTCGACATCGCGCATCGGGCGGTAGAAATAGACGACATCATAGTCGGCATAGCCCTCGAACCGCAGCGCATCCTTCTGAAAGATCGTGCAATCGGCCAGTGCCGGCGCGAAATCCATGACCGCGCGCGCGGCGGCGGCATAGCCGGGGTCATACTCGATCCCATCCGCGCGGTCGAAGATTCGGGTGGCGCTGACCACCTGAATCCCCCCGCCACAGCCCACATCGAGAAAGCGCAAGGGGTTTTCGCGCCGTTGCGCCAACGCGACGCGATAGGCGGCATGGGCATGCGCCATGAAATTGCTGTTGGGCAGCGCGATATCCTCGAAGCAACCCAGGGCCCGGGCGGACTCGTCCTGCGCGTGTTTGTTGAACATGGCGTGGAACAGCAGCATCAGGTCGTCGGTCGCGCTGCGCTGGCTGTTCAGCGTGTCGGGCAAACGGTCCGGATCACCATAGAGCTTTCGCGCGATCCGGGGGTGCTGATCGGCGATCAGATTGCGGACGGCATTCCAGTGGTTCATCGTCAGCCGCAGGCGGTTGGCCGCGTCGGTCACCTGCTGCCATCCCCGGCGCGCCTCGATGGCGGTCAGTCGGTCGGCGTCCTCGGGGGCGGCGGCGGCGCGGGCCGCGTTGATCTCGCTGCACAGGGAAAACAGGGGATGCATCCGCCGGGTCACGTCGTTGCAAAGCGCGTCGATCAACCCGGCATCCGCGGGCGGGTCCGCGTCGATATGCTGTGCAATCCTTTCCGACAAGCCGCGCAATTCCCGCACGAAGCCGTCAATCATTTCCTGATATTCATCCGGAGTTCGAAACTGACGCGCCATGCTGCCTCTTGAAATCAAGTAATGAAACCCCGCCGCCAGGGCGAGCCCAACTGTTGATAGCACGGGCTAACGGCTGCGCCAAAACCCGATGCGGTCGGTTGGGGGTGCAAAGCCTGCCGGGACGGGTTAGAATGATGCGCATATCCGCTTGTCCGGCTGGTTGGCCTGGCGTTCGACAGGGTCTTCTGGTCGGGCAGGGCCGATAGGGGCGCCTGGCAGGCAAATTGCAGAATATGGAAATTGACATGAAAGATTGCATCGGGAACCGGCGGGCCGGATGGATGTTCAGCGGGGTTTTGGCCGCACTTGTCGTAACAGCTGCACCGGTCGCGGCGCAGGTGGCGGGTGACGATGATCCGGCGGCGAAACTGCTGACGCTGACCTCTATTCCTTCGGCTACTGTACCGCAGCACGGAACCGTTTTCCTCGGGCTGTCGGGGACGAACAGGCGTGCGCGGAACGCCTATGATGCCGACGGCTCGCTTTCCTTCGGGGCCGGGTTCGGCAGCGCAGAGGACGCGATCGGCTTTCAGGTGAATGGCAATATCACCTCGCTGACCGACAGTTTCGGCGATTCGGGCTATTTCGGTCTCAAGGCCTCCAGGCGGCTCTCGGCGGGGCGGGTGCCGATCTATGGCGCCGTCGAACTGACCCATCTGGGCAACTGGGGTGACGCAAGCGGGACCGATGCGACGGCGGATGTCATGTTTACCGCCTTTTCGCGCATCGACTCTGCCAGCGACAGCTATCCGGTGATGTTTACCCTGGGCGCGGGCACGCATGTGCGCAACAATCGCACCGATCCCGGCGCTTATATCGGCGCGGGCATCGGCCTGACCGAGCATTTCGGCGCCAGCATCGCCTGGACCGGCGAGACCCTGGACATCGGAAGCTCCTTCACAATCGCCGGTCTCGACAACACGTATTTCGGCGTCGAGGTCAACGACGCGACAGACCGCGTGAACCACCGCCGCATCACCTTTTCGGTCAGTGTCGCGCTTCAGAACGCATTCGGGAGATAGGTCATGAGATTGCAGTCCTTCATGCGCATGGCACCGGCGGCGATGCTGGCCGGTTCGGTGACCGCCAGCACAGTTTTCGCCGGGAGCGAAACTGTCGACTATCCCTCCGGTCCGACCTTCATCCCGCCGGCGGCTTCATCGTCCTCTCCGGCGTTCATCCCGCCTTCGGTCAAGGCGACGGGGGGCATCACATCGGATGGCGGGGCCCAGGCGATGGCCAACGCGATGCAGGCGAACCCGCAAACGACGGCCCAGGTTGTCGCTGCGATCAACAACGTCCGCAATTTTTGCGGTCGGCTGGCTGCCCAGGAATATGTAATCGATTGTCTGAGCGCCCAGTTGGCCGACGTGGCCGCGCGGATGCCCGAAAGCGGCGACTATGCCGATGCGCGCATGGTCCTGGACCAGGCCGCACGTGAATTGCGCGCGGTGACAATGCGCTATCGCAGCACCACGATGCCGCGCGGCACGGCGCGCAGTTCCGGCACCGATGGCCAGGCCTCGGCCCGGCCGCTGACGGCGGTGCGCGGCGAAGATCTGGACGCAGCGAAACAGCAGGCCACGCGGATCATCGAAGAAGCGGCGACACAGCTCTTGCGATCCTCCCAGGCGGGCGAGGAGCGTCGCGTGCATTTCGAACAGATTGCCGAGGCTGTGGATTCGAACAAGGTTCTTCTGCGTTCGACGTGACCGGCAGGAACGTCAGTTCGCCGCCGGGCGTGTCGTGATGAAGAAATAGACCCACTCACCCTTGAACCCGGGGTTGGTCTGCCGGGCGCGTGCCACCCGCGCGCGCAGGAATTCAAGATACGGGCCGGCAGGCTCGATCAATGGGCGCGTCTCGTCATACAGGCGGTGGGACGTGGCGAAGGCGACGGCGATCTCCTGTCCGAAAGGCGGTGCAATGGTGATGTTCAGCGACGGTTTGCCGGCGCGCGGACGCCCGATGGTCAGTTCCGTTTCGGGCGCGACAGGCTCCAACGGAACTGTGTCGTTCGGTTGCAGATGGATCACCATGCCGTCGGCATCGAAGTAATCCACATGGATGAAACTACGATACTCGGGCGCCTCAAGCGAAAACTCGAGCCGGTCGCCCGCACCGTAATCGTAGTTGCGCACGAAAGCGTTCGGCCCGATCACCCGCGGGTTGGTCAATTGCTCGTTCGATTGCGGCAGGCCGACCGCGGCAATGCCCGACAGCGCGCCGCATTGCGGACGCGGCAGGATGCGTAGCTGGTCGTCGATCGGAATCGAGTCTCCCAGCTGTGCCCTCAGCGCGTCACGCACCGGGTTTTTCAACCCGTCTTCGGGCACATGCCCGCGCAGTTGCAGGGTTCCCGTCTCGGGTATGAACGTCGCCTGAAGCCGCGCACAAGGCACCGAGGCCAGGATCCCGGCGATGCCGTCACGCAGCCTTTCGGGTTCGCCGCCGGAAGGGTCGATCTCTCCGGGGCGGGAAAAGGCGGCGATGGCAGCCAGTGAAACCGGGTCAATCGTGTTGTCGTCGGCGCCGCTCCAGGCCAGTGCCGCCTTGGCCTTTTGGCCCTCGACCGGCAGTTGCGGTGAAGAATCGGTGGGGGTCGGCGTTGCGGGAACGTCGGGTGCGGCGGCGGCAAGCTTGCGTCCCGGCGGCGCGGGCACCGCGGCCGGGGGCACCGCGTCGGCCGTCGGCGTTACCGTGTTGGCGATGCGTCCCGTCGCGATGCTTGCCGACACCGGTGCAGCGGGGACAGGCCGCGAGGGTTGCGCCGCCCCGGTCGGCGGGCGCAAAGCCGCAGCGGTTGCCGCGGCCGGTTGCGCGCTGGCGATGGCG
>JADQCD010000293.1 GCA_016278285.1 Actibacterium sp.
GCCGCCCGGCGCGCTGAACGTGGTGCCGGGCCTGGGCGAAGAGGCCGGCGCGGCGCTGTCGGCGCATCCGGGCATCCAGCATATCTCGTTCACCGGCTCGGTCGGCGTGGGCGCGCTGGTGCAGGCGGCGGCGGCGCGCAACGTCGTGCCGGTGACGTTGGAACTGGGCGGCAAATCTCCGCAACTGGTATTCGACGATGCCGATCTGGACGCGGCCCTGCCCTTCCTGGTGAACGCAGGGATCCAGAATGCCGGGCAGACCTGCTCGGCCGCTTCGCGCATCCTGGTGCACAAGGCACGCCACGATGAATTGCTGGAACGCATGGCGGCACGCTATGACGCGCTGACGGTCGGCCCGGCCCTGGAGGATCCGAATGTGGGGCCGCTGATCTCTGCCCGGCAGAAAGAAGTGGTCGAGGGCTATCTGGCGCAGGCGGCCGACCTGGAGATCGCGGGCCGGGGACGGATCGTGAACCACGCGCCGGCGGGCGGGCATTACTTGGCGCCGACCCTTCTGGCCGGTGCCACGGGCGATCATATCCTTGCGCAGGAAGAGATTTTCGGTCCCGTGCAGGTCGTGATCCCCTTCGAGAATGAGCAAGAGGCCGTCGCCATCGCCAACGGCACCGATTACGGGCTGGTCGCGGCGATCTGGACCGCCGACGGGGCGCGGCAGATGCGCCTTGCGAAACACCTGCATGCCGGGCAGGTCTTCATCAACAACTTTGGTGCGGGCGGCGGCGTCGAATTGCCTTTCGGCGGGGTTGGCCGGTCGGGCCACGGGCGTGAAAAGGGGTTCGAGGCGCTGTTTGGCTTTTCGGTGCTGAAAACCGTCGCGGCGCGGCATGGGTGATCCGCGAAAACAGGGAGAAACGGATGCGGCTTGAAGGACAAACGGCGGTGGTGACCGGCGGCGGATCGGGTTTCGGCGCGGGGATCGTGCGGAAATTCGCGGCCGAAGGGGCACGGGTGATGGTCGCCGATATCAACATGGACGCGGCAAAGGCGATCGCTGAAGAGGTTGGCGGATCGGCCCAGCATGTGGACGTGGCCGACGACACCTCGGTCGCGGCGATGGCCGAGGCCGCAACCAACGCATTCGGTCGGCTGGACATCCTGGTGAACAATGCAGGGATCACCCATAAGCCGATGCCTCTGGAAGACGTGCCCGAGACGGAATTCGACCGCGTGATGGCAGTCAACGCCAAATCGGTCTACCTGACCGCGCGGCACGTCGTGCCACACATGAAGGCAAACGGGACGGGCGCGATCCTGAACATCGCCTCGACCGCGGGGCTATCGCCACGCCCCGGGCTGAACTGGTACAATGCCTCCAAGGGCTGGATGATCACGGCGACCAAGACCATGGCAGTGGAACTGGCCCCTGACGGCATACGCGTGAACGCGCTGTGCCCCGTGGCGGGAGAAACGCCGCTGCTGGCCTCGTTCATGGGCGAAGACACGCCGGAAATGCGCGCAAAATTCCTGTCGACGATTCCGCTGGGCCGCTTTTCGACCCCCGAAGACATGGGCAATGCCGCCGCGTTCCTGTGTTCGCATGAGGCCGGCATGATCACCGGCGTGGCCATGGAGGTCGATGGCGGGCGGTGCATCTGAGGGCGTGACTTGAGTATTTCAGGCAAGATGAAGCAGGGGGAGCGATGAAACCCGGAGCGCGGAACCTGATTACCGATGTGGCCGGGCTGCGCGTCGGGAATGCGGCGGATACGTCGGTCAAGACCGGGGTGAGCGTGCTGGTGGGCGATGCGCCTTTCGTCGCGGGCGTTCATGTCATGGGGGGTGCGCCCGGGACGCGCGAGACAGATCTTCTGGCCCCTGACAAACTGGTGCAGGAAGTTGACGCGCTGGTATTGTCGGGAGGCTCGTCTTTTGGCCTTGATGCGGCATCGGGGGTCGCGGACGCGCTGCGCGCCGCCGGGCGCGGCTTCGCCGTGGGCGACCAGAGGGTGCCGATCGTGCCCGGGGCGATCCTGTTCGATCTGTTGAACGGCGGTGCCAAGGACTGGGCCGACACCCCTTACAAGCAACTGGGCCGCGCGGCGCTGGAGGCGGCGGGCACGGAATTCATGATCGGCACATCCGGGGCCGGAACCGGGGCGACGGCGGCCGCTTTGAAGGGCGGGCTGGGCTCGGCCTCGGTCGTGCTGGAAAGCGGGCTCACGGTCGGGGCGCTTGTGGCGGTGAACGCGCTGGGGTCGGTCACCATGGGCGACGGGCCGGAATTCTGGGCGGCCCCGTTCGAAATGGGCGGTGAGTTCGGCGCGAAGGGGCCCGGCCATCACGACCCGCATCACGAACCGCATCCCGAGGCGCGGCTGGGCCAGAGCACCACGATCGCCATCGTCGCCACTGATGCCGTGCTGACCCAGGCGCAGGCCACGCGCATGGCGATCGCCGCGCATGACGGAATGGCCCGGGCGATCGTTCCCAGCCATACGCCGCTGGACGGCGACCTGGTGTTCGCCGCGGCAACGGGCGCGCACCCCTTGCGCGACCCTGTCTTCGACGCGCTGCGGTTGGGCCATGCGGCGGCCACCTGCCTGGCACGGGCGATCGCGCGGGGTGTCTATCACGCAACGCCCGCGCCCGGAGATACCGTGCCGACATGGCACGCGCGGTTCGGCTAGATCCCGTCGAGCAGGGCACGCGTCAGGTGGCTGTCGGGTGTTTCGAGACCTTCGATCACGTCGAAATGGTGACGGCCTGCCTCGACATGCAGTTCCGTCTGCGGCCACGCGTCGGACAGCCAGCGGGACTGATCCAGAAAAACGGGCCGTTCCGCCCCTCCGACCCAGGCGATGACCGGCACCGGCAGGGGATTGGCGCAAAGCGCGGGGCTTTCTGCCCGGGCCTCGGACAGGTCCATTCGAAGGTCACCGTTCATCGCCGTGTGGATAAGCGGGCGCAAGTCCGACAGGCCGGAAATCGGCATCACCCTTTCAAGGCGGTCCGCAACCTCTGCTGTCAACCCGACATCGGGGCAGAGCATTCGCGCCACCAGATGTCCGCCGGCGGAGTGACCGGCCATGACGATCGGCCCGGCGACCTCGGCCGCCGCCGCCGCGACCGCCTTGTGCACGTCTTGGGTTATCTCGGCGATATGGACCTCTGGGGCAAGGCGATAGGACGGCATGGCAACAGCCCAGCCCCACGCCAGCGGTCCGGCCGCCAGATGCGACCACATCCTGCGGTCGAACTTTAGCCAATATCCGCCATGGACGAACACGACCAGACCCTGCGCCGCCCCTTCGGGCAGGAACAGATCGAATTTCTGGCGCGGATGCGGACCATAGGCCAGATCCGGTCGCGCGCGCGCATTGGCACGGAAAGCCGCAGCCCGGTCCTGCCATTTCCCGGGATAGTCATCGGCGCCGGGTATGTAGGGCGCGTTGGCATATGCATCATCGTAATCCATTCAGACCTCCGGTCAATGACGCCGCGCCAACCACACGCCGCCGATCCTTTTGCGCCTTGAAAATGGCAGACGCAATCCGGCACGCAACCGGAATTTGCCATCGGCAAACGCCGCCGTCTTGTGCGTCGCAGGCCGTTGGGGCGCATTGCCCGCCCGGGGCCATTCGGATCGAGGGGCCGGAAAACCGCCGCCGCGTGCGGATCGACGCGTCACTGGATATGGCCGGTCCGGCGCGATCCCCGCAAGAAAAGGCGCGCAACCTTCAAAGGTCACGCGCCGCAACGGTTTCATCCCCAAGCCTGGATCAGGCCTCGGCGCTTTCCAGGGCTCGGCGTTCGACGGTGTCGCCGCGTGCGATCTCGATCCGGCGGGGTTTCAATGCCTCGGGCACTTCGCGCACCAGGTCGATATGCAACATGCCATCCACATGGCTGGCGCCGGTGACCTTCACATGGTCGGCCAGATGAAAGCGCCGTTCGAAGGCGCGCGTGGCGATCCCGCGGTGAAGGAATGTGCGCGGAGTTTCATCCTCGGTCTTGCGCGCGGAAATGACCAATGCATTTTCCTTCACATCCACCGACAGATCATCCGCCGAGAACCCGGCGACCGCCAGCGAAATGCGATAGGAGTCGTCCGAGGTCTTTTCGATGTTGTAGGGCGGATATGCCGGCTGCGCGACATCATTGGTCAGCACCCGGTCCATCAGGTCGGCCACCCGGTCGAAGCCCACCGTGGCGCGATAAAGCGGGGAAAGATCGTAACTGCGCATGTTTCTTCATCCTCTCTTGAGCGATGTTTCAACCTGGCCCTCCCGTTGCGGGACGGACCGTCCAATCACAGGCCCGGACTGGCGCCTGCGCAACGCCGATATGGGAAACGCCTTTTTTGCTGTCAAGACAGTCAGGGGCGCAGAAACTTGGCGCCCGTATTCTTTGGTGTCCCCTCATGTTCGAAACGGCGAACAACGCGGGTGGGCGGCGCGATGGTGCCCACGTCCATCGCCAATCTCTCGCGCAACAGGGAAAGGGACTCCTCCAGCGACGTGCCCAGGGCCACTTGCCCGTTCTCGCCCGTCGCCATGGACGAGACGACCGAAACGATTCGCGCGACACCATCCTCGAATGTGAATACGGGGGACCCCGAGGCGCCGAAATCGACCTTGCACGACAGCATCAGAACGCCGGGCCGTCCCGCAAGAACATGACATGATCGCTGAAGCGACGGCGCTTCGGCCCGATCCTGCGCGTAGGACACCACGCCGACCTCATCGCCCTTGTGCGGCCGCCGGGCCGTGCCGAAGGGAACGAGCCCAGGCAGGCGGATCGGGCGAACCAGCCGCAACAGCGCCAGATCATAGGCGACACGGTTTATCCGGTCGCTGTCATGATAGGCATAGCGCGGGTGAACGATGCCCTGTTTGATCTTGCGATAGGCTTCGGCCCGGCCGTTACGCCACCCCGCAAGGAATTGCAGCCGGTCCAGATCGACGATGTCGCCGGTCTTTTCGTCATAGAGGCAATGCGCAGCGGTCAGCACCAGGTCCGGCTCGATCAGCGCGCCGGTGCAAAACCCCCAATCCCCGAGGTTCAGACGGCCCACCGCCTGCCATGACTTTCCATCCTGGCTTGTCGAAAGGCGTTCCAGACCGGTTTCCGCCCCAACCGCCGACTGCGACGCGGCGAAAAAAGCGCCGACCACGAACATCGTGAGCAACCGCAGCATGACATCTCCCCTGCTTTGGCGGTTCCGTAGCAGGACGATTAGGCAGGATTATGGCTGAGCCCGGAAATTCCCCGCGGCGCCGGGCCGCCCGTGGCCCAGTCGAGCAGTTCGACCGTGTGAACCACCGGAACATCCGTTCCGCCACCGATCTGCATCATGCAGCCGATATTTCCCGCGGCGATCACGTCAGGGGATTTTGCCTCCAGCGTGCGAACCTTGCGATCCTTGAGCTTGGCCCAGATATCGGGCTGCATCAGATTGTAGGTTCCGGCCGATCCGCAACAAAGATGGCTGTCTGCAGGCTCGACCACCGCGAACCCCGCGCGCTTCAGAAGATCCTTGGGGTAGGTCTTGATCTGCTGGCCGTGCTGCAACGAACAGGCCGCGTGATAGGCCACCGTCAGGCCGCGACCCTCCCCCGCGGGCAGGTCGAGCTTCATCAAAAGTTCGCTGACATCCATCGCAATATCCGAAACCGCCGCAGCATCCTCGGCCAGAGGCTCGTTTCGGAACATGTGGCCGTAATCCTTGACCGTCGTGCCACAGCCCGACGTGTTTATCACCACGGCATCGAGCCCGTCGCCGGCCATCTCGGCGTGCCAGGCGCGGATGTTTTTCGTCGCCGTCGCGTGCGATTCGGCCGTCTTGCCCATGTGATGAGTCAGAGCCCCGCAGCACCCCATGCCGCGGGCAATCACCACCTCGCAGCCCAATCGACACAAAAGGCGGATGGTCGCGTCGTTGATGTCGGTGTTCAACGCCCGCTGCGCGCAGCCCGTCATCAGCGCCACGCGCATCTTGCGCGTGCCCGTTGCCGGGAACACCTGCGGATCGTCGTTGCGGCTGACCGGCGGAATGCGCGCGGGCGCCATGTCGAGCATCGCCTTCAGCCGTTTGTCGGGCATGAGACCGGCAATGGGCTTGCCGATCTTCGCTGCCATCAGCGCCAGCCGGAACCGCCCG
This sequence comes from Actibacterium sp., assembly GCA_016278285.1. Lineage (GTDB taxonomy): Bacteria > Pseudomonadota > Alphaproteobacteria > Rhodobacterales > Rhodobacteraceae > JADQCB01. Next base: position 6,122 of record JADQCD010000293.1, read on the forward strand.
GGATAGGGCAGAATGCGCGCCAGAAGCCAGCGCAGGGCACGATCGCCGAAGGGACGTTTGTAGGTCCGCTCGATATAGTCGCGCGCATGGTCGACCAGGTGCATGTAATGCACGCCCGAAGGGCAGGTTGTCATGCAGGCCAGACAGGACAGGCATCGGTCGATATGCTTGACGGTCTTTTCGTCGGCGGGCCGGTCGTTTTCCAGCATATCCTTGATCAGATAGATGCGGCCGCGCGGGGAATCCAGCTCATCCCCCAGCACCTGATAGGTCGGGCAGGTCGCGGTGCAGAATCCGCAATGAACACAGGCGCGCAGGATCTCGTTCGATCGCGCGATACCCGGATCCTGCAATTGCTCGGCGGTGAAATTCGTCTTCATGTGTCAGCCCATCAGTCCGGGGTTCAGAATGCCGCGCGGGTCGAACTGTCGGCGCAATCCCGCGCTGATCGCGGCCAGTGGCCCGGCCTCGGGGTGGAAGACCGGGATCGCGGCGCAGGTCTTCTCGTCGGCGCGCACCAGCGTCGCATGGCCCGGGATGCCCGACAGCGCCGGACGGATATCGCGCCCTTCGTCAACAAGCGCCCAGATCAGCCCGCCGCCCCAGTCGTAAAGCACCCCGCGCGCCCCGATCGCCGCCACGGCGCGCGGCCCGTCCGAAGGCTTGACCGAGATGCGCCAGACATCGCCTGCCGCGCCTGCGAAAACCTCCACATCCCGCACCCGGCGCCAGTCGGTCGCTGCCCGCTCGGGATCGAGCTCGACCGTGATTTCGCCAAATTCGGCAAGCAGCTTCTCAAGCTCATCCGCACGATAGGATACCGAGGCTTCGAACCCCTCGATCCGGATCATCGTCAGCGGCGCGCCGTCGATGCCCGCGGGCACATGCGCGGCCCCCGACACTTCGAAGGGCGAAGTCAGACCCATGGCCAGCGCGCGCACCGCGTCAACGTCGTTCAACCCCTCGATGCGCAGAACGGCGATCGCGTCGGGCCGCGGCAACACCTTGAAGCTGACCTGGCTGAGCACGCCAAGCGTGCCGTAACTCCCGGCCAGAAACTTCACGAGGTCATAGCCGGTGACGTTCTTCATCACGCGGCCCCCGCTCTTGATCGCGTTTCCCCGACCATCGACGAAACGCACCCCGATCAGGCTGTCGCGGCAGGCCCCGGCCTGGATGCGTCGGGGTCCCGAGACATTGGCCGCGACCACCCCGCCGATCGTCGGTTCTCCCTGCGTTCCCAGCAGTGCGCGATGATCCATCGGCTCGAACGGCAGACGCTGCCCCCCAGCCGCGAGCGTCGCCTCGACCTCGGCCAGCGGCGTGCCTGCCTTCGCAACGATGGTCAGTGCCCCGGGCTCGTACAGTTCGACACCCGAAAGACCGGCCACCGAAAGGCCCTGCCCCCCCGCCGGATATCCGATCGGGCGCGTACCTCCGCCGATTACCCGCAAAGGTCCATCCGCGGCGGCAATCGCTTCGGCCAGCTCGGCCTCTGTCGTCGGATTCATCATTGGTTTCGATCCAGGTTCCTCGTGAGGGCGCGCCGGGAACAGCCCCCACCGCGCGCGTCATGCCGCGCGACGGCTTTCAGTGGCAGCCAAGGGAAACACCTTGGCCGGGTTCAACAGCCATTTCGGGTCGAACACGTCCTTGATGCGTATCTGTGCATCCAGATCAACGGGATCGAACTGCGTCCCCATCAGGTCACGCTTCTCTATTCCCACGCCATGTTCGCCGGTAAGGCATCCCCCGACCTCGACGCAGAGCTTCAGGATATCCGCGCCGAACGCCTCGCATCGTTCCAGATCTCCCGGCTTGTTGGCATCGAACAGGATCAGCGGGTGCATGTTGCCATCTCCAGCGTGGAAAACATTCCCCACGTCCAGCCCGTAGTCCTTCGACATCTCGCCAATGCGCCGCAACACATGCGGCAGGCTTGAGACCGGGATCGTGCCGTCAAGGCACATGTAGTCGTTGATCTGCCCCATCGCCCCGAAGGCCGATTTGCGACCCAGCCAGATCCGGGCCGCCTGATCGGCATCCTGCGCCTCGCGCAGCTCGACAGGATCGTGCTTGCGCGCGATCTGGGTGATCACGCCAAGCTGCGCGTCGATCTCGTCGTCGGACCCTTCGACCTCGACGATCAGCAAGGCCTCGCAATCGGGATAGCCGGCATGGGCGAAAGCCTCGGTGGCGCGGATGCATGGGCGGTCCATGAACTCGATCGCCACGGGCAGCACACCGGCCTTTATGATGTCGCTCACGCATTGCCCGGCGACCTCGTTGCTGTCGTAGCCGATCAGAACGGGACGCGCCCCTTCGGGTTTTCGCAGAATGCGCAGCGTGGCCTCGGTGACAATTCCCAACTGTCCTTCACTGCCGCAGACCAAGCCCAGCAGGTCAAGCCCCGGCGCGTCCAGATGCCCGCCGCCGATTTCCACAACGCTGCCGTCCATCAGAACCATCGTTACGCCCAGCAGGTTGTTGGTGGTCACGCCGTATTTCAGACAATGCGCCCCGCCAGAGTTCATGCCAATATTTCCCGCGATGGCGCAAGCCAGCTGCGACGACGGATCCGGCGCATAAAAGAAACCGTCCGCCTCGACGGCTCCGGTGACCGACAGGTTGGTGCGCCCGGACTGAACCCGGATCAGGCGGTTCTCGTAATCCGTTTCCAGCACCTCGTTCAGCCGCGCCACACCCACGACCACACAATCTGCGGTCGGCAGCGCCCCGCCGGCCAGCGACGTGCCCGCCCCGCGCGGAACCACCGGAACACCCTCTTCGTGACAGATCTTCAATACCGCGGCGACCTCTTCGGTCGAAGCGGGCAGCACCGCACAAAGCGGGGGGCATTTGTAAGCTGTCAGAGCATCGCATTCATAGACGCGTGTCTCGGTCGCGTCATGGATTACCGCATCGGGCGGTAAAACTCCTGACAAACGCTCGACAATCCGTGCCTTTTTCGCCAGAACGGACGGGTTCGGGCTTGGCATTTCCATCGTCGTCTCCCCTGGGCAGTATTGGTAAAATTATATAACCAATTATTCGGGCTGGCAAGTCATCATCCCGGCGATAAACTTGCACATATGGACATTCTAAGCCGCATTCACCTTTTCGGGTTTCTGGATTCTCTGGCGGTGGCGCTCTGGCTGTTGGGTTGGGTCGGCATCGGACTGGCGATCGAACGCGCGCCCCGGCATCACCCCTCCGTCTCTGTGCTGATGGTCCGCTTTCGTCGCGAATGGATGCGCGAGATGGTCACCCGCCAGCCGCGCATTTTCGACGCTTCCATCCTTGCATCGCTGCGCCAGGGCACCAGCTTTTTTGCCTCTGCGTCGATGATCGCGATCGGTGGCGGCCTCGCTCTGGTGGGTAATACCGAACATCTGCTTGGCCTTGCACGCGACCTGAGCCTGGACACCGCGCCGGCCGTGGTTTGGGAGGTCAAGCTGCTGGCCGTCCTTCTGTTCGTTACCAACGCATTCCTGAAATTCGTCTGGTCGCACCGACTGTTCGGCTATTGCGCCGTGACGATGGCCGCCGTGCCGAACGATATCGAGGATCCGAACGTCCTTCTGCGCGCCGATCAGGCTGCAGATCTGAACATATCCGCCGCCAAAAGTTTCAACCGCGGCATGCGTTCGCTCTATTTCGCGCTTGGCGGCCTGGCCTGGCTGCTCGGCGCCGCGGCGTTGATCCTGGCCACGCTGATCACCCTGCTGGTTCTCTGGCGGCGTGAATTCGCCTCGGATTCCCGCCGCGCCCTGATGAAGAGCGCGCAATCGTGATTGGTAGCGCACAGGATATCGTGGCAGCGTGACCATGAAAGAAGACCGGATGCGATCCGCCTTGCCGATATTCCTGCTGTTCGCCGCGCCCGCCGTGGCCGATCCGCCGGTGATTTCCGACGCCAGCCTGGCACCCTCCGGCGCCGGTTTTCGCGTCGATGTCACGCTGCTGCACCCCGATTCCGGCTGGGACCACTATGCCGACGGATGGGAGGTTCTGGCCCCCGATGGCACACGCCTGGGGTTTCGAGAACTGCTGCACCCGCATGTTAACGAACAGCCCTTTACCCGGTCGCTGTCGGGCATCGCGATTCCCGACGGCATCGGCAGCGTGACGATCCGTGCGCGGTGCAACGTGGATGGCTGGGCAGCAGAGAAAGTCGACATGGTGATCCCGCGCTGACCGCCCGCCCCCCTAGCGCCGGCCTTCGCGCATCCAGCCGCCGATCAGGAGGCCACCGGCCAGAACCAGCATCAGCCAGGCGGGCGCCAGAGGTATCAGCGTGACATCCGCCGTCCGATAGGCGCCGCGCGGGGTGATCCCGACCCAGCCGCGCCCGGCGGCGAGGCGCCCCTGGCGCACCTGCCGGATGTCGGGCATTCCATTCATCAGCCAAAGATACCCGCCCCGCGACCGCTCCAGCGCCGGGGCCAGCTTTTCGGCGGTGGCGATGGTTTCCTCAAATTCACGCGGCGCGGCCGGGCCGAGCGCGGTGACCGTCTGCAACTCGCCGTCGGTCAGGCGGTAGAGGCCGATTTCAGGCCCCTCGAGCATGCCGGAATAGCGACCCGGGCTGGTCTGCTCAAGCGGCAGCGTGGTCACGGTGCCATCCGGGCCGGTGATCTCCACCTTGCGGGGGATGTCCTTCAACGACCGGCGGATCACGGTGATGGTCTGGCCCTCGGTCCGGGCCCGCAACGCCTCTTCCTCAAGTTCGGGTTCCTTCATCATCCAGTGCGCCAGCCGGCGCAGCAGCTCCAGCTGCGGGCCGCCGCCCTCGAAGCCGCGGTTCCACAGCCAGGCATGGTCCGAGCCCAGCAGCGCGATGCGCCCTTCCCCCACCCGATCGAGCACCAGCAGCGGGCTGTCATCGATACCCCGCATCACCACCTGCGCCGTCGCGCTTTTTGCCTCAAGCGCGATCTGGCGGAACCAGCGGCCCCATTCCTCGTTGCCGACGCCGTTCCAGGCCTGCTTCAGCCCCTCGGTCACCGGATGGCGCCGGCCCAATTCGCTGACCTCGGGACGAAAGCCCTGTTCATAAACGCGTGCGGTGGGTTCGGCGGGCATGATCTCACCCAGGGGCGAGTGATACAGGCTTCCGGCGCCTGCGAAATCCGGTCCCGCCGCGATCAACACCGCGCCTCCGGTTTCCACATAGCGACGTACATTGTCCAGATAGACAGATGGCAGGATGCCGCGCCTGTGATAGCGATCGAAGATGATCAGGTCGAAATCGTCCACTTTCTCCAGGAACAGCTCGCGCGTGGGAAAGGCGATCAGGGACAGCTCGCTCACCGGCACGCCGTCCTGCTTTTCCGGCGGGCGCAGAATGGTGAAATGCACCAGATCGACAGAGGAGTCGGATTTCAGAAGATTGCGCCATGTCCGCTCGCCGGGATGCGGCTCTCCCGAGACCAGCAGAACCCGCAGCCGGTCACGCACGCCGTTGATCTGCACGACGGCGGCATTGTTGCGGTCGGTCAACTCACCCTCGGCGCCCGCCAGGCGGAACTGGATCACGTTCATCCCGCCGTGGTTGAGCGTGACCGGAAGGGACAGGTCGCGGCCCACCGGGACCGTGAACATCTCCGGTTCCGCACCATCCACAGAGATCGAAAGCACGACCTGTCCGTTCTGGGCGGCGGGCACCACGCCCTGATCCTCGATGCGCAGGGTCAGGTTGATCTCTTCGTCGATGATCGCAAAGGCCGGGGCATTCTTGACCACCAGCCGCCGATCCCAATCGTCAGCGCGCCCGGTCAGCAGCGCATGCAGCGGCGCAGGCATGTCCGGCGCATTTTCGATATCGTGCAGTTGCCCGTCGGTCAGCAGGATCGCACCGGCCAGGCGGGCGCGGGGCACTTCGGCCAATGCCTCGGACAATGCGCCCATCAGAAGCGTTCCGCTGTCGCCTTCGCCGTCGCCCAGCCGGACAACGCGCAGTTCGGTGTCGTCCATCGCCGCGATCTCGGCGCGCACCCGGTCTATGGCCTGTTGCGTCTGCCCCGGCCTGTCGGACAGGCGTTGGCTGGCACTTTCGTCCACCACAAGAACCACGATGTCGGACAGCGGCATCCGCTCTTCGCGTTGCAGCGACGGATTTGCGATTGCCACCAGAAGAAACGCCGCGGCCAGACCGCGGAGCCACCAGCCCGACAACCCGCGCCACACCGCCAGGATGACGAAGGCCAGGCACAGGGCCACCGCGATCCAGATCACAGCCCACGGCAAAAGCGGGTCGAAGATCATCGTCCCCCCGTTCATTGGCCCAGCCTGTCCAGAAGCGCGGGCACATGGACCTGATCGGATTTGTAGTTACCGGTCAGGACATGCATTATCAGGTTCACGCCGAAGCGATAGGCAATTTCGCGCTGCCGTTCGCCGGCATAACCGCGGCCGACGGGAAACAGCGGCACGCGGTTTTCGTCCACCGCCCAGGCCGCGGCCCAGTCATTGCCGCCGATCACCACCGGCGTCACCCCGTCATTGAGATCGCGGAACGGCATCCCTTCGGCCCGGCGGGCATCGGGCGGCGCGGCCTCGACCCAGACATCGCGGCTGTCATAGCGGCCGGGAAAATCCTGAAGCAGATAAAAGGTGCGCGTCAGCACATGGTCCTGCGGCACGGGCTCCAGCGGCGGGATGTCCAGCGGTGCCGCGATCTGCTGCAGTTTGCGCGCGGCCGGCGAGCCCCCCCCGTATCGCGAAATATCGGCATCGCGCGTGTCGAACAGGATCATGCCGCCGGTGCGCAGGTAGCGGTTCAGCCGCGCATAGGCCTCGGGCGACGGGAGCGGCTGATCCGCCGCGACCGGCCAGTAGAGAAAAGGAAAGAACGACAGCTCGTCGGTCTCGATATCCACCGCGATCGGTGCGGCCGGCTCGACCGAGGTGCGCTGCGTCAGGACCTGGGACAACCCGCGCAGACCAGCTTGTGCGACGCGGTCTATCTCGGGATTTCCGGTGACCACATGGGCAAGCACCACCTCGGTGGTGGCGGCGATGGCGCGGGCATCGTCCTGCGGCGTCTGGGCCCGCGACATGTGGGGGGGCAGGACCAGTGCCAGCACCATCGTCGCGGCCAACCCCGCATGCGGGCCGCGCAACTTGCCCGACAGCCAGAGCGAGGCCATGACATCCAGCGCCAGCATCGCCAGCGCCGCAGCCAGGAACCAGCCCTTCAACAGCCTCTCGCGCGCCACGTCCAACCCTTCCACGGCGATGCGCGCGGGCCATTTCGCGGCCGAAAGCGGCGTGTCGTCCGAGAACACGTTCAGCGCGATACGCCGGTCCTCGCCGGCATAGAGCCCCGGCGGCGTGTCCGGTCCGGGACGGCCACGGGCCAGCGCCTCGCCCGGAATGCCGGGCCGGGTTCCGGCCGCCTCGATCATGCCGAAAGCGTTCAGCAGATCCTGCGGCACCCAGGTCGTGCCCGCCAGCGCATCGGACGACGGTCGGGCAACCCGCGAAGGGATCGCCAGACGGTCCAGCATTCGAACGAACAGGCCCGACAATGGCAAGGTGGACCATTCGGCGTTGGCGGTGACATGGAACAGCACCACCTGCCCCTTGCCGACGCCCTTGCGCGTGACCAGCGGCGTGCCGTCGGTCAACGCGGCAATGGAGCGTTCCGACAGGGTCGGATCGGGTTGCGCCATCACCTGCGCCGAGACGCGCACATCGTCGGGCACGGCCAGTCCGTGGAACGGCGACTCTTCGCCGAACGGACGCAGCGTCTTGGGTTCGCCCCAGCTCATCGCGCCACCGACAGTGCGGCCGCCCGCGCGCAGGCGCACCGGCATCAATGGCGCCTCTTCGGCGCGGCTGACATCGCTGGCCGCCAGCCTGGGCCCGGCAAAGCGGACCAGCAGCCCGCCCTCGTTCACCCAGTCCAGCAGCGCCTGCTGTTCGACAGGTGCAAGATTGGCCACATCGGCCAGGATGACCACGTCCGGGTTTGCCAGCAGCAGATCCATCAGCGCCCCCTCGACCAGGTCGGCAGAGGGTTCAAGCGCCTGCCGCAGGTAATGCAGCGGGGACAGCAGTTGCAGCCCCTCGCGGTCGTCGCTGGCAGCGATCAATGCCACCTGGCGGCGTTTCAGGCTGTCATCCGTCAGCGTCACCGCCCCGGCCGAACGGACGCCCTGGATCGAAAACCGCGTGATCCGGTTGCGCAGTTCGGGCGGCAGGGCCAGCCGAACCTGCGCCTCGGTCGCCTCGGCGTCGAACTCGGCCACAGCGCGGGCAAGATCGCGTTCGACGCCGTTCGGGTCCAGCCCGGTCGCAATGATCGTCGCTTCGGCCGCCACGCCGGAGCTGGCGCGCTGAACGGACAGCGCGATGGCGCCATCCTCGAACCGGGCCGGACGAAGCGCAAGGATCGGGCGCGGGCTTTGGAAAACGGTGACGGTGCCGTGTTTCTCCAACGCTGTCAGAAGCGGCGCGCGCGACGGGCGTTCCACCCCGTCGGACAGCCAGAAGGTATCGAACGCCCCCTCCAGGCCGGTGGCCCATTCGGTCAGCTTTCGTGCATCGGGTGCCCAGGGCCTCGGCTGGAACCCGGGCAGTTGCGAGTGCCAGCTGTCGGCGGCGCGGAATGGCGGGCTGCCCTCGGGCAGCTCCGTCGTGGTGACCACGGCCACGGGCCGGGCGTTGCGCGCCGCCGCGTCCAGCGCGGCATCGATGCGGTCCATCCGGCGCGGCCAGTCGCGCGCATCGGCCCATGTTCCATCGACCAACACCAGCAGCGGGTCCGAACCGCCCCGCTCGGCCTGCGGGTTCAGGACCGGGCCGGCAAACCCCACGATCAGCGCCGCGACGGCCAGCATCCGCAACAGCAGCAACCACCAGGGCGTCCGGTCCGTCTGGGTTTCGTCGTCGCTGAGGCCCAGCAGCAACGCCACGCCGGGAAACCGGCGTCTGACCGGGGCCGGCGGAACGGCGCGCAGCAAAATCCACAGGACCGGCAAGGCGGCCAGCCCCAGCAACAGCCATGGCGCGGTGAAACCGATGGGACCCAAAGCAAACATCAGCGCACCGGCTCCAGCGCCCGGTAAAGCCACAACAGCGCGGACTGCGCCGGTTCATCGGTGCGGTGACAGTGAAATTGCCAGCCAGCAAGGCGCGCCAGATGCGACAACCACGCCTTGCGTTCCGCCAGCCGGTCCAGATAACGGCCGCGCAGATCCCCGGCCTTGAGCGTTTCGTGACGCAGGCTGCCTGCCATACTCTCGAACACGGTGCGCCCGTCGAAAGGAAAGGCCTCTTCCTGCGGGTCGAGGATCTGAACCATCGCGCCCTTCACCCCCCGGTCGGCTGCCACAGCCAGCGCCGCCTCGACCGGGGCGAGGTCCCCCATAAAATCGCCAATGAAAACGGCGCGCGAATGGGGCAGGATTCCACGGGCTTCGGGTGCTCCGTAATCCGCGGTCCCGGCCACCGCTCCCAACGCCTGGGCCAAGCGAAACAGTTGAAGCGCGCCCCGGCGCGGCGGCAGACCGGCGCCCGAAAGCCCCACCCGTTCACCTGCGCGCACCAAAAGAACCGCCACGGCCAGCGCCAGCAGTCGGGCGCGGTCGGCCTTGCTGCCATGCGTGCCGTCGCCCGCGAATCCCATCGACTGCGCGTCGTCGACCCAAAGCAGAACGCTCTGTGCTGCCTGCCACTCCTTTTCGCGTATGAAATGCGCATCCGACCGACCGGAACGGCGCCAGTCGATGCTGCGCGCCTCGTCGCCCGGATGCGCCGGGCGATATTGCCAGAACTCGTCGCCCATGCCGGCGCGTCGGCGCCCGTGCTCACCCAGCAGCACCGTGGCGGCCAGATGCTCGGCATCGGCCAGCAACGGCGGCAACGCTGCGGCCAATCCTTCCGCGCGGGACCTGAGGGCGGCTGCCTCTGTCATGCGGCTGCCTTGGCGCCGCCGACACTGCCGGCAACCGTGTGGATGATGTCGTTCAGGTCTTCGCCGCGGGCGCGGGCCGCGAAACTCAGCGCCATCCGGTGCTTGAGCACCGGGCCGGCCATGGCGAACACGTCTTCGGCCGACGGCACGAGCCGACCTTCCAGCAGCGCCTGCGCCCGCACCGTCAGCATCAGTGCCTGCGCCGCGCGGGGGCCAGGCCCCCAGGCCATGTTTTCCTTCACCGTATCGGGCGCCTCGGGGCTGTCGGGGCGGCAAGCGCGCACCAGATCCAGGATAAGCGCAACCACCGCCTCGCCCACCGGCATCCGGCGCAGCGTTTTCTGCGCCGCGATCAGTTCCGCAGCGGTAAAAACCGGGTGCGCGGTTTCCTCGGCAACGCCGGTGGTCGCGATCAGGATGTCATGCTCGGTCCGGCGGTCGGGATAGGGCACGTCGATCTGCACCAGGAAACGATCGAGCTGCGCCTCGGGCAGCGGATAGGTGCCCTCTTGTTCGATCGGGTTCTGGGTGGCCAGAACGTGGAACGGCGGCTCCAACGCATGTTCCTGCCCGGCGATGGTCACCGATTTCTCCTGCATGGCCTGAAGCAGCGCCGACTGGGTGCGGGGCGAGGCGCGGTTGATCTCATCCGCCATCAGAAGCTGGCAGAAGATCGGCCCCTCGATGAAGCGAAAGGCCCGCTCGCCGCCGGCCGAGGTTTCCAGCACTTCCGAGCC
>JADQCD010000043.1 GCA_016278285.1 Actibacterium sp.
CGCGGCGGGCAGACCTTCTCGATCATCCCGTTCATCGACAGCGGTGAGCAGCCGCAGGACGCGGGCGCGGGGCTCTCGCTGGTCGCCTAATTGGCACGCGAGGGGGGAGACCATCTGAACCCAAAGGGGAACCGTGGGATCGCGGTTCCCCTTTTTCTGTGCTGGTGGTTTGAATGAACCCGGCCTACATTGCAGACGTTCGTGTCGCCCGCAGCTAATGCTACCGAAGAGCCCAACCCGGCCGTAGCGATTTCATGCTGCGCTCGCTCGCAGCACAGATTCTGCTGCAAGACTGTATGGTCGCATGCTGCTTAGCGGCGTCCAAAGCAGTCGTTTATGGATGCCGCAGCGAGACCGAAAAAGGCGATGAATGTCTGGCGGGATGCTGCATAACTCCGCCCTCGGTGTATAGATGGCCGCTTTTGGGTTACCATCTAAAATGGTTCTTTCCATCCTTAGCAAAGAGTTTTGGATTCTGGAAGCGATCTGCGGGTCCAACAGGGATCCATGTGTGCGCGGCGGATTCAATGGACGCAACTGGGTATTTCATTCGCTCCATGGGTGGACATGCACATCCCGCCCCGAATGCTGTTTCATGATCTTCACAGCGACATCCTCACGCTCCTTGTCGGATACTCTCACCCAAAGCAGGATTCCACCGTGCTCGATCTGGTTTGCGTAGTAGTCTCTATGCTGCTGGCCCACACGCCGCGCCAGCAGTGTTCCGACCACTGCGGCTGGCACGCCACCAATTCCGATTGCAGCAATTGATGCTACAAGTGTGCTTGCCGCCGTGAGCATTGCGGCCATTGCAACATATGACCCGAGAAAGAAGAAACCGCCTGCGATCGCGCCTTCCAACTCGCCGATCGCCTCCTCAGAAACAAATGCTGCGCGGGGAGCCTTTGGATCATCCTCCAGATCGGATGCGCGCCAATACGCCTTACCAAGCTTTTCCTCCAAGACTTCCTGCTTGCCGAGGAGGCTGATGTCATACCGGCTGAAGCCCACCATCCGAAGATCATAGAACGCTTTTTGGAGGTCATCGAAACTGTCGAACACACCTACAGCTTCCGGTATGTTGATGACAGTCGTCTGGTTTTCTGCGTTCACGTTGCCGTTCATGAAATCTTCTACCTTTGAAATGTTTGTCTGGTCCATTCGCTATACGCGATGAGCCGAAAAGCCATTGATCAATATCAATCGGTTTTTCCCTAGATCGCTTACCGTCGCTCAAATACGAAGGGCACGCCATTGGGCACCGATACCATCAAAAGGAAATTCGCAATGAAGGGCTTTGCTGACGACATCGAAAAGCTGACCGAACACAACGAAAATTTCCGCCAGGTCCTCTATACGGGTCAAAACCTTCAGCTGGTGCTTATGGCGCTTCAGCCGGGTGAAGAGATCGGTGAGGAAACCCACGGCGACCGTGATCAGTTCTTTCGTTTCGAAACCGGTGCAGGGGAAGTGCGGATTGACGGTGTAGTCAACAAGGTCAAAGCAGATGATGGCGTGATCGTTCCCGCCGGTGCCAAACACAATGTGATCAACACAGGTTCAGAGCCTTTGCGGCTTTACACCATTTACGGGCCGCCAGAGCATTTGGACGGCACCATTCACAGAACCAAGGCGGATGCTGACACGTCCCACGAGCATTTTGACGGGCAAACAACGGAATAGTTGAGATCAGTCTTTCGAAGGCGGTTTTTTCGGCAGGTAAAGTAGGATGCCAAACAGACCAATCTTCAAAACTGTTCTCGGCGACTATTCTGGTCGCACAAAACACGTCACGTTATAGTAACCGACCCAACTTGCATCAGAAGTGCCCGGAATCGCAAAGTCAGACGTTACTGACCAGACGCGACCAGTGTGGCGCTTACCGGTTCAAGGATAAATGCGCCCGCATGGGCAAGCGAAGCAAATGCGGTCCTCGTTGAGCGCGGAATGACACTCATAAGTACGGCGAACCTATTGTGATTGGTTCCACCCAGAGCGTCCACTTCCGAGATATCAATCACTCGCATACCATTGGCCGCAGCGAGAACCTGAACCCGGGGGTCACTTGCATCCGTTGTTCCCACTCTGCGACGCGATCCTGCTAACCGCTCTGAGAGGCGCAAAACGCGATCATCGGGCGAAACGAGCAAGGTCATGGGTGGGGTCAGTGCGCCAATGGTTTGGACCTGACGGCGAAAGACATCTATGTCGATATCCGGCGCGGCCAGCACCACATTATCTAAACGTGCGATTACCCCGTCCTGGCCACTAAGCCTGAGCTGACGCAGAGCTTCGGCGACAAGCCAGCCGCCCATGCTGTGTCCAAATAAGGTGATATCTCCGACAGCCGGGTCGTCAGCGACAATCGTCAGCAGTTCAACCAGATCGTCACGCGAATAGGTGGCAGCATCACTGTCGGCGATATAGCCCGTTATGGATGCAGCAGACGGCCAGGCAAAGAGGATGGGCACTTCGTCCAGGTTTCCATCAGCGGCGATTTGTGCCAGCCGAAACAGGGATTCCACGAAGTTATGGTTATAGCCATGAACAAAGATCACGATATCGCGCCTGCCAGCGACGTTTGCACCTCGACCGGATCGCTCTAGGCCGACATCCAACGTAAATTCCGTCAAGACCGTTCGATCTGTCACTGCAAAGCTGGTCTGCGGGTCCGGTTGTGATACTGGCCATTCGATACGTGTGACCTCATGATTTGGTGGAATGGAGACCGTGAATGCTTCATAATTGAGCGCGGGCGCTCGGACCTCGGAATAACTGCCTGTGCTGGTGTTTCGTGCGCGTGTCGTGGCAACGAGAAGGTTCACTCTTTGAGCCGCAGTCTCGCCTTGAGCGACCACAGACAGGGTCTCTGGTCCGGGTCGAGGTGCACAACCAGCCGCTGCAAGGAACAGCAAAATAAGAAGCGACCGAATTAATGAATTGGAAACATTGCATTGGGAAAATGCCACTTAGTGTATTCCTTGTATCGCTGAAATCTCAGGCCAATCTGTCAAATCTGCGTTCCCCATGGATGCGCTGACGCTGTGAGAACGTTGTGCGTCGATGTATTCCAAACTTCTGCAATGGTCATCCTGCCAAACTCATCGAACGGCGAAACAGAAACAGGCTTGCAGCAAAAAAGCTTAGACCGAGGCCGGCCATCAGCGACAATTCGAACCAGACTGCGGTTACACCTGCTCCCCGAAACACTACGGCCTTGGCAAAAGCCAAAAAGTGCCGTGACGGGAGTACCATCGTCAGGCGTTGCACGATGTCTGGCTGGCTTTCGACCGCGCCCATGCCGCCTGACAGCATGATGATCGGGATCACGACCATAATCACCAGAAGTGCAAACTGAGCCATGCTGCGCGCCAATGTTCCGAGGAACATCCCGATTGCGGCGGCGGCGGCCAGATAGATCGCAGTCCCGGCCAGCAGCAGCGGAACCGACCCGGCAACCGGCACCTGCAATACCTGTTGCACGACGAAAAACAGTGACAGCGTGAAAGCCGCCAAGACGACGACGACATTGGCCAATACCTTTGACAACGCGATCTCGAAGGGCGTCAACGGCATCACCATCAAATGCTCGATGGTGCCTTGTTCGCGCTCGCGCAGCATCGCGGCCCCAGTCAGTGCGATGGTCAAGAGTGAAAGCTGGTTGAGCAACGAAGATACGGCCTTGAACCAGACCGGATTGCCATTGGGGTTGAAGGCGCGGCGCAGTTCCAGCCGCAAGGCAGCCTCTGGCGCGTCCGGGCTACCCGAAAGAAAAGCGCGGGTTTCCGACACCAGGATATTGCCGATGTAATCGGTGCCAAGCTGCGCCTGGCTGACCGCAGTGGCATCGACCTCCAACTGCGCGGCGGGCATCAGGCCTGCGATCACATCCGCCTCGAACCTGGGCGGAAAGCTGAGGACGAACATGATCTGCCCGGCGTCCATTTCGGTCGCTACCTGGTCGGGCGTGATCATCACCGGCGTCTGAAACCATGGCGGGCCAAGCGCGTCGGAGATTTGCCGCGTCAGCGCAGAGCTGTCCTCGTCAAGAATGGCGATGGCTGCGTTATAAACCGTGTCTCCGGCCCCGCTGGCCTCGAGCATCACGGCGACAACAAACGACCACATGATCAGGATCACCATCACCGGATCGCCGAGCACACTTTTCAGCTCTTTACCTGCGAGCCAGAAGATATTTGTCAGCCTTCGCATGATCACTTCTCCTGCTTGCGCAGGGCCAGAACGGCCAACAAGGTCAGGACCGGTCCAAAGGCGGCCAGACGCAGCAGGTGCCCCGACAGTTCAGACAGGCCGAGCCCCTTGGTAAAGGTGCCGACGCTGATGCCCATATACCAAGTGGTCGGCCAGAACGTGCCCATGATCCGCGCCGCACCTTCAAGCGAGGAAACGGGCGTGATCATGCCGGAGAATTGCAGCGTTGGCATTACCGAAAGGATCGCCGCCGCGAAGACCGCCGTCACCTGCGTGCTGGTCAACATCGATACGACAAGACCGTAACCTGTCGCCGCCACCGCATAGAGCAATGCGCCCAGCACCAGCGCCGCAGGATCACCCTTGAGCGGCACACCCAGCACGGTCACCACAAGCGCCGTCAGGATCACGAAATTGAGCAGCGTGATGCCGATATAGACCAGCTGCTTGCCGATCAGGAATTCGGCGCGGCTGGTCGGGGTTACGTAGAAATTAGTGATCGTACCGATTTCCTTTTCACGCGCCACGCTGACCGCCATCAGGATCGCCGGGAACAGCAGCAGCAACAGCGGCGGGATGGACGGGCCGATCGCGGGCAGGCTCTCCATCGCCGGGTTGTACTGAAAGCGCGGGATCAGTTGCACCGGTGGCGTTCCCGCTTGAGCTTGGGACATGACCAGCACATTCAACGCAGGGGTTCCCTGCGCATCACTGGAAAGGATGCTCGCATGCGCCCCTTCGACATAGCTTTCCACCGTTCCGGCGCGGTTGGTGTCAGACCCGTCGATCAACCCGGCGATTTCGGGAGTTTCGCCGCGTCGCACAAAGCGACCGAAATCAGGCGGGATTTGCAGCGCCAGCGCCAATTCGCCGCTTGCCATCCGGCTTTCCAACTCGTCCACACCTGAAATCGGCGGGCGTTCGGAAAACCAGGCAGTGTCCTGAAACCCCGACAGGTAGGCGCGGCTTTCCGGGCTTTGGTCAAGATCAAAGACCGCGAAGGGGATGTTGCGCACCTCTTGCGAGATGCCGAAGGACATGATCAGCAGCAAAAGCGCAGAGCCCACGAAGGAAAACACGAGGCGCACCGGGTCGCGGCGCACCTGCATCGCCTCGCGCGTGGTGAAGGCCAGCAGCCGCTGCAGGCTGAACCTCGACGCGGTTTTCGCGTGCTTCTGGTCACTTTTTGCCGTCAACAGGCCCTCATCAGCCGGGGCCTCGGGGGGCTGGGCGTCTAACATATAGGCGATAAACGCATCCTCCAGAGTCTCGACGCCACGCCCCTCGATCAGCTCCCTGGGGGCATCCGACACCAGCACCTTGCCGGCATGCATCAGCGATATGCGATCGCAGCGCATGCCTTCATCCATGAAATGTGTCGAGATGAATATCGTCACCCCGTCGCGATGTGCCAGTTCCAGCAGCATGTCCCAGAACGCATCGCGGGCCTGCGGATCGACACCGGACGTCGGTTCATCAAGGATCAGGATGTCAGGCGCGTGGATCACCGCAACCGCCAGTGACAGGCGCTGTCGCACACCCAACGGCAGCGATGCGGCACCCTGATCGAGATAAGGCTCAAGCCCGAAACGCGGGACAAGTTCATCCATCCGCTGGGTTGTCAGCTCGCTGCCGAGGTGAAACAGCCGCGCGTGCAGCAACAGGTTCTCGCGCACCGTCAACTCGCCATAAAGCGAGAAGGATTGCGACATGAAGCCGACGCGCCGACGCGCATCGAGGTTCTGCGCGTCCACGGGTTTGCCAAAGATCCACGCCTCTCCTGTCGTGGCGGGTGTGAGCCCGGTCAGCATCTTCATGGTCGTGGTCTTGCCGCAGCCGTTAGAGCCGAGAAAGCCGAAAATCTCGCCGCGCGCGATCTCGAAGCTGACAGAATCGACAGCAGTGAAATCGCCAAATCGTTTGGTCAGATTTTCGGCGCGAATGGCAGGAGGGCCCGTCTCGGTTGCGGTTGTAGGGGCAGGCTGAGTGGTTACTCCTGGCCCCTTGCTCTCGCCGCCAAGCAACGCCACATAGGCGGCCTCGACAGTTCCGGTTCCAGTGCGCTCCATAAGTTCGGCGGGGCTGCCAGTCGCCAGGATATTGCCCGCATCCATCGCCACCAGATGACCAAAGCGCGCGGCCTCTTCCATATAAGCAGTGGACACCAGCACGCTCATGTCGGGGCGGTCGGCGCGGATCGTGTCGATCAAATCCCAGAACTGGCGACGCGACAACGGGTCAACGCCAGTCGTCGGTTCATCCAGCAACAGGAAATCGGGATCGTGGATCAGGGATGCACACAGGCCCAGCTTTTGTTTCATCCCGCCCGAGAGCTTGCCTGCGGGCCGGTCCATGAACGGCGCAAGACCGGTGGCGCGGGTCAACCGCGAAATCTGCGCGGCGCGCTCGGCCTTGCCCAGCCCGAACAGCTTGCCAAAGAAATCCAAGTTTTCCTGAAGGCTGAGATCGTGATAGAGATTGCGGCCCAGCCCCTGCGGCATGAACGCGATCCGCCGCCCGACATCGGCCCGGTGGCGGGCGCTGGCCATATCGCCGCCCAGCGTCTCGACATGACCCGCCTGTAACTTCTTGGCCCCTGCGATCAGCCCCATCAGGGTTGATTTGCCCACACCGTCCGGCCCGATCAGCCCGATCATTTGCCCTGCGGGCAGGTCCAGTGTCACATCCCGCAGCGCCTGCACCTTGCCGTAGAGGTGTTTCACCCCTGACAGCCTTACCGCCATCCGTTCTGAGTTGCCCTTGGCGTTCATTGGTCAGTTTCCGCCAGCCGCGTCATCCTGTGGCGCGGGCAAGACAGTGGCGACCGGTGGTGTCAGCCCCTCTGGCCAGTCGGGCACGCTGCCGTCCGTGCCAGCCAGACGCACCCAAGCCACGCCGCGAACGCCGGTTTTGACCTGAGCGAGACGCTCGGCCACCAGTTCTTGCGGAATGCGCACGCGGATCCGGAACATCAGGCTTTCGCGTTCTTCTTCGGTTTCGACCTGTCTTGGCGTGAACTGCGCCTGCGGTGCGACAAAACTGACGATGGCCGGTACGGAGACGTCGGGCATGACATCCACCACGATGCGCGCCTCGTCGCCCAGTTGAACCCTCGGGGCGGCGCTCGCGGGCAGAAAGAACTCCATGTAGACATCGCCAAGGCTGACCAGCGTCAAGACCCGGCCACCGCTGCCCAACACCTCGCCGGGCTGCGCCAACCGGTAGAGCACCCGGCCAGCCTGTGTCGCGTAAAGCGTGCTATCCGCGATCCGGGCGTCGATCTCTCCCAGCGCGGCGGTTTCGGCGTCGACTGCGCGTTCTTGGGCAACGGCACTGGCCTCTGCGGCGACCAGCCCTGCCTCTGCCAATCGCGTTTCGGTGCGGCGGATATCCAGATCCTCGCCTGAAACTACGCCGCGTTCGTTCAACGTTTCGGCACGGGCCAGTTCGCTTTGCGACAGCGCAAGCGTGGCCTCGGCCTGTGTCACACCAGCCTGTGCCACCGTCACCGCCGCCTGGGCGCTGGCAACGGCAGCCTGCGCGCGCAATCTTTGGGACTGCAGCTCGGTCGTGTCCATCACCGCCAGCACATCACCGGGCTGCACCAAATCGCCCTCGCGCACGGTGATTTCCGAAACCCGCCCGGCCAGACGGGTGGAGATGTCGACCAGATCGGCCTCGATCCGCCCATTGCCACGAGCAAACCCTTCGGGGGGCAGGTCGCTGGGTTCCAACAAGACCTTCCAACCGGCGTAGCCCAAGAAAGCCGCCAGCACGACGAATACGAGAATAATGGAAAACTTACGTGACATAACTTAGGCAACTCCTTCAGGGTCATTTTGCGGCGCGTCCGGCGGCTGGCCTTGATAGAAATCAAGTAACGCCGCGATGGCCTGATCTGCCGTTTCAACCAAGGTGAACAACTGGCAATCCTGCGGGGAAATCATGCCCTCGGCGACGAGGTAGTCGAAATCCACCGCCCGCGTCCAGAATTCTGGGCCGAATAGCACGATTGGTAATTTCGGCATTTTCCCAGTCTGCACAAGCGTCAGAACTTCGAACAATTCATCCATAGTGCCAAAGCCGCCCGGAAACGCCACAAGCGCCTTTGCCCGCATCAGGAAATGCATCTTGCGCAGGGCGAAATAGCGGAAGCGGAAAGCCAGATCAGGGGTGATGAATGGATTTGGCGTTTGTTCGTGTGGCAAGGTGATATTCAGCCCAGCCGATCGCGCGCCCACGTCGTATGCACCAAGATTTGCAGCTTCCATTATCCCCGGGCCTCCGCCGGTCACGACAACAAAATCACGCCGGTCTTCCTGTTGAAAACGCAACGATACCAATTCGGCAAAGCGTTGGGCCTCGACGTAGTAGCGTGACAGTCGCACCTGACGTTCGGCCTGCGCCACCTGCCGCTTAGCTTTTGGACTGGCAGGGTTGCCTTGCGTCTGTGCGTCCTCTAGCTGCCTTTGCGCCCTGTCCGGTGAGACGATGCGCGCACTCCCCATTACGACAACCGTTGAGCGGACGTCATGGCGACGCAAAGCGCGCTCGGGTTTGATCAGTTCGAGCTGCAAGCGCATGGCCCTTAGGTCATCCTGTTCCATAAGGTCGGCGTCCTCGTAGGCGAGGCGATACGCCGGATTTTTCTGGATGGCTTCGGCCAATACCTTGCGTTCGTCTTCGCTGATCATTGTTGACCTCTGAGGAGGTCGACTTTCGATCCAAGCTCCGGCACCGAAACTTTCCAGCCCTTGTCAGTACGCAGTTTCTCGGCGAATTCCTGTGCTGTATCGGCCTCGCCATGCACCACAAATGTCTGTTTGGGAGACGTCTTGAAACCATCTGCCCAAGCAAGCAATGCGGTGCGATCAGCATGGGCCGAAAACCCGTTCAGAGTGTGAACAGCGGCTCGCACTGGTACGTCTTTGCCAAACATGCGCACCTGTCTTGCACCATCCACAAGACGTCGTCCCAATGTACCCTTTGCCTGAAATCCCGTGATCAGGATCACGCTTTCGCGTCGGGGAAGGTTTTCGCGCAAATGGTGGCGGATGCGCCCGGCAGTGCACATGCCGCTTGCGGAAATAATGATCGCGCCAGAGCGAATCTGGTTGAGCGTTTTGGATTCCTCGACGCTGGCCGTGAACTTCAGATAGGGCAGGTTGGTTCCAACCTTATGCCAACCAGCCAGCTTTGTTGCTTGTTCGTCGAACAGTTCCAGATGCTGGCGGGTGATCCGTGTGGCTTCTGTGGCCATGGGCGAGTCCACAAAAACCATCAGGTCATGCAACCGTCCCTCACAAGTCAGCCGGTGTAGATGGTAGAGAACCTCCTGAGTTCGACCAACCGCAAAGGCGGGCACGATGATGTTGCCTCCACCGGCATGGCGGGTGTTTTCGACGATCTCAATCAACTCTTCCACCGTCGACGTTTGATCCTTGTGATCGCGATTTCCGTAAGTGGATTCGATCAACAGACAGTCGGCCTCCTCGATGATGGTCGGATCGCGCAGGATAGGCCGCCCTGGCTGGCCCAGATCGCCGCTGAACACGATCTTTGTGGTCTTACCGTTTTCAGTGATCCAGACTTCGATGATCGCGGAGCCCAGAATATGGCCGGCATCCCGGAAACGGCAGCGCACTGCGGGGTGCGGATCATGCTTGTCGTCATAACCAACCGCCTGAACCTGGCGCAGGCATTCCCGCGTGTCTTGCATCGTGTAGATCGGCGCAGATGCCGCTGTCGTCTTGCCGCGACGGGACCTGCGTTTGGCCCTCTCAGCGTCAGCTTCCTGAATATGAGCGCTGTCTGGCAACATGACCCCAAGCAAATCTGCGGTGGCCGACGTCGTATAGATCGGACCTTTGAAGCCCGCGCGGGTCAGTTTGGGAAGCAGACCGCTATGATCAATGTGGGCATGGGTTAGAAGCACGAAATCGATCTTTTTGGCATCAAAACCGAACGGCTGGCGGTTGCGCGCCGGAGCTTCGCGCCCGCCTTGCACCATGCCACAATCCACCAGGAATCGCAGGCCCTTCGTTTCCATGAGATAGCAGGATCCGGTCACTTCCTGTGCTGCGCCCATAAAATGCAAATTCATGACGTAGTCCTTCCTGTCTCCGCCATGTCCTGCTTGGTCGCTATACCGCGCTGATAGATGGCGAACACGCGCGGCGCGTCGGCGCGCATCCTTTCCATATCCCCCGACATAAGGGATTGCATGACCAGCCCCTGAATGGTGCCAATGAACAGTGTGGCTGCAGCCTGACTATCCAGATCCTCGGCCAGTTCGCCGCACGCCTTTCCGGCCTCGATCAGGTGGTTCAGGCGCTCTGCGTATTGCTTCATCATCGCGCGGGCCAAGCGTTTTGCTGGTGTCGGTTTCGCCCCCTGAAGCTCGCCGAACAACATGCGCGGTGCGCCGGGGTGTTCGGACACAAAGGTGACATGGGCCAAAAACATCGACCTCATCGCAGCCAGCGGCGACTCGACGCCCTCTGCCGCCTTGTCGATCCTTGCCATCAGGCGTTTGGCCACCCACTTCATTACCGCCTGCCAGATCGCCTCCTTGTTGGGGAAGTGGCGAAACAGTGCGCCTTGCGTCAGGTGCATGTGTTTGGCGATGGCTGCCGTGGTGATGTCGCCTGGGTTGGTCGTCGCGGCCAGTTCAATCACCGCCTCGACGGTGACATTGCGACGCTCCTCGGCGGGCAGGTTCTTTGGTCGGGTGTGTGTTGTCATTGCGGCATTTCCATCCGCCAGACCGCAAAGGCCAGCCAGCCCATTGCCAGAACCATGCAAACACCACCGACAATAACAAAGAGCGGCGGCGCACCGATCAGCACTTCTGCCAGTATCCCCACGGGCATGAGCATGCCCGCCAGTGCCAGCCAAGAAATCCATCGGCCAGATGTAGCGGGTGGCGGAAGGCGCAATAGCACCAACCCGACCGCAATGTTGAGAAGCGCAAAAAGGTTGCCATGTGCGTGGGCCAGACGCGATTCGAAATGCACTCCGACGCCGTAGTCAGCAATCCACTGCTCCCTGCCCGGTGCAAAATCGCGCAGAAAGATCAATACGAATCCATAAAGCATGAAGAGAGAAAGAAACAGGAACCCTATGACAATGTTGGATTTTCCAGTGTGCATCACGATCTCCGAATTCTGAATGCGGACCATTTCCCGTCGATTGGCACAGTATGTCTTGAAATTAGATAGTTATCAATTACTATCTTTTAGTGAGTCGTATAGACACGGCAACAGATGATACGCAGGTCGAGCCTTCATCCTGCCGACCGGGTGGTCAGAAAGGGACAGCAACCATGGACAGAAACGGCGAGCATCAAGTCACCCAATTGCACGCGGATGGCAAAGGCAGTCGCCCTTCAAAGGCAATGACAAAGGGCAACGTACGCAAACCAATTGCGATGGTCAGGCCCATTTCTGCGCCCGATGGTGACGCTCCTTCTCCCGAGAAATCGACTGGAGCGTCAGGTCAGAAACCACGCGAAAATGGTCCGGCCACCTCATTGCACGACGCGATGAACCACACCGCTCAAAGCGCCATTTCACGCGCCACCCACGGGCTGTCACCCGCTGCGCTCATGGGGGCCTGGTTCGATTGGGCCACCCACATCACCGCGGCCCCCGGCAAGCAATTGCAGCTGGTCGAAAAGGCCACTGACAAGGCCCGCCGCCAAACCCGTTTCGCATTCAATTGCGCGACAAAAACCAACAAATCGGAACCCTGTATCACGCCTTTGCCACAGGATAACCGGTTCAGCGACGACGCCTGGCAAATGAAGCCGTTCAACATGATCTATCAGGGCTTCTTGCTGCAACAGCAATGGTGGCATAACGTCGTTACGGACGTTCCCGGCGTCACGGGCCAGCACGAGCGCGAGTTGCAATTCCTGTCGCGTCAGCTGCTCGATATGTATTCGCCGTCGAATTTTCTGCCAACCAATCCCGAAATTCTGCGCAAAACCCGTGACGAAGCAGGGCAGAACCTGATCCGGGGCATGCAGAACTTCGTCGAGGACGCACAGAGCGTCATGACCGGGGCACCCCCGGCAGGCGCAGAGAACTTCCAACCGGGTCAGGACGTCGCGGTGACACCCGGCAAGGTGGTTTTTCGCAATCGGTTGATCGAACTAATCCAGTATGCCCCACTCACGGACACCGTACGCCCCGAGCCGATCCTCATCGTCCCAGCCTGGATCATGAAATACTATATCCTTGATCTGTCGCAACAAAACTCGATGGTGCGGTATCTTGTGGAGCAAGGTTACACAGTCTTCATGATCTCATGGAAGAACCCGGACGAAGACGATCGCGAGCTGACGATGGAGGATTACCGACAGCTGGGCGTGATGGCAGTACTTGAGGCTATTCAAGCGATTGTGCCGGATCAGAAGATTCACGCGACCGGATATTGTCTGGGCGGTACACTGCTAGCCATTGCTGCCGCAGCGATTGCACGCGGTGAGGATGATCCTTTTGCGTCTTTGACACTGCTGGCCAGTCAGGTCGATTTCACCGAACCGGGCGAATTGCAGCTTTTCATCAACGAAAGCCAGCTTGCCTTCCTCGATAGCGCCATGTGGAAACAGGGTTATCTCGACACCACCCAGATGGGTGGCGCTTTCCAGATGTTGCGTTCGAATGATCTGATCTGGTCGCGCGCGGTTCGGGAATACCTGATGGGCGAGCGTCAGCCGATGAACGATCTCATGGCGTGGAACACGGACGGCACGCGTATGCCCTATGCGATGCACTCGGAATACCTGCGAAAACTTTACCTGAATAACGATCTGTCCGAAGGGCGGTTTCAGGTCAAGGAACGCCCGGTTGCGCTGTCCGATATCCGCGCGCCGATCTTTGCCGTCGGAACGGTAAAGGATCACGTCGCGCCCTGGCACTCAGTCTTCAAGATACACGCACTCACTGATACCGACGTGACCTTCGTGCTGACCAGTGGCGGGCACAACGCAGGCATCATCTCGGAGCCGGGCCACGCGCGACGCTCCTATCGGATCGGTACCAAAGACGTAATGGATCGCTATGTTGATCCAGAAGCCTGGCAAGCCGAGACAGATGCTCAGGATGGTTCGTGGTGGGAGTCTTGGGTGGCTTGGCTTGGATCGCGCTCGGGCAAGCTAACAACGCCGCCGGGGATGGGTAACGCAAAATCAGGCTATCCCGTCCTCACCGAGGCACCAGGCACATATGTCCTTCAAAAGTAACCTGCGCGGGCAATGCTCGCATTTGAAAAAAGGATAGGAAAATGGCTTCAAACCGAAATACCAGCCTAAGGGTAGCCGCCATCGTGGCGCTGGCGTTCGGCGCGCTCACGGTGCTTTCTGGCGGTCGCGCCCTGTTTGGCAGCGCCGAAGCCCAGGCCGCAGTGGGCAACGCGGTGCCCTTTGTGCTGTGGTTCAACTTTCTGGCCGGGTTTGCCTATATCGTCGCGGGAATAGGGCTGTATTTGCGACACGCGCCAGCCGTCTGGATTTCGATCGGCATTTTCGCAAGCACCGCGCTGGTGGCATTGGCGTTAGCAGTCCACATGATGCAAGGCGGCGCATTCGAGATGCGCACCGTTGGTGCCATGATCCTGCGCACAGGGGTTTGGGCGGGCATATCAGTTGTGGCCTGGCGACAGATCAGGCAAGCTCCAGTCACCTGAGTAAGCGTCATCCTATCATCTTGAGCCGTCCTCGGCGGTGTGTGCAACACCGCCAATGGGCTGCCCAAATTTCCGGCCTAGAGAGGGAACGACCGGTTCGGTGATTTTAGCCGCAATGCCGAACTAATCATGCCGCATATGCCAAGAGTTTCTGCGCAAGCGAAAGCTGCTCGTGCACAAGTCGGCTCTGTCCCGCATCTTATCCGTTCAGCTCAAGCGCGGCGAAGGTCCGGTCTACAATTTCCCCGCCGCTCCACGGCTCTAAGGTTAGTCAGCGAACACCTGTCTCGCTGACGCCAGTCTCATCCAATCCCGGCCGCCGAACGCGACAAGAGCGAGATATATCTGTGCGGCGTCCACATCCGGTTTGAATACGATGGTCAGTCGCTGACCGGTGCCGCCATGGCGCACCAGCCATCCGTCCAACTTGCCGCTGAGGCGAGCACCAGATTTTGGGTTTGCGGCAATGTTCTGGATAAGGGCATCGATTTCATCTAGTCGACGGCTCGCCGCTGCAAGGTCACCGTCAGTCACGTCGACAATATGATCAACGATACCGATAAGGTCCCGTTCGAAGAACGGATGCCGAATAAATCGCATCAGGTCTTTTTGGCCATCGCGGCAAGATGGGCCCGGGCGCCTTTAGTGACGTCGGCGGCATCGCCGACGGGTTCCCATTGGTCGAGTGGCAGGGATAGTCGGCGCTCCAGTTCTGCTTCAAGCAAAGTACGCTCACGGTCACGTTCTGCCTTGGCCTTCGCCAATTCACCCGAAACAGCCGCACTCACATTGGGGTACTCGCCTGCTTCGACCAGTTCCCTTGCGAAGGTGTAGGCGGTGTCGGTAAAGCTGACGGATTGCTTTTGAACGCTCATTGCGGACTCCTTGGTACTCCAATAGACTACCAAGTAGTGCTATATCTGGCAAGCTTGGCAGGCCGACCACGAGAAATGCGTCAACAGCCTTGCGGCCTCCCCTGCTCGGCTTCGCGTGTCGCGGGGGAGAACGGCCCTTCGGTCCGTCGCGCATTCGGCCATGCGGCCTCACCGCGGCGTTGCGCCTGGCATCCCGGTTTGCCCGCCTCGCGAGCACGTCCCTCCCCGGCCGCTCCGCCGGATTACGCTCTGGTCTGTTTTGGCCCGAGGCCAAAACGATCCCGCCGCTCCATCCGTCTCACGCGTCCGGTCTGGCCGTTTGCCTGCTCGGGTCGGGCAAACCTACCGTCAAAACACACACACATGAGCGCGGAAGCATATCCTCCGGATGGCCCCCAAATCAGCCCGCGTCAAGGATCGCAAAACTTTTCGGCGAGGGCGGTGCCTGTGGCGCTAGGGGGTCCCGTGCGTGAGGGTTCGCGTGTCTCAGGTGTTGCGCACGGAAAACTTTTGCGCCCGGCAAGCCGGCGGCTGCGCCGTCCCTGACCCGGGCAGATTCGGAAACCAGGCATTCGGCCATGCCCCCACACTCACGTGGTGGCCTTGCAACCGAACACTGGAGACCAGACATGGCTTACGACACCGCAAACACCTACGAGACCATCGAGCTTTTCGGACTGACCGAGAAGGACGCGCAGCTGCCGATCCCGGAAGATCACGTCCTGAGCGACCACATCATCCGCGAAAGCTTCGAGTCATTGCTCGGGCAGCTGCGCGGGACCGGGCTTGAAGCAGAAATCGAACCGCTGGCCCATGGGCTCGCGACGATCCTGCAGCGGCGCAAGGTGGCGCTTGGCAAGGAGGTCGACCGCACCGCCGACAAGATCGGCGCGCTGGCAAAATCCCACGACGGATCGGAGATCGCCGAGACCGCGCTCGAAGAGGCGCAGGCGCGCTTTGTGCAGCTGCGCGAGATCGTCAGCGCCATTGAGGTGATGAGCGAGGCGGCGGCGGAATGCTACGAGATCGAGACCGGTCACGCCTTCATCCCGGCGGCAGGCTCCCGCGCAAGCGTCCGGGCGCAAGAGACCGGGGCGGTCTTCGAGGCACGGCAGCTCCTGGAGCAGCACGACCGCGAGACTGCCGAGAAATCGAAAGTCGAGGGGGTTCCCCTGATCGTCTCAGGCGCCACCGACTGGACCGATGTCGATGTGATCTTCAACACGCTCGACAAGGTTCGCGAACGCATCAAGCAGAACCGCAACCAGGAGATCTTCCTCTGCCACAAGGGTGGCAAGCACGGGGCGGAGATGATTGCGGCTCGGTGGGCCCGGGCACGCGGGGTCGCGCAGGCGCGCTTCGATCCGCGCTGGTCCGCGCACGGGCGGGCGGCACCGTTCAAGTGCAACGATGAGATGCTGGACGACAAGTTCGCGGCGACGGGGGTTGTACTCTTCGGCGGCAACGGGGTCGCACTGAACCTCGGGCAGAAGGCGGAAGCGAAAGGCCTGACGGTCATGCGGGTTGCGGACCCGGCGAAGAAGGCGTCGCAGGATTGAAGAGAGGGGGCCGCGCTTGGCGCGGCCCTTTCGTCATGTCTCATGGCGCGTGCGATCGGTCATGCGTGATCGGCAGTCTGCAGCGGCCGGCACTGCCATCCCTCTACCCAGTCCGTCAGAGTGCGGCCCATCCGCATCGGTACGGGATGGGGATGGTGAGCCCATGACGCACATCGTCAGCAGCGCAAGACG
Organism: Actibacterium sp.; assembly: GCA_016278285.1. Lineage (GTDB taxonomy): Bacteria > Pseudomonadota > Alphaproteobacteria > Rhodobacterales > Rhodobacteraceae > JADQCB01. The sequence goes on from JADQCD010000043.1 coordinate 16,529, forward strand.
CGAGGGGTCGAGACGTCGCACATGAGGCTGAAGACCTGCACGTCCCTCGGGGCGTGTTTCGGAACATCGCATCCACGCGGGCGGGCTCCGTCAGCACCCCGGCCAGGCTCGGCGGGACGCGGACGCGGATGCTGGCTGCGGCGTGATGGCAAGGGTCATCCGGGTCTCTCCTTTTTGCTCATAGATGTGGATCGCACGGGGTCGGCCCGTCCGTGCCCTCAG
>JADQCD010000244.1 GCA_016278285.1 Actibacterium sp.
ACTCCGGAATGGCAATGCAGCCCGTATAATTGCGAATCGTTCGCAAGTAAACAGCCAATCCGGATCGCCGTTTCTGTTCTTCGGGGGACGCCATGATGCCGGCCAGCGCCCGGCCGCACAGAAGCTTCGCGGGCCCGACCTGTTGCCGCGCCCGCGTATCATCGGTCAGGGACGCCGGTCGACGAGGACATAGCCCTGCCGCGACAGACAGCGGGCACCAAGCCCGGGCACATATCCATGGCGCGTGGGGAACAGCGCGGCACAGCTTTCGGGCAGGCGCCCGCGATATCCCGATCGTGCCACGCAGGAACGCTCCAGAAACGTGATCGGGCGACCCTTGCCGTCTGTTTCGCGCATGCATTGCACCGGCAAGGTCGCGCGGTCACGCCAACGGTGCGTGTCGCCGTGACCACGGCGATGATGCCCCGCTTCGTCATCGCCGTGCCCCTGACGCCCGCCACGATCGTCGCGATACCAGTAATCCTGTCGGGTCACGACCTGGTTCTCTGCACGGTCCTTCCGATCCTTCTCGGCGGTCTTTGCGATGCCATAGATCGCGGCCGCCCCGAGAAGCATGAGAATGGCCTTTTCGCCATCCGATTCGGCATGCGCCGGTGCGGTGGCGATGCCCGAGACGGCAAGGCTGGTGGCCATTACGATTGCGGTCATGCGATTCTTCATGGGTTCGGTCCTTCGGTGATTTGATTGTGCGAATTTTCCGACTGCCGGGTGATGAAGTCAGGCTGGGCCCATGCGGAGGCGACAGGCAATATCGCCCCGCTGTCATGCGATAACGCAGTGCACGGAACGCTTGTTATTGAATAACCGGCCGAAGCCACGCATTGTCGGGCGATGGAAAAACGCATTCTCTTTCCCTTGGGGCTTGCGCTGGCCCTGTTCGCTGCATTCCCGGCCAGTGCCGAATGCTATGCCGATTACAAGGCAAAGCGGAACGACCCGCTGCGCCTGCATTACGGGGTCATCGAACTTCCCGACAACGCCTGTGCCGACCGCAGCGCCGCGGCCGAGGCGATTGCGCCCCGGATTGCGCGGGACGGCTGGCAGTTGCTTAACGTCATGTCCATATTCGGAGAGGGCGGGCTGTCGGAAAGGAAAGAGAGTGCCGGAACCTACTTCCTCCGTTACTGAGGCGGGGCGCCGCAATATGCCGGTCGCGCCGCTGGGAATCGCGGCCATTGTGCTGATTCTGCTGGTGGCCGCCGTCCTGCTGTTCCTGACCCTGCCCGATGCCAATTCCTTCAACGCGCGGGTGGAGCGTATCTTTGTCGAGAATGACGACCTGACTTCTGGCGCAGAGATCAAGCTGCTGGAGATCCTCGCGCAGTCGGGAACCGCGTTTTCCGATGTGCTGGCGTCCTATCGCATGGTGATTTTCGTGCTGCTGCTGTTTTCCACGGCGTTGTTGGTGGCGGCGCTGGTGTTCCTGCTGATGATCGTCGCATTGAACCGCCGCATGGGCGAGATCGAACGCACCGGGATACAGGTCTCGTCGCTGCTGATCAGCCGCGAAGAGAATACGGTGGTCCTGAACAACATGCCCTTCAAACTGACCGAGGCGGCAATCGAGACGCTGGCGGTTCTGGCCGAGGCGCGGATGGATGGCGACGTCCTGAACGGGGCCGAGATCGAATCAATGATTTCGGGCCGCCGCTCCGAGGATTGCGACGAATCCGCAGGGGCCACCCGGATCAAGCGGTTGCGCGATAGTCTGGGAAATCAGATCGTAAGCGAATTGCTTATCAAGAACATCGCCCGCAAGGGCTATATGCTGGCAATCGACAAGGACGTGATACGCATGATCTGAATGCGAATCACCGAAGCCAGACTTCGACCCGCCGGTTGATCGCGCGCCCCCACTCGGTGTCGTCGCAGGTCATCGGCATCGCTTCGCCGAATGCCGCAATCCGCATTTTCAGACGCGCTGGGTCGGCGACAATCGCGGCAGCGCGCACCGCGTCGCGCACGGCCACGGCCCGTTGGCGCGAAATACGACGGTTCACCTGCCAGTCGCCCGCGCCATCGCTGAAGCCCATGAATACAAGCTCCCGGTCGTCATACAGCCCTGTTTCCAGCGCGCGCGCCAGCGCCGCGGTGTTTCCGGCCGATTGTGGCCCCAGTTCGGCCGAACCGCCCCGGAACCGAAAGGTGGTGGTCAGCCGCGCATACCCTTGCAACGCGGCATTCATGCGGCGCAGCTCCTCCAGCGGAACGTCGGGGCCGGTATTGGCGATGGCGTTGGACAGGCGGATTCCCTGCGCGCTCAGCGGGATCTCTTCGCGTTGCCGATCGACAAAACCGGCATGCCTGATCACACGTTGCGCCGGTGATGTGGTGAGAAACTCCAGAAACTCCCGCGCGAAAAGCGGCAGGCGGCGTGCCGGAAGATATAACAAAAGCGGCGCGGTGAACGGATAGTCACCGGTCTTGATCGTTTGCCGCGTCGCCGGCAGGGGCATGCCACAGCGCCCCTTCAACGTCACACGCACCGCGTTGCCCAACTCCGACCACCTGACGACGCCCAGTGCCAGCGGATCCGCAGCCACCGCGTCGGACAGGGCCCGGTCGCCGTCGTGCCGGGTGGTCGTTGCGGCAAGGGCAAGCCCGAGCCGGGCCAGGAAATTGTCTTCCAGGGCGGCACGGGGATCCGATCCGGTCACCGGGATATGCAGGTTTATCGGGCCATGCGTATCCGGCCATTCGGCCTGTTTCCCCGACAGGATGGTAACCAGTTCCTCGATGCTCATGGCGCGCACCGGATTGCCGCGGGCCACCGCCGGCACCAGTGCGTCCAGGGCAACGACCCGGCTTTGCGCAGCCCGGGACAGATCGCCCAGCCCGGCATCGCGGCCAAGTGCAACCTCTTTATCGCGGACTTCGCGCAGGGCCATGACGATATCGGCCTGATCGGCCAGCATGTCGGCGAAGCCTTCGGCGGTCGACGTGAGTCTGAATCCGACCCGCGCTACCGTGCGGCCCGTCGCAGCGTCGGTCAGCACGAAAGTGAAGTTCCTGTCATCACGCTGATTTCGAGCGACCTGCAGCCCCCGGCGGGCAGCATATGTCTGAAGCAGGGCAGGTAACAGGGTTCGTCCCATTGTCGTGGCGCCCGAAAAAGTGAAATCCGCGACATAGGCATCCAGGTCGGGGCATCCCGGGCCACTACAGACGACACCCTGGCCGTCGAGGACGAGCTCTCCGTATTTCGTGTCCACCCGGTAAAATTCGCCGTCGAAGGTCATCAGCGTGCCTTCGACCGAGAACCCGCCATCGCGAGAGGTCAGGGTGATGTCCTGGGCCTGCACGGCCCGGCTGGCGAAAAGAAAAAACAGCGCGGCGAATATCGCCGCGCCTGCAAATTGTCGAGTCATGCCCCCGGCCGGATTGCCTCAATTTCCGGCGATCTTCAGATCTTGCATGACATTTTTCAATACAAGATATTCGCCTTTGGCGTTGCAGCCCGGAACGGTCAGGTTCAGTTCCACCGATTGCAGGCGTCCATCGACGCCGGGCTGCAATGTCTCGGCCGAAATTTCGCGCCCGCAATTTACCTCGGTTATGGCGATTTCGACATTCATCCGAACCACGCCACTGTCCCGGGTCTGGCCGCGTGGAAAGCTATAGACTTCGGCCTGCTGCGCGCCGGGCAGATCCGGCGATCCGAGTCGTGTCAGAAAGCCGCCCCGACCGCTTGCGCCGATTGCGGGACTGCGCGCCGCCTCGGCCCAGACATGGTCCGGATCGTCGAATCCGGCGCCAAATTCATAGGCGTGCAACTGTATTCCGGACGTTCCGGTCCATTGCACGGCAACGCGTTCGAAATTGTCTTGTTCGGGGACGCTGGTGGTGGCGGTCAGGATCTTTCCGCCGGGCAGTTCCGCCACGAACACTGCCGGATCCGTCATCGCAGGCACCTGAACGTGCAGTTCCCCGTCATTCGGAATGCGAGAGGTGAAATGCAGCCGGTCGTGGCTGATAACGACACGTTTTCCGGCGCGACAGCTTGCGGTGATCGTCAGATCGACCATGGCCGCCGGCGCCGGCGCGGCGGTCATTTCCGTCTCGCATGGCAGGCCGTACTGGTTCAGACCGGCCCCGCCGATCTCGGGCGCTGCGGACCCCTGTTCCAGCCGGGCCATGCGGCGGGCCAGGGCCCCGGTGTGGGTGGGAAATTCCGGTGCCGAGACGGCTTCGGACGGCGGCGCCGGAATATCGTGAACCGAGGAGCCCGACGCGCGGCCGGCCGACGGCGGGTTCGCGGAAGACGCCGAAAGCGGTTTCACCTGATCGATGAAGCGGCTGGTGGGTGCGACCACCGACACCCGTCGCGAATCGTCCTGCGGTCGCGTCGTCTCGGGCATTGTGGCAGCCGGGCCGCGGCTTTGGAAATAGCTGTCGGCATTCTGTACCAGGTGACCGGCCGCGACGGCGACGATCACGGTGGTGACAATGGTCAGGACATTGCGATTAAGCTGCACAACAGACCCCTTCGCGGTTGCTTCAGGCCGAAACTAGAAACCGAAAGGGGCAAAGACGTGGCGGGAAATGGGATTGTTGCTGACTTGTAAACGGCATTTCCGTAACGGCCAGAACGGCATTCGCCGTCTGATGTCCGCTATTGTCCATCATCTGCGTGAAATATGGCAGGACTCTGATCGTCTTGGCACAATTGGCCGGCTTGCGGGGCGTTCTGCTCAGGTCAGGCGCCCGTGGCAGTGCTTGAACTTCTTGCCCGATCCGCAGGGGCACGGATCGTTCCGACCGGGGTTGCCCCATGTGGCCTGATCGTTTTCGTCGAAACCGTCGATCAGCGCCTCGGTGTTGGGCGTCGCGTTGTCTATGCCCTTCTGAAGCTGACGCTGCTGGGCCATCAGTTGTTCCATCATCTGCGACTGTTCCTCTTCGGTCAGCGGCCGGACCTGGCCCAGCTTCTGGGTCACATCCTCGCGCAGCGAGTTCAGCATGGTCTCGAACAGCTGGAACGACTCGGTCTTGTATTCGTTCAGGGGATCGCGCTGCGCATACCCGCGGAAGCCCACGACAGAGCGCAGATGCTCCAGCGTCAGAAGGTGATCGCGCCACTTGCTGTCGATCGTCTGAAGCAGAACCTGTTTCTCGACGTTGCGCATGTTCTCGGGCCCGAATCTCGCGGCCTTCGATGCCATCGCCTCGTCCGCGGCCTTGGCGATGCGCTCGCGGATCTGCTGATCGTCCACGCCTTCCTCGTCGGCCCAGGCGATCACCGGCACGTCGATGTTCAGCTTTTCCAGCACCGCGGCATAAAGCCCTTCGGCATCCCATTGGTCGGCATAGGACTTGGGCGGGATATAGGCATCGACCAGATCGTCGATGACCTGATGGCGCATGTCCTGCACGATTTCGGACAGATCCTCGGCCTCCATGATCTCGCGGCGCTGGCTGAAGATCACCTTGCGCTGGTCGTTCATGACGTCGTCGAACTTGAGCAGCTGCTTACGGATGTCGAAGTTGCGCCCTTCGACCTTGGCCTGTGCCTTTTCGAGCGACTTGTTCACCCAGGGGTGAACGATTGCTTCACCTTCCTTCATGCCAAGCGTGTTCAGCACCTTGTCCAGACGCTCGGACCCGAAGATGCGCATCAGGTCATCTTCAAGCGACAGGAAGAATGCCGAACGTCCGGGATCGCCCTGGCGGCCCGAACGGCCGCGCAGCTGGTTGTCGATGCGCCGCGATTCGTGGCGTTCGGTGGCCAGCACGAACAGCCCCCCAGCGGCGAGAACCTTTTCACGCTCTTCGGCATGTTCGGCCGTTATCTTCTTGCGCAGTTCTTCGGGGTCGGCCTCCGGATCGGCGGCCAGCGCCTCCATGACCTTCATGTCGACATTGCCGCCGAGCTGGATGTCGGTGCCGCGACCGGCCATGTTCGTGGCGATGGTAACGGCGCCCGGTCGACCGGCGTCGGCGATGATCTGCGCCTCTTGTTCGTGGTGGCGGGCGTTCAGCACATTGTGCTTTATTCCGGCCTTGGCCAGCATCTGCGACAGGGCCTCGGATTTCTCGATCGAGGTGGTTCCGACCAGGATCGGCTGCCCCTTGGCATGGGCGTCGCGGATCGCATCCACGATTCCCTGGTATTTCTCGCGGGCGGTGCGGAACACCTGGTCGTCTTCATCGACACGGGCGATCGGCATGTTGGTGGGCACCTCGACCACGCCAAGGCCATAGATCTCCATGAATTCCTCGGCCTCGGTGGTCGCGGTGCCGGTCATGCCGGCAAGCTTGTCATAGAGGCGAAAGTAGTTCTGGAACGTGACCGAGGCCAGCGTGACGTTCTCGGGCTGAATGTCCACGCCCTCTTTCGCCTCGATCGCCTGGTGCAGCCCGTCCGACAGGCGACGGCCGGCCATCATGCGGCCGGTGAACTCGTCGATCAGCATCACCTCGCCGTCGCGGACGATATAGTCCTTGTCCCTGGTGAACAGCTTGTGCGCCTTCAGCGCCTGGGTGGCGTGGTGCACGATGGTGGTGCTTTCGGGGTCATAGAGCGACTGATCCTCGGGCAGGATATCGCGCCGATGCAATTCGGTCTCGATGAATTCGTTGCCTTCGTCGGTGAAGGTCACGTTGCGCTGCTTTTCATCCAGCGTGTAATGTTCCTCGGTCAGGCCTGGAACGATCTCGTCGATCGTCTTGTACAGGTCCGAACGGTCCTGGCTGGGCCCCGAGATGATCAGCGGCGTGCGTGCCTCGTCGATCAGGATGCTGTCCACCTCATCCACGATGGCGAAATTGTGCCCGCGCTGCGACATCTGAGACAGCTCGGATTTCATGTTGTCGCGCAGATAGTCGAAACCCAGTTCGTTGTTGGTGGCATAGGTCACGTCGGCGGCGTATGCGGCCTGCTTTTCGTCTTCGGGCTGCTGCGGATAGATGACACCGGTCGTCAGCCCCAGGGCACCATAAACCTTGCCCATCCATTCGGCGTCACGCTTGGCAAGGTAGTCGTTGACCGTGACGATATGCACGCCATTGCCGCCAAGCGCATTCAGATAGGCCGGAAAGGTCGCCACCAGGGTCTTGCCCTCGCCGGTCTTCATTTCGGCGATATTGCCCTGATGCAGGAATATTCCGCCCATCAGCTGCACGTCGAAGGCGCGCAGCCCCAGCGCGCGGCGCGCCGCCTCGCGGCAGTTGGCAAAGGCCTCGGGCAGCACGTCGTCCAGGCTCTCGCCGGCCTCGACGCGCTTTTTCAGCTCGGCGGTCTTTTCCTTCAGTCCGGCGTCGTCCAGTTTTTCGTATTCGGGTTCCAGCGCGTTGATCTTTTCCACCAGCGGGCGCGTGGCCTTGACCTTGCGATCATTCGGCGTGCCAAAGACCTTTTTGGCGAGTTTTCCGATGCCCAGCATGTTTTCTCCGCTTGGTGGTCTTTCAGGATCGTGAAAGAGGATGCCTTGTCCGCCCGGACGTCCCCGCATAGGTAGGCTGGGAAACGATGGGCAGTCAGGCGCTTTCGGACCATGAGCGATGTAAGCGCCTGCCCTGAGAGTGTCAACGCCGCCGGACCGCGCGGCATTAAAGGAGTTGCCATGATGCATTCACCGATGAAAACCCTGCTGGCCGCAACGATTTCGCTGGGGCTGTCCGCGCCCGCAATGGCCGCCGATGCCGATACCGTGGTCGCCACCGTGGGCGGGCAGGAAATCACCCTTGGCCACATGATCGTCATGACGTCGCAACTGCCGAAGCAATACACGCAGCTTCCCGACGACGTGCTCTACAAGGCGGTGCTGGACCAGTTGATCCGCCAGACCGCCGCGGCCCAGACGGTGAAAGATCATCTGAGCACCGAGGCGAAGATCGCGCTTGAAAATCAGCGCACCGCATTTCTGGCCGGCGAGGCATTGAATGCCGTGGCCGAAGAGGCCGTCAGCGAAGAGGCCATTCAGAAAGCCTATGACGCGAAATACGCCAGTGTCGAACCGGCGAAGGAATTCAACGCATCGCACATTCTGGTCGAAGGCGAGGACGAGGCCAGGGCGATCGCGAAAAAGCTGGCCGATGGCGCGGATTTCGCCAAGCTGGCGAAAGACAATTCCACCGGGCCGTCGTCCGAATCCGGCGGGACTCTGGGGTGGTTCTCCGAAGGGATGATGGTCAAGCCCTTCGAGGATGCCGTTATGGCGATGGAGACCGGCGAGGTCTCGGACCCTGTGAAAACCCGTTTCGGCTGGCACATCATCAAGCTGAACGAGACCCGGCAGAAGCCGGTTCCTGCGCTTGAAGAGGTGCGCGCCGAGATCGTGGATACCCTGAAGCAGGAGGCCGTGAACGAGGCCATCGAGAAAATGACAGCCCAGACCGAGGTTACGCGCAGCAAAGAAGAGATTGACCCGGCCACGTTGCGCAATATGGAGTTGCTGAAGAACTGATTTCAGCGACGGCGGAGCGCGGGCGATGGCGAAGAAAATCAAGAAGATGTCGAAGACCAACCTGAAGGCAGAGGTGAAAAGCCTGCGCCGCAAGGCTGACAAGCTGCGCCGGAAGGTCGGCAAGGCCGCCACGTCCGTTCCGGCGGCGCCCGCCGTTTCGCCGCTCGCACCTGCGCGAATGCCCACGCTTCCGGTGGTGGCGGGGGTCGAATTCGCGTCGGGCATGGCCGGGGTCCGTTACAAGGGTCGGGTCGACGTGATGCTGGCCCGTTTGTGCCCCGGCACGCAGATGGCCGGGGTCTTCACGCGGTCTGCCACCCGCGCGGCCCCGGTGCTGGATTGCGAGGAAAAGATCGCCTTGACCGATGACGGGCAGGGGGCCGCGATCATCGTCAACGCGGGCAATGCCAACGCCTTCACCGGGGCCGCGGGTCAAGCGGCCGTGGATGCGATCACCGGCGCTGTAGGGCAGGTGGTTGGCGTGCCGCAATCGCGCGTCTTCTCTTCCTCTACCGGGGTGATCGGTGAACCGCTTCCGCATGAGCGTATCACGGCCGTGCTGGACGATCTCGCCGCGGGGCTGGACCCTGCGGGACTGGCCGATGCAGCCCGCGCGATCATGACGACCGATACCTTTCCCAAGGGTGCCTCTGGCTTGGTCGAGATCGAGGGCGAGACCGTGACCATTGCCGGCATCGCCAAGGGGTCGGGCATGATCGCCCCCGATATGGCGACGATGCTGGTCTATCTTTTCACCGACGCGCGAATCGCCCGGGATCCGTTGCAGAAGATTTTGTCACGGCTGACCGGACCCACCTTCAACAGCATCACCGTGGACGGCGATACCTCGACCTCGGACACGCTTTTGCTGGCGGCGACGGGGCAAAGCAAGGCGCCCGAGATTTCCGATCTGCGCGGCAGACCCGCGAAGGATTTCGCCGCCGCGCTGGAGCGTGTGATGCTGGATCTGGCGCATCAGGTGGTCAGGGATGGCGAAGGCGCGACGAAATTTGTCGAGGTGGCCGTGACCGGGGCAGAGAACGACGCCGATGCGCGCAAGGTGGCGATGGCGATCGCCAATTCGCCGCTGGTCAAGACCGCGATCGCCGGCGAGGATCCGAACTGGGGCCGCGTGGTGATGGCCGTTGGCAAATCCGGCGCCCGGGCCGACCGCGATCTGCTCACGATCCGTTTCGGCGATATCCTGGTCGCGGAAAAGGGCTGGCGCGCGGAAAACTATACCGAAGACGCCGCTGCGGCCTACATGACCCGGCCCGAACTTGTGATCGGGGTCGATCTGGGGTTGGGGCGCGGCAAATCCACGGTCTGGACCTGCGACCTGACGCATCGCTATATCGACATCAACGCCGACTATCGCTCATGAAAACCGTGCTTGTGTCGGCTGTCGCACTGATCGACGTGGACGGCCGTGTCTTGCTGGCGCAGCGACCCGAGGGCAGGTCGATGGCCGGCCTGTGGGAATTTCCCGGCGGCAAGGTCGAACCGGACGAGACGCCCGAGGCGGCGTTGATCCGCGAATTGCACGAGGAACTGGCGATCGACACATGGGCCAGTTGTCTGGCACCGCTGACCTTCGCCAGCCACGGCTATGACGATTTTCACCTGCTGATGCCACTTTTCGCTTGCCGTAAATGGCAGGGGATCGCGCGCCCGCAAGAGGGGCAGGTGCTGAAATGGGTTCGCGTGGCGGAGTTGAAGAATTATCCCATGCCGCCCGCGGACATTCCGCTGATCCCGATCCTGCGCGACTGGCTTTAGCACAGCGGTCGCCCGCCCGGCACCTTGGCCCGTTGCTGAACGGGCATGCGAACAGTGCCAGGCGCGTCCCGTTTCGGGAAGAATCTTCTTTACAGTGTCGCGCCTTCGGAGCACCATATATAGTGAGGGAACCTTGATGAAACCCCTCACTTTGAGAGCGGACCTAGGCATAGTGCCGAGATGTCGCCGCGATCCTAAAACATATGAGGCCGGGCATGTCACTTTCCGAAGATTTTCTGTTTTCCGAGGAAATTCACCCCATAGACCTTGTCGAACATATCGCCGAGCACCACGAGTGGGAGTTCGACCGCATCACCGACGACCAGATCGCGATGGCCGTGGAAGGCCAGTGGCGCACCTATTCGATCACGCTGGCCCTGTCGCCCCAGGATGAGACGCTGCGCCTGATTTGCAGCTTCGAAATGGAACCGCCCGAGGAAACGCTGCCGCAACTCTACGAGACGTTGAACCGAAGCAACGACATGTGCTGGACCGGGGGGTTCACCTATTGGGCCGCACAGCGGCTGATGGTCTATCGCTACGGTCTGGTGCTGTCGGGCGGGCAGGGCGTCAGCGCCGAACAGCTGGACCGGCTGATCGCCACGGCCGTCGTCGCCTGCGAGCGTTTCTATCCGGCCTTCCAGCTGGTCGCCTGGGGCGGGCAGACCCCGCAAGAGGCGATGAACGTCGCGATCGCCGAGGCATACGGACGCGCCTGAACATGGCGCCGGGGTGAAACCGCCGCTGTTGCATCGTCGCGGGCATTGAAGCGGGCGGGACAGGTCCCTAACCTGCCGGCGACAGATCAAGACGAGGTGGATCATGGACATGGCGGAACTCAGCAGCCGGGGGCTGGTGCTGCTTGGCTGCGGCAAGATGGGATCGGCAATGCTTGCGGGCTGGCTCGACCGGGGGCTTCCCGCGTCGTCGGTCTGGGTTCAGGACCCGCAACCGTCGGACTGGCTGACCGGGTTGCAGGCACAAGGGTTGCGCCTGAACGCGAGCCTTCCCGCGAAACCGGCCGTCGTGCTGGTTGCGGTGAAGCCACAGATGATGGAGGAGGCGCTGCCCGCGCTGCCCGCGCTGGCCGGGCTCGGCGGCGGCGATACGGTTTTCCTGTCGGTTGCCGCAGGCACGCCGATCGCCTTGTTCGAACGGATCCTGGGCGATGCGACGCCGATCATTCGCGCGATGCCCAACACGCCGGCCGCGGTGGGCCGGGGGATCACCTCGCTGGTCGGCAATTCCCGCGCGGGCGAGGCGCAGGTGCAGCTGGCCGAGACGTTGCTTTCGGCCGTCGGCCAGACGGTGCGGCTGGAAAACGAGGGCCAGATGGACGCGGTCACCGCCGTTTCGGGGTCGGGGCCGGCCTATGTGTTTCTTCTGATCGAAACGCTGGCCGCCGCGGGCGAGGAACAGGGCTTGTCGCCAGAACTTGCGATGAAGTTGGCGAAGGCCACGGTCGGCGGGGCGGGGCAACTGGCCGAGGATGCGGATGAGGCGCCGTCGCAGTTGCGCGTCAATGTCACCTCGCCCGGGGGAACCACGGCCGCGGCGCTGAAAATCCTGATGGACGAGGAAACCGGCTTTCCCGCCCTGCTGCGGCGGGCGGTGGCGGCCGCGGCCGATCGAAGCCGGGAACTGGGCCGATGAACGGGATCGATTTCGACGATTTTCTGAAGGTCGATATCCGGGTCGGCCGGATCACCCGGGCCGAACCATTCCCAGAGGCGCGCAAACCCGCGATCAAGCTCTGGATCGATTTCGGCCCGGAGATCGGCGAGCGGAAAAGCTCGGCGCAGATCACCGCGCATTACGCCCCGGCGGACCTGCCGGGCAAGGCGGTCATGGCCGTGGTCAATTTCCCGCCGCGCCAGATCGGCAAATTCATGTCCGAGGTTCTGGTGCTTGGGGTGCCGGCTGCGGAGGGCGAGGTGGTCCTGCTGGTGCCCGACAAGGACGTGCCGTTGGGCGGTCGGCTGCATTGATCCGCCGGGCTTCGCCGGCACCGGGTTCGCACCCGGGCCGGTCTGCCTGATCGGGTCAGGCTGCCAGTTTCGCCCCCTTGGCGCGCCGAGGACGCGATCGCCGCCGGCGTCCGCCATTGCCCGACGGGGCGTTGCCAGGCTTTCGCGGTTGTGCCTTCTTCTCGAAAGGCGGTTCACCCGACGCAACGGGAATGCTGCCGCCCATCGTCTTTTCGATCGCACGCAATTCGCCGATCTCCTCGGGGGCGCAAAACGCAATGGCTGCGCCGTCGCGCCCGGCACGGGCGGTGCGGCCGATGCGGTGAATGTAATTCTCGGGCACATTGGGCAGGTCGAAATTATAGACATGGGCCACGCCGGGAATGTCGATGCCTCGCGCGGCGACATCGGTCGCCACCAACACGTCGATCGCGCCCTCGCGGAACGCCTTCAGCGTGCGTTCTCGTTGATTCTGGCTTTTGTTGCCGTGGATCGAGCCGGCCGCGAAGCCGGCGGCCTCCAGCTGCTTCTTCAACCGTTCCGAGCCATGTTTGGTGCGGCCGAAGACCAGCGCCATCTCGCCGGAATGTCCGGCAAGAAGCGCCTTCAGCTTGGACGGCTTGTCGCCCTTGTCGACGAAATGCACCTCTTGCGTGATCTTGTCCACGGCCTTTCCCGGGGGGGCGACCTGAACGCGCAGCGGATTGTACAGATAGGTTTGCGCGATTTCGTTCATCTGCGTGTTCATCGTGGCCGAGAAACACAGCGTCTGGCGCGGTTTTGCCAGCAGCTTCGCGATCCGGCGCAGCGCGTGGATGAAGCCCATGTCCAGCATTTGATCGGCTTCGTCCAGCACCAGGTATTCCGTCTTTCCAAGGCTCAGCGCCCGGCGCTCGATCAGGTCCAGAAGGCGGCCGGGCGTGGCCACCAGGATATCGGTACCGCGCGACAGCGCGCGCGTCTGAACATTGAGCGAGGCGCCGCCGACGACGCAGGTGACCCGCGTCGGCGTGCCCACGGTGAACCCGGTAAGCGTTTCGGCGATCTGGTTCACCAGTTCGCGCGTCGGGGCCAGGATCAGCGCGCGGGCGGTGCCGGGCGCCGCGCGGCCGCCATCCTGCCGCAGACGCTGGATCAGCGGCAGGCCGAAGGCCAGCGTCTTGCCGGTGCCGGTTTGGGCCAGACCCATCAGGTCGCGACCCTCCAGGATATGCGGTATTGCCTGCGCCTGGATCGGTGTCGGGGTGTCGAACCCCTTGGCAGCAGTGGCTTTCAGAAGCTCCGGCGCAAGGCCGAGCATAGAGAAGTCGGTCAAATCAAACCTTTCGGCGGGCAGCTTTCGGCCCGCATTCGCTTGGGTTGCGGCAAGGTCCGGACCCCCGGACCGATTGTCCGGAAACCCGCCTGACCGCCGGGACCCTCGCGTGACATGGGAACCATTGGGGGACATCGTTCGCGTGTCCCGTATCGCCCGACGCCGCAATCGGCTGCTCACGCGGCAGCGGGGCGTCGAATTACCGTGTGACATGGCGGCTGGAGCCCGGCAAGTCAAGCCCATAAGTAAACCGCGTTCGATTGCCCTTTCAGATCCAAGCGGTTATCTGTCGTCGATGCGGGCAAAGCGCGGGGTGTGCGGTTGAGGGGCCGGACCGCGCATTGGAAGGTCGGGATGCAGTTCGTCGTATTCGCCAACGGGATCGTCCTTTGCTTCTCGGCCCTGCTGATGGCGCTGGTCGCGTTGCTGTTTCCAGCCACGGCTGACGCTTTCGGTGCGGCGGCGCTGTTGTCCGGAGCGCTGGGACTGATGCTGGCCGTCGCAACCTCGTCGTCTTTCGCGGGGTTTCGTCGGTTGCATACCTTCATCCTGACCTCTTCGGTCTGGCTGACAGCGGCGTTGGCCGGGGGGCTGCCACTGTATCTGTGGCAGATGTCGCCGGTGGATGCCTTGTTCGAGGCGATGTCAGGTATCACCACGACCGGCTCGACCGTGATGAGCGGCCTGGACAGCACGCCGCGCGGCATTCTTTTGTGGCGGGCGATCCTTCAGGCGTTGGGCGGGGTCGGCTTCGTCGTCACCGGTATCGCGTTGTTGCCGGCCCTCAGGGTCGGTGGGATGCAACTTTTCCGCACCGAAAGCTCTGACAAGGGCGAGAAGGAACTGAATACCGCAGCCGGTTTCGCGCTGGCCACCCTCATCGCCTACCTGACCCTGATCGGCCTGTGTCTCATAGCCTATTTTGCCGGCGGGATGAGCTTTTTCGACGCGATTACCCATGCGATGACCACGGTTTCGACCGGGGGGTATTCGACCTATGATGCCTCGTTCGGCCATTTCCAGAGCGGCTTCCTGCAATGGTCGGCAACGGTTTTCATGATTCTGGGGGCGCTGCCCTTTGCCTGGTATATTCGCGCCGTGAACCGCGGGGTGTTTCGCAGCGAACAGGTCCAGGCCATGCTCTGGCGGTTGGGTGCCGTCATCGCGATGCTGGTGTTATGGCGTGTGGCGGCATCCGACACCGGGTTTCTTACCGCGCTTCGCGAAGTGTCCTTCAACGTGGTCTCGGTGGTCACCACCACCGGTTATGCAACGACGGATTATACAACCTGGGGTCCGGTCGCCACGGTGGCCTTTTTCCTGTTGACGGCGGTGGGCGGTTGCACGGGGTCGACCGCTGGGGGGGCAAAGGCCATGCGCTGGGTGCTGCTGGGGCGCAGCGTCTGGATGCAGATGGGCAAGGTCTATCAGCCCAACGCCGTCTCGGTTCTGCGATACGAAGGGCGCAGGGTCGAGGATGACGTTCTGGCCGGCGTGATCGCTTTCTTTTCGATCTACTTCATGACCTTCGCGCTGTTGGCAGCCGCACTGGGGCTGACCGGGCTGGATTTTGCGACCGCGGTCAGCGGCGCGCTGACAGCCCTGGCCAATGTGGGGCCCGGCATCGGGCCGGTAATCGGCCCCGCCGGAAATTTCGCGTCGCTGGGCGACGAGGCCAAGATCCTGCTGGTTTTCGGCATGTTCGCCGGTCGGCTGGAGATCCTGACCGTCTTCGTTCTGTTTACCGCGGCTTTCTGGCGAGAGGTCTGAGGAAAAGGCGGGGCGCGTTCAGATCTCCTGCAACGCTCGCACGTCAAGCTCACCCTCTTCGCGGCTTTTCATCGCCAGCGCGGCGGCATGGCTGGCCGCGGCCGTGGTGAAATAGGGGATCTTGTCATAGAGCGCGACCGAGCGGATCTCGCGGCTGTCCTCGACCGCCCGTGCGCCCTCGGTGGTGTTCATCACCAGCGCGATGCCGCCGTCCTTCATCATGTCCACGATGTTCGGGCGCCCCTCATAAACCTTGTTGACCACGGCACAGTCGATGCCGCGATCCTTCAGGAAGGCGGCGGTGCCGCGCGTGGCCACGATCCGGAACCCCATATCAATCAACACCTGCGCGGTCTCGGCCATCAGCGCGCTCTTGTCGGCATCCCGCACCGACACGAAGACCCGCCCCTCGTTCGGCAGCATCACGCCGGCCCCCATCTGGGCCTTGAGGAACGCCCGGTGAAAGCTGACATCCGAGCCCATGACCTCGCCGGTCGAGCGCATCTCGGGGCCGAGTATGGTATCGACGCCGGGAAAGCGGGCGAAGGGCAGCACGGCCTCTTTCACCGCGAACCTGTCGATGGCCGGATCGACCAGGTCGAAGCCGGACAGCTTTTCGCCGGCCATGACGCGCGCGGCGATCGAGGCGATCGGCGAATTCACCGCCTTGGCCACGAATGGCACCGTGCGGCTGGCGCGCGGGTTCACTTCGATAAGATAGACCTCGCCATCCTTCACTGCGAACTGGACGTTCATCAACCCCACGACACCAAGCCCCAGCGCCAGTGCTTCGGTCTGGCGCTCCATCTCTTCGATGATGTCTTTCGGCAGGGAATAGGGCGGCAGCGAACAGGCACTGTCGCCGGAATGCACGCCGGCCTCCTCGATATGCTGCATGATCCCGGCGACATGGACCTGCACACCGTCGCACAGCGCGTCGACGTCCACCTCGGTCGCGCCGGCCAGATAGCTGTCCAGCAGGACCGGGCTCTTGCCCGACACCACGACCGCCTCGGCGATATAGCGTTCCAGATGCGCCATGTCGCGCACGATCTCCATCGCGCGCCCGCCCAGAACATAGGACGGCCGGATCACCAGCGGAAAGCCGATATCCTCGGCGATTTCAAGTGCCTGCCTGTCCGTCGAGGCGATGCCGTTCTTCGGTTGTTTCAGGCCCAGCCGGTTTACCAGGTCCTGGAAACGCTCGCGGTCTTCGGCCAGGTCGATGGCGTCCGGCGTGGTGCCGAGGATCGGAATGCCTTCGGCCTCGAGATCATTGGCCAGTTTCAACGGAGTCTGCCCGCCGAACTGAACGATGACCCCGGCCAGGGTGCCGTTCTCCTGCTCCACCCGCAGAATTTCCATCACATGCTCGAAGGTCAGCGGCTCGAAATACAGACGATCCGAGGTATCGTAATCGGTGCTGACCGTCTCTGGGTTGCAGTTGATCATGATCGTCTCATAGCCCGCGTCGGTCAGCGCGAAACAG
>JADQCD010000121.1 GCA_016278285.1 Actibacterium sp.
GACCAGCGGCATCTGGTGGCGCCCTGCCGCCAGAACCGAAAAGGCGTAATCCGCGCCGAACAGCTTGTCGGCGATCCCCTTCATGTGGGTCAGGTTTTCGGGGTCCGGGCCGATCCCGCCCAGCACGCCGAACACGAACTGGATGAAAAGCGGTGCCTGCACCAGCCCCCGATCCATGAAATGGCGCAGCATGTAGAGGTGCCCCACGTCGTAACACTCGAATTCGAAACGCGCGCCGCGCTCCTGCCCCAGCTCGGTCAGGATACGGGCGATATCGCGCGGGGTGTTCTTGAATACCAGATCGTCGGAGTTTTCCAGGAACGGCTTTTCCCAATCGTGCTTCCACTCGGAAATCCGGCCGGCCGCCGGATACATGGCGAAATTCATCGACCCCATGTTGAGCGAACACATCTCGGGCGCGGCGCGTTTCGGCGCGGCGAGGCGATCGTCCAGCGTCATCACCGCGCTGCCGCCGGTGGTGATGTTCAGCACCGCGTCGCTGGCCTGCTTGATCCGCGGCAGAAAGGCCATGAAATGCGCCGGGTCCGACGAAGGCCGGCCGTCATCCGGGTTTCGCGCGTGAAGGTGCAGGATCGCGGCACCGGCCTCGGCCGCGGCAACCGACTGGCCGGCGATCTCGTCAGCCGTGACCGGCAGGTGCGGCGACATCGACGGTGTGTGGATCGAGCCGGTGACGGCGCAGGTGATGATTGTCTTGGACACGTTTCCTCCGGGTTTGCCGGTCAGGCGATCTTGCTCAGGGCGGGGCGGATCTCGTTCATGAACCGGTCAAGCGCGCGGTCCAGCATATCGACGATCTCGTCCAGATGGGTCTCGGTCGCGATCATCGGCGGACAGACCATGACGTGATCGCCAGTGACGCCACCGCGCGTGCGGCGGGAATAGACGATCAGCCCCTCTTCATAGGCGATCTGAACGAAGCGGTCGAACGCCCGCAGCTCTTTCGGCAAGGGCGCCTTGGTCACCGGATCGGCCATGAACTCGAAGGCCATCAGCAGGCCGATGCCGCGCACATCGCCGATGATCGGATAGCGTTGCATCAGCCCGTCCAGCCGCGCCTTCAGCGCCGCGCCCATCCGGGCAGAATTGGCGACCAGGCCCTGGCGCTCGATCTCTTCGATCACGGCCAGGCCCGCCGCACAGGCCAGCGGATTGCCGGCATATGTGAAGCCGTGGGCGAAACCGCCCGCGTCCAGAACGGGCTCCACCAGGCGTTCATGCGCGACCATGGCACCCAGGGGCACATAGCCGGCGGCGAAACCCTTGGACATCACGATGATATCGGGCGAAAGGTTCCAGTGCTCGGCGGCAAGGAAGCGGCCGGTGCGGCCTGCCCCGGTCATCACCTCGTCGAGGATCAGCAGCACGCCATGGTCGCGGCAGATCTGCTGCACCCGCTCCATGTAACCTGCGGGCGGCACCAGCGCGCCGGTCGAGGCACCGCCGACAGGTTCCACGAGGAAGGCCAGCACGGTCTCGGGGCCTTCCTCGATGATCCGCGCCTCCAGCATGTCGGCGTAATGGCGACCTGTCGCTTCGTCCTCGGGGTCCAGCCCGTCGAGATAGGCCCGCGGCGCGGGAACCTTCGGCATCGGCCGCACCATTGGGTCGAAGGGCGCAGTGAGCGGAGAATAACTGGTCGCCGCCAGCGCCCCCAGGGTGCAGCCGTGATAGGAGGGCGCACGGCTGATGACTTTCCACCGCTGTCCCTGGCCGACGGCCAACGCATATTGCCGGGCCAGCTTCATCGCGCTTTCCACGGCCTCGGACCCGCCCGAGACGAAAAACACGCGGTCCAGCCCCGCAGGTGCCAGTGCCGCCGTACGGGCGGCCAGTTTCTCGGACGCCTCGGTTTCGAAATGCAGCCGATAGCCGAAGGTCGACTTCTCCATCTGCCGCCGCATCGCGGCCAGCACGTTTTCATTGGAATGACCGATATTGCAGACCATCGCCCCCGACGACCCGTCGAGGTATCGCTTGCCGTCCACGTCCCACATATAGACGCCGCGCGCCTGGTCCAGCACCGGCTTGCGGCCCCGGCCCTGATAGAAAAGGTGACTGGGCTTGTTGCTGACGGTCATCTCAACCCTCCGGCAGCGCCGCGCAATCCTGCGGGCGTACATGCAGGGAAACGGCCTCTCCTTCTGCGAAAGGGTGCTCGTCGATCATGTTGATCGCCTGAAGCTGGGTGTCGCCGGCCCGCAGGAAATAACGGACCGCCTGGCCCTGATAATCCACCGTCTCGATCGTCGCATCGACGCTGACCGCACCGTCCCGGCTGCTGCCTTCGGCGGCCACCAGCAATTTCTCGGCACGCAAGACCAGCTTGGCCGGCCCTTCATGCGTCAGGTTCGGGGCCTTGGCGACCGGGATCGGCAATTTGCCGAACAGCGGCACATCCAGCACGACCGAGTCGCCGGTGCGTTCGATGCAGCGGGCGGTCAGGATGTTCGACGCGCCAAGGAAATTGGCGACGAATTCGCTGGCGGGCGTATTGTAGACCTCTTCGGGTGGGCCGACCTGTTCCACGCGCCCGTCGCTCATCACCACGATCCTGTCGGACATGGCCAGCGCCTCGGACTGGTCATGGGTGACGAAAACAGTCGTCACGCCGATCCGGTCCTGAATGCGCTTCAGTTCCACCCGCATATCCTCGCGCAGGTTGGCATCGAGCGCGGACAGAGGCTCATCCAGCAACAGCACGTCTGGCTCGATGACGATGGCGCGGGCCAGCGCGATTCGCTGCTGCTGCCCGCCCGACAGCGCCTTGGGATAGCGTTCGCCAACCTGCGGCAGCTGGACCAGCTCCAGCGCGTCGTTCACGCGCCGTTCGATGTCCGCCTTCGTCACGGCCCGATATTTCAGGCCAAAGGCCACGTTCTCGGCCACCGTCTTGTGCGGGAACAGGGCGTAATTCTGGAACACCAGGCCAAGGTTGCGCCTGTGGATCGGCACGTCGTTCATCCGCTTCCCGCCGATGCTGATTTCGCCCTCGGTCGGATCGAGCAGCCCGGCGATCATCCGCAACGTCGTGGTTTTGCCGCAGCCGGACGGCCCCAGCAGGGTGACGAACGCGCCCTCGGGAATTTCAAGCGAGGTGCGGTGCACCGCGGTGAAACTGCCGAAGCGTTTGACGATATTGGTCAGGTTGACAGAGCTCATGACCTGGGCCTTTTCGGGGGAATTGTCGATGTTCCGCGCCCCGGCGCATGGGCCGGGGCGCGGACGGCTCAGTGGCTCAATAGCCCTTCTGCACGCGGCCCATGGTCTGGGACCATTCCTGCTCGTGCCCGTTCCAGTAATCCGGATCGGCAAATGTCAGGCCATTCAGCTTGCCCGTCGGATCGAAGGCCGGCAGCGTCGGAATCTTGTCGCCCAGATCGACCTTCTGCGGGTCGAGCGCGGGCGGATAGTTCTGCCCCTCGGCCACCGCGATCGAGGTTTCCGGCGCCAGCATGAAGTTCAGCAACTCTTCGCAGGCCTCCATCGGGCTTCCCTTGAGCACGAACAGGCACTCCTGCCAGCCGAAGCCGTTGGGCGGATCCATATATCCGATGTCGTGCCCCTGTTCCTGCAACGCATAGATGCGGCCCGACCAGCCCTCGGTGACGTAAATCTCCTCATTGGCCAGAAGGCTCATCAATTCGGCGCCCGAGGTCCAGTATTTCAGCAGGAGGTCGCGATGCTGGCGCACGGCGTCCCAGCAGGCCTCGACATCGGTGGCGTTGTTCGGATCCTGCCCGGTTTGCAGCGCGGCATACCACATGCGGGTGCGCCAGTCGGACCAGCCGGCGATCTTGTCCTTGTAGGCCGCATCGAGCAGGATGTTCGCGCCCTTTTCCTTTACCTCGTCGTCCGAGATGTATTTGCGGTTATAGGCCAGCCCGGTCGTGCCGTAGTCATAGGGCACGCAGGACAGCGCCCCGCCCGAGATCTTGCGGTAAGGCTCGATCAGCTTGGGAATGACGTATTGCAGGTTCGGGATGTTATCCTCGTTAAGTTCCGAGTTCAGCCCGAGACCGGTGTAACGGGCATAATCGAACACGCCGGACAGGTGGGCGATGTTGTATTCGCCGGGCTGACTGGCCTTGACCCGGCTGAGATACTGATCGCCGCCACCGAAGGTGCCGTCGACCACTTCGATGCCGGTCTTCTTGGTGTATGGATCGAAAGCGTATTTCCGAAACGCCTCGGACACCACGCCGCCCCACCCGTCAAAGCGAACCTGGCTGACGTTCTGGGCACTGGCGTATCGTGCAAAGGGGGTCTGCACGCCATAAGCCAGACCAGCGGCACCGATCAGGCCAAGAAAGCCGCGCCGATCAAGATCGCCGTTCATGTAGCGTTCGCGCAGCCTTTCGTATCGGGTCGTATTGTCCATTTTTTTCATCTTCGTCATCTCCTTGTCGGTCGATGGTTGGGTTGGGCGCGGTTCTATTCGCCGCGCTTCCTGGCGACTTGCCGGGCCACTGCCATGCCAATCAGCGGCAGCCCCGCGGTCATCATGATCATCACGGTGCCCAGCGCGTTGATCTCTGGCGAGATCGAGTTGCGAAGCATCGCGAAGATCTGCGTCGGCACTGTCTCCACCCCGCCGGGTTTCCAGAACAGCGTGCCGGTAATGTCATCGAAACTGATGGTAAAGGCGAACAGCGCGCCGGCCAGCACCGCAGGCAGCATCAGCGGCAAAGTCACCTGGAAAAAGGTTTGAACCGGGCTGGCGCCCAGGCTCATCGCCGCCTCTTCCACATCGCGGCGAATGCTGACCAGCCGGGCCTGCACCACAAGGATCACGAAAGGCAGGGTAAAGATCACATGCCCTGCCAGAAGCAGGACGAAACTTTTGTTTATGTTCAGGAAGTTCAGAAACAGCAGAAGCGCGACGGCCAGCACCACCTCGGGCACCAGGATCGGCGCGATCAGCAGGGTCGAGATCATGTTCGCCCCCGGCACGCGATACCGCACCAGCGCCAGGCTCGCCAGCACGCCCAGCGTCGTGGAAATCGCCGCAGTCATCAGCCCCAGCGCGATCGAGGTGCGAAAGGCGCGCAGGATCGCCTCGTTATTGGCAAGCTCGATGAACCAGCGGAAGGAAAACCCGCTCATCGGGAAGGTTCCGAATTCCGAGGCGTTGAAACTGAGAAGCACGACAACCGCCACCGGCAGGAACATGAACCCATAGACCAGGATCGACCAGAGGCGGATCAGGTTCCAGCCCATCAGCCCAGCCCCTTCATCAGCTGGGCCATGCCCAGATAGCGGTTGTAGAGCAGCACCAGCGCCCCCAGCACGGCCAGCAACATCAGCGACAATGCGCTGCCCAGCGGCCAGTTCAGCTGGGTGATGATCGCCTCGAACACCAGGTTGGCGAACATGGCATCGCTGGGGCCGCCCAGCACCATCGGCGTGATATAGGTTCCGGCGCCCAGCACAAAGCACAGCAGCCCGCCCGCGGCCAGGCCCGGCAGCGACAGCGGCAGCGTGACCTGCAAAAATGCCTGCCACCGCGTCGCGCCCAGCGAATTGGCTGCGGCCTCCAGGTTGGTGTCGATCCCGTCCAGGCTGACAAAGACGTTCAGGATCATGAAGGGCAGCAGGAAATGCACAAGGCCCAGGATCACACTCGGTTCATTGTAAAGCATCTGAATCGGCGTATCTATGATGCCAAGCCAAAGCATGGCCGAGTTCAGGGCACCGGATACACCCAGAATGTTGATCCAGCTCATCGTGCGGATGATGTAGCTGATCCAGAACGGAAGCATCAGCAGCAACAGAAGAACCGCCTTGTTGCCGCGCGACCGTGCTATGAAATAGGCGGCCGGATAGCCCATCAACGCGCAAATCGCCGTGGTGATTGCGGCGATCTTCAAGGTATTCAGCAGGATGTCGCGATAGAACGGATCGCTCAGCGCCGCGCGCCAATTGTCCAGATAGAACCCGACCTGGTCCGCGCCCGTCGCCGTGCGCAGCCAGAACGAATACACTAGGATGAACCCCAGAGGCACGAACAACAAAAGGCCGACCGCGGTCAACGCGGGCGAAAGAAGGATCCAGGGCTGGCGGGCTTCGCGGGCCTCGACGGACATGGCCGTTCCTTGTGACGGAGCAATCCTTAAAAGCTTGCAAGGATTGCTACCCATATATCAAATAGATAATTGATATTCTGACAATTGGTGAAATCTATGGGCAAGCAGAACGACGGGCGTCCGGACGAATACTTTTCCCCCGACCGCATCGTGCGCGAGATGGACTGGAACCTGCTGCGCACCTTCATCGTGCTGGCGCGGTCCCGCTCGGTCACCGACGCGGCCAACCGGTTGCGTCTGAAACAGCCCTCGGTCTCGACCGCTCTCAAGCGGCTGGAAGAACGCATCGGCAAGCGCCTGATCGACCGTGCGCCGGGCCATTTCCGCCTGACGGACGCCGGCGAGGTGTTGTATCGCGAGGCGGTGGACATCCAGGGCGCGATCCTGCGCCTGTCCACGCTGATGCGCGAAATGACCGACGAAGTCAGCGGCCATGTGCGCATCGCCGTGGCCAGCCATGTGGTCTGCCCGCTGTTCGACGAGATGCTGGCCGCCTTTCACGCCGAACATCCCCGCGCCACCCTTTCGATCGACGCGTATTCCAGTGCCGACGCGATTGCCGAAGTGACAGCACGGCGCGCCTCCTTCGCCGTCTGCCTGGTGGGCAAGCGCAACCCGCGGCTGGAATACAGTCGCCTTTATCGTGAATTCTTCGGCCTGTTCTGCGGCCCGCCGCATCCGCTGTTCGGCCGGCGCGACCTGACGCTGGGCGATCTGTCCGGCCATGCCGCCGTCAGCTTTGCCACCGACCGGCTTCAGGACGTGCTCAAGCCGGTGACCCTGATGCGGGCCGAGGCCGATCTCGCCGAGCGTATCGTCGGCACATCCAGCAACCTAGAGGAGGTGCGCAGGATGATCATCGCGGGGCTGGGAATCGGTCCCTTGCCGGTCCATGTCGCCGCCGGTGACGTGGCCGATGGCGGGCTCTGGCAATTGCCACCCTACGAGCAGATGCCGGCGATCGACGTTCATGTGGTGTGGAACCCCCGGGCGGTGCTGAACCGGGCCGAACACGCGATGCTGGACGGGCTGCTGGCCCGGATCGAAGCCACCCCGATGGCCGCGCGCACCTATCGCTGATTGGCACGGTTCACGAAAGCGACGCGAACAGCGCGACCCAGACTGACAGCAACACACCCGCCAGCAGAGCGAACCCGCCGTTCCAGCGCCGGCCGACCTGCCCGGCGCTGATTCCGGCGAAAGAGCCGATCAGAAGGGTCGTCGCAGTATAGGGCGAGGTGGCGCCGCTCAACGTCCAGCCGGCGGTGATCGCCACGATGATGGCAGTGGGCGAAACCCCCATCTCGGCCGCCCCCGGCAGCAATGGCGCCAGCAGCGATACCGCGAGAATCGGGTTCATTCCAAGCTGCCCGGCCAGGGGAATGATCCAGACCAGCGCCACCAGGATCACCCAGGCCGGGATTGCCGCCAGGTCCACGCCGCTGGCCGCCACCACGGGAACCAGAAGATGCGCGCCCACCGTCCCGATATAGCCCGCCATCATCAGCAAGGTGATTTCGCCGCGATAGCCCGGCAATTCCACGCCGACATAGCTGCGCACACGCTGTGCAATGCGCCTTGCAGCGTCGCCCGGCCCGGCCTGCAGGCCGATCCACACCACCGAGATCACCGGAACGATCACGATGACCAGCCCGACGATCCGGACCCGGGTGATCGCATTCAGCACCAGAACCGCAGACACAAGGACGCCCAGCAGCACGAAAAGCGGCAGCAGCAAGCTCCAGTCGCCCTCGGGGGCCGCCCGTTGCGCCGGACGACGGCTGAGCCTGGGCTTGAAGATCGTGTCCAGCGCCCAGCCCAGCCCGACAAGGATCAGTCCGGTGCCCATGCAAGGCAACAGCATGCCCGCCCATGACGTGCCCGGTATCAACGCGGTTGAAATCGCCACCGCGAAGGAAAGCGGCGACCACGGCAGCGTCGAAAGGAAACCACGCTGGATCGCCAGAAGCATGCGCCTGGTCCGATGTGCCCGGATCTCGGCGTCGGGCTCTTCGTTCGCGTTGGCCGTCGCCAGGCTGCCCAGCAGGACGATGGCGCCATAGTTCAGCAACAGCGCGAACAACTGCCCGCCGACGGTCAGCGCAAGATACCGCCGCCCCGGCGGCTGTTGCGACAGGAACCGCCCGCATGCCCGGATCGAGGGCGCGCTGTCGGCCGCATTTCGCAGGGTCCCCAGCGCGGCGAAGAAGGCCGCGATGAAGGCGGCCGTGCCCAGCCCGCGCCCGATCACCGTTTCCCAGTCGGGATCATACATCAGGCTTGCGCCGGTCAACACCAGCCCGACCAGAATGAAGGCAAGACGTGACGACTGCACCTGCACCGCGAAAAGCGCCAGCAACGCCACGGTCAGCACCGGCGCGGCGGATGCGATCCACGCGCCGACCCCCCATTCGCGGGCGATCACGCTCAGGGCGACGGCAACGATCAGCCCCCCTGCCACCCGATCGGCCAGCGCGCTTCGCAACATGGCAATCCCTTTTCGCATCTCTCGGTCCGCAGGCCCGATGACCGGCGAACCGCAACGGCTCTGGCACGGTGTTAGACAATCGGCACCGACGATACCATGGCCCGTGCCGCGAAAACCGCGCGCCAGGGCGCCAAGCGCCGCGCCGATCCCCATGGCGGATTCACCCGTTTCCCCCGGTATTGGCACCATTTTGCCGATCGCCGGCGAATTTCGGCAAGAAGCGGCCAGCTTCCGCCATTTTCTCACCGCCTAATTGCCACACAGACGGGATCTAATTTACCGATCGAAAACGGCTCAAGACAGTAGCATGGCGATAAACAGCCAGGAGGCAGAAATGGCAAGGACTGGGCGAAGGCTGATTGCGGCCTTCACAGCGATCACATCACTTTCGGCATGTCTCGGCGAAACCGACATGGTCAGTCGGGCCGACACCGCGATTTCCGGCGCGCTTTCAACCAGCTCCGCGCCCGCGGATGCCGGCGCCGACCGGGAACGCCGGATGAATGTGTACCTGACCGGCTACAGTTACTGGGACAACACCCCGCCCGGATCGGCCGCAATTTCCAAGCCGGTCGTTCACCGCAAGGCCGGCGGAAAGGGAACCTACGACGACCCGGTGACCATTGCCGTCGGCCATGTCATCGAAGGTGGGCGCCAGACGCTGGACTATCCCCCCGGCACTCGGTTCTATATCGAGAAGTTGAAGAAATACGCGATCGTCGAAGATGTCTGCGGCGATGGCAATAACCCGCAGGATGGCCCGTGCCATACCGGATACAACGGTCTTCCCTGGCTTGATCTCTATATCGGTGGCAGCAAGGCGAATTCGCGGATCACGACCAGTTGCGCCCGCCAGATCACCGCCGTGCAACCGATCATCATGCACCCCGAGGACGACTATCCGGTATTGGCCGGTGACGTGGTCGAAAGCCACTGTAACGCCGGATAAGGCGCGGGGCCGTCGGACGACACGATCGGAAACGGGCCCCGGCGGCCCGTTTTCACGTCCGGGTCAGGCGCACATTGCCCAGCCGCACCAGCTTGCCCCAGGCGGCGAGTTGTCCGCTGAGCGCGCGCCAGACCGCCCGATAGGCCGTGATGTAAAGCAGCTGTCGATAGAAAAATCGCTGGAGCGGGATCAACAGCACCAGCCAAAGGCTTTCATCCTTCTGGAAACGCAATGCCGCCAACGCCGTTACCAGATCCAGCAGCGGCAGCATCAGATACCCAAGAACAAGAAGGGTCGTATCCTGCCGCACCGCGACCGGCCTTTGCAGCAGCGTATCCAGCGCGTAGTCGAATACCGCGCTGAGGAACAACAGGTCCGCCAGCGGCGCGAGCAAGGAAAAGAGCACCCCGAAAATCAGCAGATCCGGCAACGCGAGGAACCCCACCGCGCGTTTCTCGGGCAAGGCTGCCCGGCGATGCTTCCACCCGGTCTGCATCATTCCGAACGTCCAGCGCAGGCGTTGACGCATCAGTGCGCGCACGGTTTCGGGCACTTCGGTGACGGCCTCGGCCTGTTCCACGAACCGCACCCGGTATCCGGCGCGGATCACGGCCACGGTCAGGTCCGCATCCTCTGTCACGGTCTCGTTGGTATAGAACCCGGCCGCGCGCACGGCGTCGGCCCGCCAGGCGCCGATCGCGCCGGGCACCACCATCATGCTGTTGAACAGCTCCATCGCGCGCCGATCGATATTCTGGGCAATGGTGTATTCCAGTGCTTGCAGCCGCGTCAGGAGTCCACCGCGATTGCCCACCTTCACGTTTCCGGCCACGGCCCCGACACCGGGATCCGCGAAGGGCTGAACCAGTTTGCGGATCGCGTCGGGCCGAAGCAACGTGTCGGCGTCGATCGCCACGACGATTTCCGCGTCGACCATCCGATAGGCCGTGTCCAGCGCCTTCCATTTGCCCTCGTTCGGTTCGGTGATGACGTGCAGGCGCGGGTCGGTCGAATAGACCTCGAGCACGCGGTCATAGGTGTGATCTTTCGACCCGTCATCGACGACGATCACATGCAGGCCGGGATAGTCCGAGGCCAGCACGGTCTCGATACAGTGAAGAATGACATTTTCTTCGTTATATGCGGGAATGACCACGACGACCGAGGGAAGATAGTTTGCGGCGGGCTGCCGATGGCGCCCGCGCAGATGCGCGAACACCAGCATCCAGATCGACCGCACCGCCCCCAGGAAGATGACCGCCCAGAATATACCGGACATCCAGTTCGTGGCCACCGAAAGGGCCACGAACGAGATCCGGTCCATGACCGATTTGGCCCCCTCGCTGGAAGGCATCAGGGCGTTGCGATCGACGCCCAGCAGATCCGCCAGCGGAACGATGCGATACCCCGACGCGCGCAGCATGTCGATCAACGCCGGCAGCGCCTCGATCGTCGCGCTGCGATCGCCGCCCCCGTCATGCAGCATGATGACATTTCCGCCGAAACGGTCCAGCCTGTTGCGGACATGGTCGACGATCTGCTGCGGCGAAAGTTCTTCCCAGTCGGGCGGAATGATCTCGCTGCCGGCGACGATATAGCCAAGCTCATTGACCAACCTGATCGGCCGGACCTCCGGCCCGATCAACGGCCCGTCGCCACTGGCATAGGGAACACGGAACAGAAGGGTCTCATGCCCGGTGATGCTGGATAAAAGCCGCTGAAACGCATTCAGTTCCAGCCGGACCCGAAGATCGCTGATCTCTTGCATTCGGGGGTGGAAAAAGGTGTGCGCCCCCACCTCGTGCCCCTCGTCCACCATCCGGCGCACCAGGTCCGGCGCCTTCATCATCCCCCGACCCACGATGAAAAATGTGGCCGGGGCGTTCTTTTCCCGAAGGATATTCAGGATTTCCGGCGTGTTCCGTGGGTCCGGCCCGTCGTCGAAGGTCAGGACGACCGCATCCGCCGGGGTGCGCCCGAACCTTTCGACCGTGAACGGCGCCGGGATCGGCCGATAATCCTGACCCACCAGAAGGCCGGTTTCCGGATCGACCCGCAACAGGCGCGTGCCGGGGCTGGCATTTTGAATCAGCCGATGGAACGATCCCGCGCCCTCATACCCGACATAATCGATCAGCCGGACCGGCCCCAGATCCGCCGCCGCCGTTTCCGCAGCCGGCAGGGGCTTGCCCAGAAGCCGCCAGATCGTCGGATCCTCGGTGCCCAGCCCCCAGACGGCCACGGCCGGCAGGCCCAGTTCGTCCACCACCGTCATATGGTTGTAGAGCGATACCGCGTCCAGCACCCAGATCTCGTGCCGCACGCCGGTGTCATCGGTGTATTCGATCCGGGTATTCAACGCATCCTCGGCCAGCGTGACCCGACCACCGAACCGCGATGCCCGGCGCATCGCCTCGGAAAAGCCGATCTGCTCGGGCATCGCGCTGTCCGAAGACCAGTCAAAGGCGAAACTGCCTAATCCGACGACCAGTTTTTCCCGACCGATCCGTGCGATCGCGTCACGCAAATCCGCCTCGAAGGACCGTTGCGAGGAAAGGGGGCCGGGCGCCGACCCGATCCAGGGCAGTTCGAAGCCCGCCCAGACGACGCGGTCGACGGTCGCGGCCAGCCCCTCTTCATCCAGCAGGCCCGACCAGCCGCTGACGATGGCGCAACTGGTTCGGCCCGCTTGTGTCAACACATCGTCCATAACGCCCAGAAAGCCGATGAAATCGGGCTGGAATGCCTCTGGCACCTCGCCGGGATTCACGCAAACCCCGGAATAGCCCTGTTCTTGCGCCAGGTCGGCAATGTCTTGCGCCAGGCGCGCAAAATCGATGGTTCCGGGGGACAGCGGCCAGGCAACCTCGGTAAACTCAATGACGGGAAAGGTTTTCGTCGCCGCAAAATCCTTGGTCAGGGTCTCGCGGATAAGCTCCTGGTGTGTGGCCTCCGCCTCATAGGGCTTTATCCCGACGGCGAAATCGTCGACGCGGAACCATTGGGGCATCACGACATCGATCGCCCCGCATCCCCGCTTCAGCGAAACATATGTCCATTCGGGCCAGAAGGGCAGATAGACGAAAACCTCGGCCCCACCATCCGAAGCCAGGTTTCGCGACGCCACGTCGCAAGAGCCGTCGACTTCGCTCATCCCGGCAGACCCCCGGGTCTCGTCGGCCTCTTGCGGATTCATCACCGGCGGAATTTCCGAAATGAGACGGACATGGGCCGGATCGTCGGCCGACACGTTCGTACTGCTGTGCGGCACCGGCAGTTTCTCGACGAGATACAGGCTGGCCCCGAAAAAGATCAGCCAGAACGCGGCCATGAAAAACACCACGAAAAGACTGAACCGCAGAATTTTACGCCGGCGCAGGCGCGGGTCGAAAAAAATCGGCTGCCGATCTTTCGGACCTTCCGCGATGGTCCGGAATTTTTCCGTCCCGTTTTCCCGTGACATTTAAGGTTGGTTTCCTCTGGCGGAAATCGCCGCATGACTATATCTATATATAGGTTCGGGGCATGGCATAGCCAGCGTGAAGTTCGGCTTGCCACATTTGCCGCAGCCCCCAGACCGTCGCGGCACGGTTTTCTTTTTCTGGTGGCGCATGATCCTTCACCGACGGCAATTCCTTCATTTTCTGGGGCTCGGGGCGACGGCCATATCATGGCCGGCCGGCTTCATGCGGGCGCAATCGAGCGCCCCGACCTTCATGATCGTGCTGACCGATCTGCCCGTCGATTTTCCGGCCGACAGCCTGCGGACGGTCCTTGACCCGTTCGTGCGGGCCGCCATTCCGGTCGGGATCATCCTGGACCCAAAGACCGACGGGGCCGGGGCGACGCAGGCCGACCTGGCGGCCCGGGCCCTTTTGCGCCATGCCGTGCTGCAGCGGCCCAACCTGCTGGAACCGATCCCGTGGAGCGCGCCACTCTCTGCCGCGCTGCCCTATTTCCAGATGCGTCTTGCCAGCCAGGCCGTTGCCGGGTTCAAGGCTCACCTCGCACCGCCAGACGGTGAAACCGGCGAGGCCCTGAAACCGGTCACGGTGGCCAGCCGGGGCATCGAAACGCAGGCCCGGCTTGACGGGGTTCGTGTGGCCGGCCTGCGCAATGTGCTGCTGCTGCCCGAACACCCGGCCCCGTCCCGGATCGCTCCCTGCGGCAACGGGATTGTCTGCGGATCGGGCGGCCTGCCTGTTTCACTGGACGCCCCCACGTCCAGACTTGCCGACGCGCTTGCGGCGGCATCCGCCGCTTATGGCAACGCCACGCTGATCGTCTCACTTGCATCACTCGCGGGCACCCCCGCCGAAACGCTGAACGCGCAAGCCAGGCGGATCGTTTACCAGATCAAAACCTTCCAGGACCGAAGCCGGGCTTCCCCGCTTCTTCCGCGCGAGATGATCCTGCGCAACCACCCTGACTTCACGCGCCTGCTGGCATTGCGACTTGTCGCGCCGCCGGCAGGAAATGCCGCGGCGGTTTCCGCATACGTCGAATTGTCGGCCATGCTGGACCAGGCTGGTCTGGCCTTCAGCGTCACCCCTGCAGACGGGTCGGTGGTACTGTCCCCTTGGCTGCGACTTGATGACGGGCCGGGGGCGTTCCATGGTCTCGACAGCGACGGGCTGCGACATCTGACCACCGACATCAAAATCGATGGCGATGACGCCCCGATGACACGGCTGAATGCGGGGGATGCGACAAGGGACACGATCATCACGATCACCCCGGCCGCTTATGCGTCGCGCGCATCGCGCAACGCCCTGGTCGCCGCAATTGGCGCGCTGGCCGGGAAACCGGCGACACGCGTCGAGAGGCTTCGCGGCTTCGCCGACCGGACCCGGCCCGCGGATCCGGTTTTCGATCTGATGCGCGCCAGCCGTGACCGCGCGGACGCGGCACGGCCGATCCCCGCGCCCCTGTCCCCCCGCGAACGCGCCGCGCTGATGGCCGATGCGCGCCTTGCCTGGTCCTATGTCGAGCGCACGGAACATTCCCGGACCGGGCTGTGCCCGTCGACCGCCGAACTAGGCAACAACAACGCGATCAGCAGTTTTCCTTTCCTGACCATGTGGGATTACGGCAGCCTGATCCTTGCCACCCTTTCGGCCCATCAGATCGGCCTGATCGACGACGCCGATTTTCTTGCACGCAGCGCAAGGCTGATCCGCGGTCTTTCCGCCGTCCGGATCGGCGCGCTTGCGCTTCCGCGAAGCGAGATCCGCATCGGTGCGCCCGACGAAGGCAAGTCGGAATTCAACGCATGCGATACCGGGCGCCTGCTGGTTGCCCTGCGCGCCTTGCGACAAGCCCTGCCGAATCCGGCCCTCGTCGATCGCGCGGTCGCGCAATGGGACCTGGGAAAGGTCATCGTCGGGCGGCGGCTGCAATCCCATGATGGCACGGATTTCATAGAGTTCTACGCCTCGCATTGTGGAAGCTACGCCGCACGCGGCTTCGGTCTCTGGGGGTTCGACGTCGAATCGCCTCATGCCGCGATGCAGGGCGAAACCGAAACGGACGCGCGGATGAACCTGCTCTACACTGTCGCGAATTTCGGAGTACTCGGCGCGGAACCGCTGCTCATGGAAACGGTGGAACTTTCTCCGACGAAAGCCGTGGACTACCTCTCAGACGTTCTGTTCGCGGCACAGTTCCAAAGTTACACTGATACCGGGAAACTGTTCTGCATGTCAGAGGGGCCGCTGCCCCACCCCCCCTGGTTCTCCTACCAGGGCCTGCAGCTGAACGATGCGACCTCCAGATGGGACGTGGTCACCATCGAAAACAACCCGGAATTCCGGACAGAACAGTTCCGGATCGACAATTTCGTCGTCAGTTCCAAGGCGGCGTTTCTATGGGCGGCGACCCGGCCGCACCCCTATTCGTCAAGGCTGCTCGACCATGTGCGCCAGGGCGCGGTGATCCCGGATTTCGGATTTGCCGCCGGGATCTATCAGAAGACCGGCAAGCCGACCCGGAACTACTCCGACATCAACACGAATGGCGTCATCCTGCAGGCCATTGCCTACATGCTGCGCGATCGCCAGCCGCGCCTCGTACAATAGGACTCGTGGCTTTCCGCCTTCATCTTGCCGAAATACTCCGGGGAGCATGAGGGGCAGCGCCCCTCATTTTCCTAAACGCATCATTCGGCCCCGGTAATCTCGCGCATCGCCGACAGGAAGGTCGCGACCTCTGCCTCGGTATTGTAATGGCACATGGAAACCCGCACACAGCTGTCCAGGCCCAAAGGCGTCAGGATGTTGCCGGAATAGTGGTCGGCCTTTCGCACATGCACACGCACGCCCCGCTCACGCAGGGCGGCGACGACCTCGGCGCCGTGCATGCCCTCGACGGTCAGTGACACCAGCCCCTCGCGCAACGGGTTCTCGACCCCGCCGACGATGCCGACCCCCGGCATCGCCGTCAGCCCCGGCTGATTGCCGGTGCCGTGCAGCATGGCGTCGGTCAGGTCCGCCTCGTGCCTGTGGATCGCCACGGCGGCGGCCTCGATCCGGGGGCGGCCGGGGGCGGCGTCGCTGACGCGGCTGCCCAGCCAGTCCAGATAGGCCACCACATCCGAGAAGGTGGCATAGGCCCCGGTGTCGCGTGTGCCCAACTCCCAGTTGCGCTCGGGGCCTCCGATCAGCGCATTATGTGGCAATGCCGACAGCCGGTCGGACAGCCAGGCCAACCCGTAGCCATGGCGCGAGAACGCCTTGTAAGGCGAGATCACGTAACCGTCGATGCCGTAAGAGGCGATGTCGATATGGCCGTGGGCCGCGTGCTGGATTCCATCCACGATGATGAAACAGTCTGGCGCCGTCTTTCGGATCTCTGCGGCGATGGCGCCCACATCGACCGCCATGCCCGTCACCGGCGAGGTGTGCAGGATC
>JADQCD010000138.1 GCA_016278285.1 Actibacterium sp.
CGCCGGTGAAGGCGTATCTACGGTTTGAACCCAAAAGCTGCAAGAGGTTTTTTCGGCAAACCGGGTGATTTTTTCGCATTTCTTTTTTATTTTTTTATTTCCAGCAGTTACAAAACCCAATCAGGCACATGCTCGGTTCTCGATCCGACCTCGATCCGGGCCATGCGCGGGAATCGGGGCCGATATGGAATCCTGGGGCGGATTCGGCCACTTCGGTCGGTGGATTTCGGGCCAGCGCAGCGCCGGACGGATCAGAAACGTCGCCGGATATCGGGGCGGTGAGCCATCAAGTCGCTCAAGCGGCTGCGCCCATTGCGTCTTGTCGAAGGGCCGCGCGGCGGCGAACTCCTCCGGGGTTTGATACTTCAGGCTGCTGTGCGGACGCTCCGTGTTGTAATCGATCCTCCAGTCCTCGATGATTTCGCGGGCCTCGCCGAACCCCGACGTCGCGTGTCAACGAGTGGCGCCGAGTCGCGCTGCACTATCCGCTTGATCGGCGCGCGCCCGCGAGCCTGATGAATCCCGACATCATGTCGGAGACCACAACATACCCAAGACCAACGACGCCGCCCTCGACCGCATCGGCGCCGCCAGCGACGACCATTCCTTCGCCAGCCCCGAGGACGTGCACTGGGGTCATGTCACCGCCCTCGCAGACCACGCCGCGTTACTCAGGCGGATTACGGACGCGATCTACGCCGAAGGGGAGCACGTCCGTTAACGGCACTATATATTGTGTGTGTATTGCGTCTGGCATACAATCCGGCCGATTCCATCATTGGACGGGAGCGGCGAATCCACGGTGGCGACTGACAAGGATGATCTTCCGAAGCACCTGGAGTTCATACTGGATGTGGTCGAGCGCCACGCCCGCAACTCGGTTGTCCTCAAGGGCTGGTCGGTCACGCTGGTCGCTGCGGTTTTTCTGTTGGCCGTGAGGGGAGCCGAACCGGCCCTCGCCATGGCCGCGGGACTTCTGCCGTCCCTGACCTTCTGGGCCTTGGACGCATACTATCTTCGGCAGGAACGCATGTTCCGCGCGCTCTACAATCATGTGCGAAAGGCGGAGCAGAACCCGGCCGAACGCTTCAGCCTCGATGCCCGGCCGTTCGCCAGCGAGGTTCCAGGCTGGATCCGCACCTTGGGCGCCACGCCCGTGAATGTGGTCCGCAATTCCGACCAGATCACGAGGCGGTATACGAAGGCCGCACGCTTCCACGACAAAAGCCTATGGGAGGAAGCGAAGAAACAAGGGCCGCTCGCGATCAAGCGGATGATCAACGGGGGTCTCGACGGCAGCTCGGTCACGTGCGTCCTGATTGGTAGCCAGACATGGCGGCGCCCATGGGCTTTGCTACCTCCGGGGTGGGTCAGTTCTCGATGATCATCCCGGGCCACTTTTGAATGCACATTGACGGGCCAGATTTACAGCCAGCCGCGATTTCCCCGATACGCCTGTTCACGCCGACGTCTCTACAAGGCCGCACAAGCCCTCGTCGGGCAGTGCGGGGCACCGTTGATTTGCGTGGCCGGCCGAATGGCAAATAAATTGATAGGGCGGCTCACCAGGACGGCAGACGGTGCAAACGATGCGGCCCTCTATGGTGGCGATACGATAAAAGCCCTTGGGCCTGAGCTGCATCGGTTCATCAAGTGAAACATCGGAAAGCCAGTTCATGCCGCCGCCCTCGCAGCGACAATCCGCGAGCATCTTGTGTCAGTTTTGCGCCACTTGGCTCGGAATGTTCCCGTTTATTCTGCGGCAAGTCACCCGAACCCGCAGGGCAAGGTGCTTTAGGACTTGCTGTTTTTAAGGGGTATCTGTAGAGGCGTCCGTGGGACACCCCTCCCCAACGAGGGGCGCTTATCTGGAAGGGTAGCAAAAATGACGACTGAACAACCGGCGACGCGGCCGGCCAATCCGCGTTTTTCCTCGGGCCCCTGCGCCAAGAATCCCGCATTCACCCTCGACAAGCTTGCCGATGCCCCGCTGGGACGTTCGCACCGCGCCGCGGTGGGCAAGGCCAGGCTGATGGCCGCGATCGAGACCACGCGCGAGGTGCTGGGCATCCCTGACGACTATCGCATCGGGATCGTGCCGGCCTCGGATACCGGCGCGTTCGAAATGGCGATGTGGTCCATGCTGGGGCAACGCCCGGTCGAGATGGTCGCCTGGGAATCCTTCGGCGCGGGATGGGTCACCGATGCCGTCAAGCAGCTGAAACTGGACGCGCAGGTGCACGAGGCCGACTATGGCCAGATCGTCGACATGGCCGCGCTGAATTACGACAACGACGTGTGCTTCACCTGGAACGGCACCACCAGCGGCGTGCGGGTGCCCTCGGGCGAGGTGATTCCGGCGGATCGGGCGGGTCTGACGCTGTGCGATGCCACCAGCGCCGCCTTCGCGCAGGAACTGCCGTGGGACAAGCTGGATGTGACGACATTTTCCTGGCAAAAGGTCCTGGGCGGCGAGGCCGCGCACGGGATGCTGATTCTGTCACCGCGCGCGGTGCAGCGGCTGGAAAGCTATACCCCGCCATGGCCGCTGCCGAAGATCTTTCGCCTGACCAAGGGCGGCAAGCTGAACGAGGGCATCTTCGAGGGCGCGACGATCAACACGCCGTCGATGCTGGCGGTCGAGGATTACCTGGTCGCGCTGGATTGGACGAAATCCCTGGGCGGGCTGCCGGCCATGATCGCCCGGGCCGATGCCAACACCGCCGTCATCGCCCGGTTCGTCGAAGAGCATGACTGGATCGCATTTCTTGCCGCCGATCCGGCGACCCGCTCGAACACCAGCGTCTGCCTCAAGTTCACCGACGACCGGATCGCGGATGGTGCGGCCTTTGCCAAGGCTGTGGCCAAGCGGCTGGAGGCCGAGGGCGTCGCATTTGACATCGGTGCCTACCGCGATGCGCCGGCCGGTCTGCGCATCTGGTGCGGCGGCACGGTCGAGACCTCGGACATCGAGGCGTTGATGCCCTGGCTCGACTGGGCGTTCAACGCCGAGATCGAGGCGCAGAAGGCGGCGGCCTGAGGCGCGCCGCCCCACCCGACATCCCGAATTGACCAACACGTCATGCACGACACGTGCATGCAGAAATGACAGGAGTGCCAAACATGGCTCCCAAGGTTCTCGTATCCGACAAACTGTCCGAAACCGCCGTCCAGATCTTCCGCGACCGCGGCATCGACGTCGACTTCGAGCCCGGCCTGGGCAAGGACAAGGATCGCCTGCTGGAAGTGATCGGACAGTATGACGGCCTTGCCATCCGATCAGCCACCAAGGTCACCGAGAAGGTGCTGGAAAAGGCCACCAATCTGAAAGTTGTCGGCCGCGCCGGGATCGGCGTCGACAACGTGGACATTCCCGCCGCTTCGAAGAAGGGGGTGATCGTGATGAACACGCCTTTCGGCAATTCGATCACCACGGCGGAACATGCGATCAGCATGATCATGGCCGTGGCCCGTCAGATCCCCGAGGCCAACGCCTCCACCCATGCCGGCAAATGGGAAAAGTCCCGCTTCATGGGCGTCGAGGTCACCGGCAAGACCCTGGGCCTGATCGGATGCGGCAATATCGGCTCGATCGTTGCCGACCGGGCACAGGGGCTGCGGATGAAGGTTCTGGCATTTGATCCGTTCCTGAGCGAAGAGCGCGCCGACAAGCTGGGCGTTCACAAGGTCGAACTGGACGAGCTGCTGGCAAAGGCCGATTTCATCACCCTGCACGTTCCGTTGACCGACAAGACGCGCAACATTCTCAGCCGCGAAAACCTGGCCAAAACCAAGAAGGGCGTGCGCATCATCAACTGCGCCCGCGGCGGGCTGGTCGACGAGGCCGCCGTGGCCGAAATGCTGAAATCCGGCCATATCGGCGGCGCCGGGTTCGACGTGTTCGCGCAGGAGCCCGCAACCGAGAACCCGCTGTTCGATCTGCCCAACGTGGTCTGCACCCCGCATCTGGGTGCCGCCACCACCGAGGCACAGGAAAACGTTGCAGTTCAGGTGGCCGAGCAGATGTCGGATTACCTGCTGACCGGCGCCGTCCAGAACGCGCTGAACATGCCG
This sequence comes from Actibacterium sp., assembly GCA_016278285.1. GTDB lineage: Bacteria > Pseudomonadota > Alphaproteobacteria > Rhodobacterales > Rhodobacteraceae > JADQCB01. The sequence continues at coordinate 4,075 of JADQCD010000138.1, forward strand.
TCGGTCACCGCCGAAGAGGCGAAGGTCATGGGCCCCTGGATCAAGCTGGCAGAGCATCTTGGCGCCTTCGTGGGCCAGATGACCGACGAGCCGATCAAGGCGATCAACATTCTTTACGATGGCGTCGCCGCCGAGATGAACCTCGATGCGTTGAACTGCGCGGCCATCGCGGGGCTCATCAAGCCGGCCAACCCGGATGTGAACATGGTATCGGCCCCCATCATCGCCGAGGAACGCGGCATGAAGATCAGCCGCACCACCCAGCACAAGAGCGGGGTTTTCGACGGTTATATCAAGTTGACCGTCGTCACACCCAAGCGCGAACGCTCTATCGCCGGCACCGTTTTCAGCGACGGCAAGCCGCGCTTCATCCAGATCAAGGGCATCACCATCGACGCCGAGATCGGCCGGCACATGCTTTATACCACGAACGAGGATCAGCCGGGCATCATCGGCACGCTCGGCCGCACGATGGGCGAAGGCGGTGCGAATATCGCCAATTTCACCCTGGGCCGTTCCGGCGTCGGCAAGGACGCCATCGCGTTGCTGTATCTCGATGCGCCGTTGCCCGACCCTGTCCGCCTGCAACTGTTGGACACCGGCATGTTCAAGCAGGTCCGGCCGCTGGAATTCGACGTGGCCTGAGACTTTTCGGGTTGATCGTCGGGCGGGCCCGTCGCAGGACTGCGGCGGGCCCGTCTGCAATTCGGAGGGTAAGTGCGATGCGAAGCTATGCGATCGGCGACATTCACGGGCGGCGCGACCTGCTGCTTGCCGCCCATTCGCTGATCGCCGAGGACCGCGTGCGCACGCACGACAGCGCGGCGCCCGTCGTGCATGTCGGCGACTATGTCGACCGCGGCGAGGACGTCCCGGGCGTGCTGGATCACCTCTCTGCCGGGGTAGCGCGGGGCGAACCCTGGGTCTTGCTGAAGGGCAATCACGACCGGATGATGTGGCGCTTTCTGGAAGAGCCGGAGCAGGCCGAAGCGCACCACTGGCTTTCCGGGAACATCGGTGGGCGCGCGACGCTGGCGGCCTACGGTATCGAGGTGAGCTGCGACCGCCCATTCGAAGCGATGCGCGCCGACGCCCGCGCCGCCGTGCCGCAAGCCCACCTGAACCTGCTGTCAGGGCTGGAAAACAGCTATCGGCGGGGCGGTGTATTTTTCTGTCATGCGGGGATTCGCCCCGGTGTGGCGCTGGAAGACCAGACCGAGGATGATCTGGTCTGGATCCGCGATACGTTCCTGAACGACACGCGCGACCACGGCGCGCTGATCGTGCATGGCCACACCCCTGTGGATGCGGTGACCCATTACGGCAACCGGGTGAACCTGGACAGCGCCGCCGCCTATGGCGGGCCGCTCAGCGCCGTGGTGATCGAAGCGGGCGAGGTGTTCCTGCTGACCGCCGAGGGCCGGGTGCCGGTGCGCCCGGCCCGCTGAGCCGGGCGCGGCACGCGGTTCAGGACCGCGGTTCGAACTGGTCCAGCGGAATCTTCAGGTAACGCTTGCCGCCGGGCTCGGGCTCGGGCTTGCGGCCGCCGCGGATATTGACCTGAAGCGCCGCCAGCATCCGATCGGGCAGGGGCAGCGTCCGGTCGCGCCCCTCGCGTGTGGCGATGAATTCGTCGCGCGCTATGCCGTCCTTCACATGGATATTGCCTGCGCGATGCTGGGCGACGGTCTGTCCGGTCGCGGGCTCTTCGCCATCGCCGGGATAATCGTGGCCGACGAACAGGCGTGTCCCTGGCGGCAGGTCCAGAATCGCGCGGATCGACTGCCACAGATCGGAAGCACTGCCGCCCGGAAAGTCGGCGCGGCTGGTGCCGCGTTCGGGAATCATGAGCGTATCATGCACAAAGGCCGCGTCACCCGCGACATAGGTGATCGAGGCCAGCGTATGACCGGGCGAGAACATGACCTTCACCGGAAGCTCGCCCACCATGAAGTCGTCCCCCTCGGCGAACAGGCGGTCCCATTGGCGACCGTCGCAGGGGAAGTCGCTGTAGTTGTAGATATCCGACCAGAGCTTCTGAACCTCGGTTACCTTTTCGCCGATGGCCCGCGGCGCCCCGAGCTGTTCGGACAGCCAGACGGCGGCGGAAAAATGGTCGGCATGTGGATGCGTGTCGAGAATCCACGCGATGTCGATGCCCTGATCGCGAACGTAATCCAGAATTTCCTGCGCACTGTCGAGCGTCGTCGCGGCGGCCTGCGGATCGAAATTCCAGACCGGATCGACGATGGCCCCCTTCATCGTGCCCGGATCGTGGAAAACGTATTGCCAGCTGCCGGTAGCCGCTTCGTAAAAGCCCTTGACGATCGGGGAGGCGGTCATCGCGGATCCTTTCCCTTTATCACATTCGATTGCAGGAATATGTAAGGATCAAACTGACTGTGCCAACCCCATCAAACGGTTTCGCGGGCCAGTTCCAGCGCCCGGCTCAGCACGGCGCGGTCGCCGATGTGATTGGCCAGTATCAGGATCAGCCGCGCGTTCAGCGCATGGCTCTGCGCCTCGTTCAGCCCCCTGTGGGTCGCCAGAAGTTCGGCATAGAAATCATCGTGATCGGGCAGGTTGTCGGTTTCGATCAGGCTCATGCCCGGCCCTCCCACATTGCGTCGATGGCGGCCCGCACGGCTTGCGCATCGGGTTCGATCCAGCGCGCGGCCACCACCTGATCGGGTCGAATCAGATAGAACGCCTGTGCCGCGTCACCCAGATAGCGTTCGCGCAGAAACGGGGTTTCCTCGACCTCAAGGACATCGAGCCCCAGGTCCGGCGCGGCGCAATTGATGGCCAGCAGCCGGGGTGCACCGCCCAGGTTCTGCAACAGCCAGCCATTGCCATGCGGGGCATCCAGCGCCACCGCACCCGGCCGGGTAGCCTTGGGCATGCGGATATTGTCCGGTGCGGCCGAGGGATAGATGCAGGGAACCGACAGCCGCCCGGAATTCACCCAGCCACGCGCGAACGGCACCTTGCCGGCAAGCCGCAGCACCTGGTCGCGGAAGATCCGCTCGATCCCGTCGGCGGGGGTCATGAACCGCGTGGTGCGCGACGAATTTCTCAGGTTCTCGTCGGCGCCATGGGTGCGTTCGCGGTTGTAGCTGTCCAGCAACCCCGCGGGCGCACGCCCCTGAAGCACCGCAGCCAGCTTCCAGCCCAGGTTGTCCACATCCTGAAGGCCCGAATTGCCGCCGCGCGCCCCGAACGGAGAGACGACATGCGCACTGTCGCCGGCGAAGATGATCCGCCCATGCACGAAATCGCGCAGGCGCCGGCACTGAAAGGTATAGACCGACACCCAGTCGAGCCTGAAATCCGAATGCCCTACAACCTTTTCGATTCGGGGAATGACCTTTTCCGGCTTCTTCTCTTCGTCCGGGTCGGTGTCCCAGCCCAGTTGCAGGTCGATGCGATAGATGTTGTCGGGTTGCTTGTGCAGCAAGGCCGACTGACCCGCGTGAAACTCCGGCTCGAACCAGAACCACCGTTCCGAGGCGAAATTGCCCTGCATCTCGATATCGGCGATCAGGAAATGTTCCTCGAAAAGCTCGCCCTCGAACTCCAGCCCCATCATCCCCCGCACGGGTGAGCGCGCCCCGTCGCAGGCGATCAGGTAATCGGCGGCAAGGCCGTATTCCCCATCGGGCGTTTCGATGCGCAGATGGACCGCGTCATCGGTCTGTTCGACGGCCGTGACCTTGTTGAGGAAACGCAGGTCGACCAGGTCGATTTCCTGCGCGCGTTCGACAAGATACTGTTCGACGTAATATTGCTGAAGATTCACGAAGGCGGGCATCCTGTGCCCCTTTTCCGGCAGCAGGTCAAAGTTGAACACCTCGTGGTCGCGGTGGAAGGTGCGACCGACCTTCCAGGTCACGCCCTTGGCCAGCGCCTGCTCGCCGATACCCAGACGGTCGAAGATTTCCAGCGACCGCTTGGACCAGCAGATCGCGCGCGAGCCGACCGAGACGACGTTGTTGTCGTCCAGAACCACAGAGGAAACCCCGTGATTGGACAGCTCGATCGCCATCGCCAGCCCCACCGGCCCGGCACCGACGATCACCACCTTGTGCTGCGGTTCTTTCGCCTTCAGCCCGGGCGGCGGGGCATATTCGAACGGCTCATAGTCATAGGGCATTTGCTTCCCTCCCCGTCATCGGCCTATTTCACGCCCGGCGTGCCGTCGAACTTCTTGTCGATACTGTCCCAGCAGTCGATGTAATCGTCCTGGAGCGGCGCCTCGCGGGCCGCGAACTCGGTCAGGTGCTGCGGAAAGCGGGTCTCGAACATGAATTGCATCGTGTTTTCCTGCTTGACCGGCTTCAGCTCTTCGTTGCTGGCACCCTCGAAGGCGTCGCGGTCGGGTCCGTGAGGCAGCATCATGTTGTGCAGGCTCATGCCGCCCGGGACGAAGCCCTGTGGCTTGGCGTCATAGATGCCGTGGATGTTGCCCATAAGCTCGGACATGATGTTCTTGTGATACCAGGGCGGGCGAAAGCTGTGCTCGGCCACCATCCAGCGTTCGCGGAACAGCACGAAGTCGATATTTGCCGTGCCCGGCTGCCCCGAGGGGGCGGTAAGGACGGTGAAGATCGACGGATCGGGATGGTCGAACAGAATGGCGCCGACGGGCGAATAGGTGCGCAGATCGTACTTGTAAGCGCAGTAATTGCCATGCCAGGCCACCACGTCCAGCGGGCTGTGGCCGATCCAGGTCTCGTGGAACTGGCCGCACCACTTGACGACAACGCGGGATTTCACCTCGCGGTCTTCGAAGGCTGCAACGGGGCATTTGAAATCGCGGGGGTTGGCAAGGCAGTTGGCGCCGATCGGCCCGCGGCCGGGGAGGTCGAATTTCTGGCCGTAGTTCTCGCATACGAAACCGCGCGCCGGCCCATCGACCAGCTCGACCCGGAACACCATGCCGCGCGGGATTATGGCGATCTCCTTGGGTTCCAGGTCAATGACCCCCAATTCGGTGCAGAAGCGCAGGCGCCCCTCTTGCGGAACGACCAGCAATTCGCTGTCGGCGGAGAAGAAGTATTCGTCCTCCATCGACTGCGTCACCAGATAGATATGCGATGCCATGCCGACCTGGGTGTTCACGTCGCCCGCGGTGGTCATCGTGCGCATGCCGGTCACGAAGGTCAGCGGCCCATCGCCCACCGGCACCGGATCCCAGCGATACTGGCCCAGGCTGATAACGTCCGGGTCCACGTTCGGCGCGGATTTCCAGTAGGGCAGGTCGATCTTGGCAAAACGCCCGGTATGCTTGACCGAGGGACGGATGCGATAGCACCAGGTCCGCTCGTTCTGGCCGCGTGGGGCGGTGAAGGCTGTGCCGGAAAGCTGTTCGGCATAGAGGCCGTATTCGCATTTCTGCGGGCTGTTCTGGCCCTGTGGCAGCGCGCCGGGCAGCGCCTCGGTCTCGAAGTCGTTGCCGAAGCCGGGCATGTAGCCCTCATGCGTGCCCGTCGCGGATGTGGCGCGGATCATGCCGCGCGGCGTTTCCTGGGTTTTCATGGCGCATCTCCTCGGGGCTGTCGAATGTCCCGACAGGGAAGACCGGGACGATCCGCAGCGTATCGTTGCAAATGCAACGAAGTCAAGCTCGCGCATGACCCTCTGGCCGTCAAGCCCGCGCGCCGAACCCGTGGCGCAGCACCGTCAAGCCGAAGATCAGCATCGAGGCCAGCGACAGGAACGAGCCCGCCACCGCCAGCATCTCGCCTCGTTCGGAAAGCGCGAGGACGATACCCGGAATCATGACGATGACCCCGAGCGCGGCCAAAACGAAGTGGATTTTCGCCAGCCCCGCGTCGGCAGCGGTGGGTGTCAGGCGGTAATATAGGCCGAACAGGCCCATGCTGACCCAGCCGACAAGGTTCAGGTGGGCATGGGCCGGGGCAAGCGCGTGGTCGCCCGAGGCCGCCATCTGGATGCCCCAAAGCATCCCGATGGTGACGCAGAGCACGGCGAAGGCGAAGAAATAGAACGCGATACCTCTCATCTTTCATCCCTTCCAATTCTTTCTTGGCCGTGCCGAAATGGACGCGGCGAAAGACACGATACGCCTTTTTTCAAATCGTATTAATAATCTTTTTGCGGGCGCCGAAAGCATATCGGGCGCTTGACGGAACCGGTGCAGATGCAATGATCGGCGCATGACCGATTTCGATCTTGATGATTTTCTGCCCTATCAACTGGCCGTGGCCGCAGCGCGCGTCAGTCGTGGCTTCGCCGAGCGGTATCGGGCGGAATTCGGCCTTACGATCCCGGAATGGCGGGTGCTGGCGCATTTGTCGCAAAGCGGCGCCGTCAGCGTGCGCGAGATCCACGCGCGGGTCGACATGGACAAGTCCAAGGTCAGCCGCGCCGCCGCCCGACTGGAAGCCGATGGTCATGTCCGAAAAGAGGTGGACTCCGATGACCGGCGCCTGATCCGGCTCAGCCTGACGGAAAAGGGTCGCGCGCTGGTGGCGCGTATCCTGCCGGCGGCGGTGGCGTATCAGGATGATCTGCTGGACCTGCTGGGCAAGGACGCGACCGCATTCCGCGCCGCGTTGACACGGTTGGCGCGGAAAGATCCACATTGATGCACCGCGACCGCGCAATGCCCGCCAAGCGGGGGATAAGCAGGTTGGTCTTTGCGTGCCAGCATCCCGGCCATCCTGCCCCAGATCCCGCGATGATGTGACAATCGAACCCCCTTGCATGGCTTGAACGTCTGGCCCAGACTTCGAACGCGGGCCGTGCAGCGAAGATCGTCACACGCGGTTGCGACAGGGATCGACACATGTCCACCAGTCAATACCACCGGAAACGCAACCTTGCGAAAAGCGGCGAACCCGGTCTGGACGGCTTATCGCGCGACTCGGGCAAATCGCCGATATTCGTGATTCAGAAACACGATGCGAGCACCCTTCACTACGATTTCCGCCTTGAGGTCGATGGTGTTCTCAAAAGCTGGGCCGTGCCCAAGGGGCCTTCGACGGATCCGTCGGAAAAGCGATTGGCGATCGAGGTCGAGGATCATCCGCTGGATTATGCACAATTCGAGGGCACGATCCCCGAAGGCGAATACGGCGCGGGAACCGTGCTGATCTGGGACCGGGGCACATACCAGAACTTGACCGACAAGGATGGTGGCATCCGGCCCATGGACAAGGCACTTGCCGCGGGCCATGTGCTGGTCCGGCTCGACGGGGAAAAATTGCGGGGTGGCTATGCCTTGCAGCGCATCGACGACGACAAGGGGCAGTGGCTGCTTGTAAAGATGGATGACGATGCGGCAGACGCGCGCCGAAACCCCGTGTCGACGGAACCGGATTCGGTTGCCAGCGATCGAAGCCTGGACGACATCGCCGCAGACGAATCGCCGGACCGATGACCGCCGGGGCCGCACCCGATCCGGGCCGCGAAGGCGCATCCCCGGCCGCACATCCGGATTGGTGCGCGCCGATGCTGGCCACGCTGACCGATGATAGGTTCTCGGATTCGGGCTGGATCTATGAGCGAAAACTGGACGGTGAACGGATTCTCGCATTCCGCGAGGGTGACCGGATTCGCCTGATGACGCGCAACCGGAAGGACGCGACCGACACCTATCCCGAACTGGTCGCCGCCCTCGCCTGCCAGCCGGAACGGGATTTCGTCGCCGATGGCGAGGTCGTGGCCTTCGATGGCCGCGTGACAAGTTTCGCCAGACTTAAAAAGCGCCTGCAGATCCGCGATCCCGACAGGGCGCGCGCATCCGGGATCAGGGTGTTTTTCTATCTGTTCGACCTGATCCATGTCGCCGGGCGCAATATCGAGGGGCTTGCGCTGCGCAAACGCAAGAGCCTGCTGAAACGAACGATGCAATTCGACGGGGCGCTTCGCTTTACCCCCCACCGCAACGAAACCGGCGAGGCATTCTTCGAAACGGCCTGTGAAAAGGGCTGGGAAGGCGTGATCGCCAAGCGCGCGACGTCGCCTTATCGCCATGGCCGGTCGCGCGACTGGCTGAAGTTCAAATGCGCCAAGGGCCAGGAACTTGTAATCGGCGGGTTCACCCCGCCACAGGGCAGCCGGACAGGCTTCGGCGCGCTTCTGCTGGGGTATTACGAGAACGGCGCGCTGCGCTATGCCGGCAAGGTGGGAACCGGCTTCGACGATGCGTTCCTGACGCAGTTCCGCGCCCGGCTGGAAAAGCGCCGGCGCGACACCAGCCCCTTCGATCCCGCCCCGCAAGAGCCCGAGGCGATCTGGGTGCGGCCCGACCTGGTCGCCGAAATCGGCTTTACCGAATGGACCGGGCAGGGCAAGCTGCGCCATCCGCGGTTTCTGGGGCTGCGCCGCGACAAGGCCGCCAGGGATGTGGTGCGCGAGGACCCGCAATGAATGTTGCGCAATTCCATCTGAATGGCCACACCGTGGAGGTTTCAAAGGCCGACAAGGTGCTGTTTCCGCGCGACGGGATCACCAAGGGCGACCTGGCCCGTCATTATTGCCGGATCGCCGAAACAGCCCTGCCGCATTATCGCGACCGCCCGCTGACGATGCAGCGCTATCCCGACGGTATCGAGGCGACCGGCTTCTTCCAGAAGAACGTGCCGAACCATTTCCCGGACTGGATCGAACGCGTCGAACTGCCCAAGCAGGACGGGACGGTGTGCCACATGCTGGCGCATTCCGCCGCGGATCTGGTCTTTCTGGTGGACCAGGGCTGCATCACGCCGCATCTGGGCGTCGCCCGCGCCGACCGACCCGACCGACCCGATCGGCTTGTCTTCGACCTCGACCCCTCGGATGACGACTTCGCGAAGGTCCAGGACGTGGCCGGCGCCCTGCGCGACGCGCTGGACAAGAGGGACATGCCGAGTTTCGTGCAGACGACCGGCTCTCGCGGGTTGCATGTGGTGCTGCCGCTGCGACGAACCGCCGACTTCGCACCGCTGCGCGATTTCATGCGCGGCTTCGCGCAGCGCATTGCCGACGCTCACCCGGATATCGCCACGACCGAACAGCGCAAGGCGGCCCGGGGGAACCGGGTGCTGATCGACACGTTCCGCACGGCCATCGGCCAGACTTTCGTGGCGCCCTATGCGGTGCGCGCCCTGCCCGGCGCCCCGGTTGCAACCCCGATCCGATGGGATGAGGCGTTGTCATCGGATATGTCCCCGCGCAAATACGATATCCGCTCGATCCCCCGTCGGCTGGGCCAGATCGACGATCCGTGGCGCGGGATTGACGATTGCGCGATCGACGCGCGCGCACTTGCCTGCACCCGCCACTGACCTGCTTGCCGGGTCTTTAGCTTTGGCGCGGCGCGGCGTATCAAGGCGCCATGCCGCTGACCCTCTCCGCCCTTTCCGACCTGGCCGACCTTCCCTTCGACGAGGTGATCGACGTACGCTCACCCGCCGAATACGCCGAGGATCACATCCCCGACGCGATCAGCCTGCCGGTGCTGACCAATGACGAACGCGCCCGTGTCGGCACGATCTATACGCAGGAAAGCCCGTTCCGCGCCCGGCGTATCGGCGCCGCGCTGGTGGCCCGCAACGCGGCGCATCATCTGGAAACGGCGCTGGCCGACAAACCCCGTGGATATCGCCCGCTGGTCTATTGCTGGCGCGGCGGCCAACGCTCGGGCGCCTTCGCGATGATCCTGCGGCAGGTCGGCTGGCAGGCCGAGACGATCGAGGGCGGCTATCGCAGCTATCGCAAACTGGTGCAGTCGGCGCTGTATGACGCGCCCTGGCCCGCGCCGGTGGTGGTGCTGGATGGCAATACCGGCACCGCCAAGACGGCGCTCTTGTCGCTGGTCGCGGGCCAGGGCGTGCAGGTGATCGACCTGGAAGGGCTGGCCAATCACCGCGGATCGTTGTTCGGCGCGATGGCCGGCGGCCAGCCCGCGCAAAAAGGGTTCGAGACCCGGCTGGCGATGGCCGCGCAGGCGCTGGACCCGGCGCGCCCGGTGCTGGTGGAGGGGGAATCGTCGAAGATCGGCGAGGTCAATCTGCCACCGGGGCTGTGGCAGGCCATGAAATCGGCGCCGCGCCTGGTGATCGAGGCGCCGTTGCACGCGCGGGCAGCCTATCTGGCGCGGGCCTATGCCGATCTGACGGCCGATCCGACGCGCCTGTGCGACACGGTGCAGGCCCTGTCGCGGCTCCATTCCGAGGCGCGGATTCAGGCATGGCTGGCACTGGCACGGACCGGGAACTTCGAAGCACTGGCCGCCGGTCTGATGGAACATCACTACGACCCCCGCTATGAAAAACAGCGGTCCCGTTTCGACGATCTGCCCAGCCGCACGGTGGCGATGGACAGCCTGGACGACGCCGCGCTGGCCGCCGCCGCCCCGGAGCTGGCGCGCGCGGTGGACGCACTCAGCGCAAGGCGATAAGCGGCGGGCCGTCGGTGACGGTGCCGATCCGCGCGGCAGGGTGTCCCGCCCTTGCCAGCGCATCCAGCGTTTCCTCTGCCGCCTTTTGCGGCACCGCGGCCAGCAGCCCACCCGCGGTCTGCGGATCCAGCAGCAGGGCGCAGCGCGGGTCGGTTTCGTCGAACCCGGCCAATGCCGAAACCAGCCGCGCGTTTTCCGGGTAGAGGGTTGAGCGGATTCCGACCTGCGCCAGGGCCAATGCGCCCGCCATCACCGGCACCGTTTCGAGCGTCAGTTCGGCCCCCGTGCCCGAGGCGCGCAGAATGGTCATCAGGTGCCCGGCCAGGCCATAGCCCGTCACGTCGGTCATGGCATGGGCGACCGGGGCCAGAACGGCAGCCGCGCCCCCCTGCGGCGTCGCCATCACTTCCAGCGCCGCGGCTATGTCTGCCCCCTCGGCACGGCCCTGCATCTCGGCCGCGAACAGCGTGCCGCTGCCGATGGGCCTGGTCAGGATCAGCGCGTCGCCCCGGCGCGCACCCTCCAACCCCAGCGCCCGGCCCTGCAACAACCCGGTCACGGTGAACCCCACCGTCAGTTCCGGCCCGACCGAGGTATGCCCGCCTACCAGGTCGGCCCCCGCCGCGCGAAACGCTTCAGATGCCGCGCCCATGATCTCGCGCAGGGTATTTTCCTGCATCCGCGCGCGCATGCGTGGCAGAATCAGCGTGGCCAGCGCCGCCTGTGGCGCTGCGCCCATCGCCCAGATGTCGCCCATCGCATGGACCGCCGCAATTCGCGACAGGATGAAAGGATCCTCGATGAAGGCGCGGAAGTGATCCGAAGTGACGACCTGCGCCCCGTCGCCATGCGCCAGAATCGCCGCGTCGTCACCCGAGCCGCGCATCACATCGGCCCGGCGCGGCGCGGGCAGGCCCGCCAACCCGGCACTCAGCACGCCGGCGCCCGGCTTGGCCGCGCAACCGCCGCAAGGCATCTCGGCCCCGGCCAGTGCCTCGCGCAGGCCCTGCGCCGCCTGCATCGGCACGGCGCGGTTCTGCCGCATGGCAGGCAGGTCGTGGAATTTCGACATGAACTTCCGGTCGATCCGGTCTTTCCAGCGCCACAGCCAGTCGGACTCCAGTCGCAGGCCCAGCTTGTCGGCGACCGCATGTCGGCGACCGGTCGAGATCAGCTTCAGGTAATCGTTCTGCGGTCTGTATGTCCGGCGCGGTTTGCCCATCAGATCGGCGCGCAGGTTGTGCGCCAGAACCGGCGCCTCGCGCACAGCGAAGACCCCGGCCTTGGGGCGCGGCGCGTGGCTCAGATGCGCGCAGTCGCCCACCGCGAAGATGCGATCGTCGTTCAACGTGCGCAGATCGGGCCCCACATCGACGAACCCCTCGGTCAGTTGCAGCCCGGTCCCGGTCAGCCAGGGTTGCGGCCGTGCGCCGGCCGCACCGATCACCAGATCGGCGGCCTGCACGGTCCCGTCACTCATCTCGACGCCCTGGGCCGTGACGCGGGCGATGTGCGCCCCGGTGCGCAGGCTCACGCCCTGGTCGCACAACTGCGCAAGCAACGCCCGGCGCGCGCCGGCGCCGATGTCGCGCAGGGCGGCGTCGCCAGCCTCCAGCAACACGACCTTGCCCGGAACGCCGACCTGCCGCAGGCGATGGGCGCAGGCCATCGACAACTCGGCCCCCGCGACGCCGGCGCCGATCACCGCGACACACCGCGCCCCGCCTTGCGCAGCGGCCTCGGCGACGAACCCTTCCCAGCGGTCGGCAAAGCCACCCAGCGGCTTGGCGGGAACGGCGTGCCGCGCGAAGCCCGGCAACGACG
>JADQCD010000170.1 GCA_016278285.1 Actibacterium sp.
CGCTGCACATCGCGCAGCGCGGGGGAGGCCTCGATCAGATGCACGCGGGCGCCGTCATGGAATCCCGGCACGCCGCGCGTCGCGCGCAGGATATCGGCCATCAATGTGCCTCGGCCCGGCCCCGGCTCGGCCAGGGTGAAGGGGGCCGGACTGCCTTGGTCGATCCATACCTGCGCCAGGAACAGGCCCAACATTTCCCCGAACATCTGACTGATCTCGGGCGACGTGGTGAAATCGCCTGCGGCCCCCAGCGGGTCGCGCGTGGAATAGTAACCATATCGCGGATGCAGCAGGCATTCGGCCATGTAATCGGCCAGCGTGATTGGCCCCGTCGCCGCGATTCTGCGTGCGAGGATGTCCTTCAGCCTGGTCATGTCCGCCGATGGGCGACCACGATCAACGCAACCCCCAGCACGATCATCGGCAATGACAAAAGCTGACCCATCGTCACGCCAAGCCCCCCGACCTGGATCGCCCAGCCCATCGGGTTTGACGCGGTGATGAACTGCGCGTCCGGCTGACGGAAGAATTCGACGACGAACCGTGCCAACCCGTAACCAGCGAAGAACAGGCCCGCGGTCCGGCCAGGTCGTTTCAGCCAGTGCCTGCGATAGACCAGCACCAGCAGAATGCCGCCCAGCAACACCCCCTCAAGCCCGGCCTCATAAAGCTGCGAGGGATGGCGCGCGCAGGGCCCTTCCCAGCCTGTGGGGCAATCCTGCGCGCCGGGACCGGGAAAGACTACCGCCCAGGGGGCATGCGACGGACGGCCCCAAAGCTCGGCATTGATGAAATTGGCGATGCGTCCGAAAAACAGCCCCGGGGGCGTGGCCACGGCCAGCGCATCAGCGGCCGGCAACAACGCGATCCCGTGGCGGCGGCAGAACGCGACCAGTGCAAGAATGACCCCCAGGAGTCCGCCGTGAAACGACATGCCGCCATGCCAGACCATCGGAATCTCGATCGGGTTCTGAAGATAGTAACCGGGTTTGTAGAACAGTACGAAGCCCAGCCGACCGCCCAGGATGACACCCAGGATCAGCCAGGTGACAAGGGCCTCCAACTGCGCCGGCGTCATCGGGGGGCGGTCCATTGGCCACAGGGTGTCGCGGCGCAGAAGCCCGGCAATCAGCCGCCAGCCCACCAGAATCCCGGCGATGTAGGCCAGGGCGTACCAGCGCAGCGCGAATTCCATGCCGAAAATCGAGATCGAAAAGATCTCGGGGCTGAAATCGGGATAGGTCAGGATCGCTTGCATAGGCATGTCCTTGCCCTTGCGGCCGGTGAAGTCAACCTTGAGCTTGCCCGCGTCGCGGCCCATATAAGACAGTGTCACGGGTACAAGATGGCGGAGGGCGAGATGCAGAGCCGGAACAAGTTTCTAGACGACATGTCGCAGCTGATGACCAACGCCATGGGGGTGGCGCAAGGCGCGAAGGACGAGGCCGAAACCGCTTTCAAGGGGATGCTTGACCGCTGGCTGGCTGATCGCGATTTCGTTACCCGCGAGGAATTCGAGGCGGTGCGGCTGATGGCGCAGAAGGCGCGCGAGGAAAACGAGATGCTGAAGGCGCGTATCGAAGCCCTGGAAACGGCCGCATCCGGCGATTGAACGCCCTGACCGGGCCTTCAGACCCTCACGGGGTCTGTGCCCAGGTTTCCAGAAAACTCAGCACTACGGGCAGAACGCCCTCTTCGGCCAGTTCGTGCAACTCCTGATGCAACTCGCCCAGTGTCGCGAAATACAGGCTTTCGGCCAGATCGTGGGCATGTGGATCCTGCGTCTCGGCCATCTTCGCCACATACGTGTCCGCTTTCTCGGCCAGGCCGATAACATTGCGGAAACGTTCGGCGGGGGGCGTCATCGGCCCCCGTCCAGGTCCCGGCGAAAAACGCAACTGACAATATGTGACTGGGGTATCGCCAAGTTCATTGAAAAGGAATTCCCGGGGGCACTCAAAATTTAAGATGCTTTAACCATACATCTTTCGTGGAGATCTGTGCAATCCTTGCGTGATCCAGTGACCGGACTTTCCTGCATTCCGGCCTTCGCGCGCGGAATGGCCCTGGCCGCGCATGGCGGTTTGCCGAGGCCGCCCCTGTGGCGCAGGCGCGGCCGGTCGCACCTTGTTTCACCTCGTCCAAGGCTCTAAGACGAGCGCGGCTTGTAGGAGCGATTGCATGACACGACAGGACGGCGAAGAACGGGCAAAGGCAAAGACGATCGGTGCGCTGCGCGGCCTGATGCCATTCATCGCGCCCTACCGGATCATGGTCTTTCTGGCGGGATGCGCGCTGGTGTTGACGGCGTCGGTGTCTCTGGTCCTTCCGCTGGCGGTGCGGCGCGTAGTCGACGGGTTCGAGACCGGAAGCACCGCATTGCTGGACAGCTATTTTGCCGCCGCGCTTGGCATCGCCGGGCTTCTGGCGCTTGGAACCGGGCTGCGCTATTACCTCGTGACCCGGCTGGGCGAGCGGGTGGTGGCCGACATTCGCAAGGCCGTGTTCGACCGCATGATCGGAATGAGCCCTTCCTTTTACGAACGCATCATGACGGGCGAGGTGCTCAGCCGGATCACCACCGACACGACGCTGATCCTGTCGGTGATCGGGTCGTCGGTTTCGGTCGCGCTGCGCAATGTGCTGATCTTCATCGGCGGGCTGGCGCTGATGCTGCTGACTTCGGCCAAGCTGACGGGGCTGGTGCTGTTGCTGGTGCCCCTGGTGATCGTGCCGATCATCGTTCTGGGGCGCCGCCTGCGCAAGCTGGGTCGCGAGAACCAGGACTGGATCGCCAACTCTTCCGGCTCGGCCTCCGAGGCGCTGTCCTCGGTTCAGACGGTGCAGGCCTTCACCCATGAAGGACCCAGCAAGCGCAGCTTTGCCGAGGTGACGGAACAGGCCTACCTTTCGGCGCGCAAGCGGATCGGGACCCGTGCGCTGATGACCGTGATCGTCATCTTCCTGGTGTTCGCAGGCGTGGTCGGTGTCTTGTGGATCGGCGCTCGCGACGTCCGGGCCGACGCCATGAGCGTGGGTGAGCTGGTGCAGTTCGTTATCTACTCGGTCATGGTCGCAGGGGCCGTGGGCGCCCTGTCCGAAATCTGGGGGGAGTTGCAGCGCGCGGCCGGCGCCACGGAGCGGTTGGTGGAGCTTCTGAACGCCTCGGACAGCGTTACCGACCCAGCGCAGCCCAGAACATTGCCACAGCCGGTAACCGGGGCCATCGCGTTCGAGGATGTCACGTTCCACTATCCTACCCGGCCGGATCAATCGGCGCTGGAGGGTGTCAGCCTTAACGTGGCGCCGGGCGAAACCGTGGCGCTGGTCGGCCCGTCGGGCGCAGGCAAATCCACGATCATTCAGCTTCTGTTGCGCTTCTACGACCCGCAAGGTGGCACGATCACGCTGGACGGCGTGCCGCTGAACGAGGTTGCGCGCAACGATTTCCGCCGTCACATGGCGCTGGTGCCGCAGGATCCCGTGATCTTTGCGACCAGCGCGCGCGAGAACATCCGCTTCGGCCGACCCGACGCCAGCGATGCCGAGGTGGAAGCCGCCGCCAGGGCCGCCGCTGCGCATGACTTCCTGGCCAAGCTGCCCGAGGGCTATGACAGCCAGGTGGGCGAGCGTGGCGTGATGCTTTCGGGCGGTCAGAAACAGCGCATCGCCATCGCGCGCGCGATTCTTCGCGACGCCCCGGTGCTGCTGCTGGACGAGGCGACCTCGGCGTTGGACGCGGAAAGCGAGCGGCTGGTGCAGCGCGCGGTGGACGAACTGTCCGAGGGGCGCACGACCCTGATCGTCGCGCACCGCCTGGCCACCGTGAAAAAGGCCGATCGCATCGTCGTATTCGACGAGGGGCGGATCGTCGCACAGGGAAGCCACGACGCGCTGGTGGCCGAGGGCGGGCTTTATGCCCGGCTGGCGCGGCTCCAGTTCACCGAGGGGCTGGCAGCAGAGTAATCCGGCCGCAGCGTCAGGCTTGCGCAGGCGAATGATTCTCACGATCCTGTCCTGAACTGGAGGGCCCGCCAGAGGCTTGGGGAGGTAAGATCATGGTACCCTACGCATCCCGTGCGGACCGCGATGCGATCGAGGCCGAAAGCCCGTGGCAGGCGCGCGCCCTGCCGGTCAGCCTTTATGATTTCTTCAGCGAGACCTGCACAAGGTTCGCCGACAGGAGCGCGATCAGCTTTCAACTCCAGTCCGGTGTGAAAGACCGCGCCGAAACGCTGAATTGGGCCCAATTGCATGGAAAGGTGACGCAGGCGGCCAATCTGTTCCGTGCCCTGGGCGTCGGGGAACAGGACGTGGTGGCCTATGTCCTGCCCAACTGCAACGAAACCGCGATCACGCTGATCGCCGGTGCGACAGCAGGTATCGTGAACCCGATCAACCCCCTGCTGGAGCCCGAGCATATCGCGGCCATCCTGCGCGAGACCGGGGCCAGGGTGGTGGTGACGCTGAAGAGTTTTCCCAGGACCGACGTGGCGCAGAAGGTGGCCGAGGCGGTGGAACACGCGCCGCGGGTGACCACGGTGCTTGAGGTCGATCTGCTGCGTTACCTGACGCCACCGAAAAAGTGGATCGCGCCGTTGCTGCGCCCCAAGGGGGGGAAGGCGCATCATGCGGATGTGCTGGATTTCAACGCCGAGATTGCCAGGCATCGCGCCGGTTCGCTGGATTTCGATCCGGGACGGGAAGACCGCGTGGCGGCCTATTTCCACACCGGCGGCACCACCGGTACCCCCAAGGTTGCCCAGCACTGCTTTTCGGGGATGATCTATAACGGCTGGCTCGGTGCGCGGCTGCTGTTCAACGAGCGCGACACGCTGATCTGTCCACTTCCACTGTTCCACGTCTTCGCGGCCTATCCGGTCCTGATGTCGGTGATCGCCTCGGGCGCGCATGTGGTGTTTCCCACGCCGGCGGGGTATCGCGGCGAGGGCGTGTTCGACAATTTCTGGAAGCTGATCGAGCGTTGGGGCGTGACATTCGTCATTACCGTTCCGACTGCGATCGCCGCCCTGATGCAGCGTCCGGTCGATGCAGATGTCTCAACGCTGAAATACGCCTTTTCGGGATCCGCGCCGTTGCCGGTGGAACTCTATAACCGGTTCGAGAAGGCCACCGGCGTCACGATTTGCGAAGGCTACGGCCTGACGGAGGCGACCTGCCTGGTTTCGATCAATCCGCCCGATGGCGAAAAGCGGATCGGCTCGGTGGGTTTGCCGTTCCCGTATACCGATCTGCGCATCCTGAAATGCGACGACGCGGGCAACGTCCTCCATGAATGCGGCACGGACGAAGTGGGCGAAATCTGTGTTGCCAACCCCGGTGTCGTCACCGGTGCGACCTACACCGATCCGGAAAAGAACGTCGGGGTATTCGTCGATCGCAGGTTTCTGCGCACCGGCGATCTGGGGCGGATCGATGCGGACGGATACCTTTTCATTACCGGCAGGGCCAAGGATCTGATCATCCGGGGCGGCCACAACATAGATCCCGCCGAGATCGAGCAGGCGCTGGCCGGCCACCCCCAGGTTGCCTTTGTAGGCGCTATCGGCCAGCCGGATTCGTTCGTGGGCGAGCTGCCTTGCGCCTATGTCGAGCTTGTGACGGACGCCGAGGTGACAAACGAAGAGTTGCTGGATTATGCCCGCAAACATATCCACGAACGCGCGGCGATTCCGAAATATGTCGAAGTGCTGGACGAACTTCCCAAGACCGCCGTCGGCAAGGTGTTCAAGCCTGATCTGCGCAAACGCGCGATCAAACGGGTTTACGATGCCACGCTGGCCGAAGCCGGGCACAGGGCGCACGTCGCCGAGGTGGTGGAGGATCGAAAACGCGGCCTTCTGGCGCGGCTGGTCCGCGATGGGGAGGTGGACGAGGCGGCGGTCGCGCATGTCCTGGGCAATTTCACGCGCCCCTGGGAATGGGCCGACGGCTGAGCCGCCACGTTTTGACCGCCATGGCCTTCTGATGGTGGGAGAGGGTGTCGAATCCGGGGCGCCGGGTCGAGGCGGTCCAGCTTCAGCAGGGTATCGAGGAAGCCCGTGATCTGGCATTGACTCCGTCCGGGCGGGTTGTATAAGGGCGCAATTCCCGGCCCCTGTGGCCGGGATATTCATTGGTGTTGGTGGCCCCCGCAAGGGGATGCCTGTCTCCCGCAAGGGAAAGGACAACGCCCTTCGCAAATGGCCGCGCCGTCGGCCACACAGAAGGAGATCAGCCGTGACCAAACGCACGTCTGCCAAGTACAAGCTCGACCGCCGGATGGGTGAAAACATCTGGGGTCGCCCGAAATCCCCCGTCAACCGCCGTGAATACGGCCCCGGCCAGCACGGCCAGCGCCGCAAGGGAAAGCTGTCCGACTTCGGCATCCAGCTGCGCGCCAAGCAGAAACTCAAGGGCTATTACGGCGATCTGACGGAAAAACAGTTCCGTCGTATCTTCGCCGAGGCCGAGCGTGTTCGCGGCGACACCGGTGAGATCCTTATCGGCCTGCTGGAACGCCGCCTGGACGCCGTCGTTTATCGCGCCAAGTTCGTGCCGACGGTCTTTGCTGCGCGGCAATTCGTGAACCATGGTCATGTCATGGTCAACGGCAAGCGGGTGAACATCCCTTCTTACCGCGTCAAGGAAGGCGACGTGATCGAGGTGCGCGAGAAATCCAAGCAGATGGCGATGGTGCTGGAAGCCTCCCAACTGGCAGAGCGTGACGTGCCCGATTATATCGACGTCGATCATTCCAAGATGACAGCGTCTTTCGTGCGCACCCCGGCGCTGGCCGACGTGCCCTATCCGGTGATGATGGAGCCGCATCTGGTCATCGAATTCTACGCGCAGAACTGATCTGCGCCGCGCAGTACGCGATTTTCGAAAGCCCGCCGCATTGGCGGGCTTTTTTATTGCAATGCCGGACGCAACCGTGGGCACTGCCAGTGCGCAAAGACGTTCATGAGGCTCTGGGCCCAAGGTGACGCCCGCCCGTCGCAGACCGCCCGGGTCTGTCGCTGGCCGGATGGCTGTGTTACCTGATCGCGACCACAATAACCGGAGGCCGCCCATGCCCTTCACCCTTGCCACCTGGAACATCAATTCGGTTCGCCTGCGCGAGTCACTGGTGCTGAAGTTGTTGCAGGAAGAGGGCCCGGACGTGCTGTGCCTGCAGGAGTGCAAAAGCCCCGTCGAGAAAATACCGATGGAAGGATTCCGGGCGCTGGGTTACGGGCATATGGTCGCGCGCGGGCAGAAGGGCTACAACGGCGTGGCGATCCTGTCGCGTCTGCCCCTGGAGGATGTCGGAGAGATGGATTTCGCCGATCTCGGACATGCGCGCCATGTGGCCGCGCGGCTGGAAAACGGCGTGACGATCCACAATTTCTATGTGCCCGCCGGCGGCGACGTGCCGGACCGCGCGGTGAACGAAAAATTCGGCCAGAAGCTGGATTACCTGACCGACATGCGCGACTGGTTCCATTCCGAGCGCCCCGGGAAGTCCATTCTGGTCGGCGATCTGAACATCGCCCCGCGCGAAGATGACGTCTGGTCGCACAAGCAATTGCTCAAGGTCGTTTCACACACGCCGATAGAGGTAGCGCATCTTGGCGAAACGCAGGATGCTGGCGGCTGGATCGACATTACCCGCAAGGACATTCCCGACGGCCAGCTTTACAGCTGGTGGTCCTACCGCGCCCGCGACTGGGACGCCGCCGACAAGGGCCGGCGGCTGGATCATGTCTGGGCGACATCGGACATCGCCAATTCCGGGCATGGCTCGCGCATATTGCGGGCGGCGCGCGGTTGGGAAAAGCCCAGCGATCACGCGCCCGTCATTGCCGATTTCGACCTTTAGTGCGCCGGACGTTTACAGGGCCATGACGCGGTCGGCCACGACCGCACCCAGTGCCCGGTGCGCGGTGGCCTCGAAATGCACGCCGTCGATCTGGCTGACCTGGATCACGTCGCCCGCGTTCAGGAAGGCCGCGCCGCGCGCTTCGGCCAAAGCGCGATAGCGGTCTGGCAGGGTCTGCGACACCTGCGCCGCGCCGATGAACTCACCCTTGAGGGGGCCTTGTTCCAGAACCGGCGGCGGACAGATCAGCACCACGGAAAAGCCGCCGTGGCGGGTCTGCATTTCTTCGCCGAGGGCGATGTCCAGAAGCCCGGCGATACCGGCCGTCACCAGTTGCGGTGTGGCGGCGAAGCGCGTCTTCACATCATTGGTGCCCAGCATGATCGTCAGAACGTCGATGGGACCGTGGCTTTGCAGCGCGATCTTCAACCCGTCCTGCCCGTTCATGTGTGCGCCCATCACCGGGTCATCGAACTGGGTCGTGCGGCCCGGAAGCCCTTCTTCCACCAGCGACCACTCGGCCCCCAATGCGGCCTGCGCGACCTGTGGCCAGCGGGTCTGCGCATCGAACCGCGCATAGATGCCGCGATCCACGATAGGCGGGGTGCCGTGGGTGTTGCTGTCGCCGAAAGTCAGCATGGTTTTCGTCATCTTCGGGCCTTTCGCCGATGGGTCGGGCAATGCTAGGCAGACGGCGCGGCGGGGTAAAGTGCCGCGATCGCGTTTCGCCCTTGGCCTGCGCATCGGGGACGCCCATATAGGTCGAAACGGATTGATAAGGGGGCAGACATGCTCGAACTCGGTGGAAATCAGGGCGCCGCGCCGCAGGGCGGGGGCGAATTGATCAGGGAAATCTCGGAAGCGACCTTCATGGAGGACGTGATTGAAACCTCCCAAAAGGTTCCGGTCATCGTCGATTTCTGGGCGCCGTGGTGCGGACCGTGCAAGTCGTTGGGTCCGGCGCTTGAGAAGGCGGTAACTGAGGCACGCGGCAAGGTCCGCATGGTCAAGGTCAATGTGGACGAGAACCAGCAGATCGCGGCGCAGCTGCGAATCCAGTCGATTCCGACGGTCTATGCCTTTTTCGAGGGCAAGCCCGTGGACGGGTTCCAGGGCGCCGTTTCGCCAGCCGAGATCAAGGCGTTCGTCGATCGCGTGGCCAAGGCCGGCGGCGACGCGGCCGGCGATGGCGGTCTCGAGGAAGCGATCGAGGCGGCAGAAACGATGCTGAACGAAGGCGCGGCGGTGGACGCGGCGCAGACCTTCGCCGCGATCCTGGGCGAAGATCCCGAAAACGCCGCGGCGTTTGGCGGGCTGGTGCGCGCCCATCTGGCCATGCACGAGATCGACAAGGCCGAGTCGTTGCTGGCATCGGTACCGGACGCGCTGGCCGGGGCGCCCGAGGTGGAGGCCGCGAAAGCGCAGCTTGAACTGGCCCGCCAGGCGGCGAATGCCGGGCCCGTCGCCGATCTGCGTGCCGCGGTCGAGGCCGATGCCGACAACCATCAGGCACGGTTCGATCTTGCGAAGGCGCTTTACGCATCGGGCAAGGTGGAAGAGGCCGTCGATGAATTGCTGGAGCTGTTCCGCCGCGACCGGACGTGGAACGACGAGGCTGCAAAAACCCAGCTTTTTACCATCTTCGAGGCGCTGAAACCGCAGGATCCGATCGTGCTGAAAGGTCGCCGGAAACTGTCTTCGATGATATTTGCCTGACCGGTCCGCGGGGCTAGGTTATCAGGCATGATTGCACCCGCAGACCTGCCCCAGACGATCCCGATCTTTCCCCTGTCCGGGGCGCTTCTGCTGCCCCGGGCCCGGTTGCCGCTACACATTTTCGAGCCTCGTTACCTGGCGATGCTGGATGATGCCCTGAAGACGCCGCACCGATTGATCGGGATGGTTCAGCCGCGGCAGGTGCCCGGCTCTTCAGAGCGGAAGCTGCAATCGATCGGTTGCGCGGGCCGCGTCAGCGCATTTTCGGAAACTGAAGACGGTCGCTACATGATTACGCTTCACGGCGTGTCACGGTTTCGCCTGTTGCGCGAGGTGACAGGCTTTGCGCCCTATTGCAGGGGCGACGTGCAGTGGGACGGGTTCGAGCAGGACCTGGGCCAGGGTGAGCACGACCCCGGCTTTGACCGGCCCTGTTTCATGACCCTTCTGGGCCGGTATTTTGACGAGATGGGCCTTTCGACCGATTGGGACAGCCTCAAGGACGCCGAGGATGAGTTGCTGATCAATTCCCTGTCCATGCTCTGTCCGTTCCAGCCCGAGGACAAACAGGCGCTTCTGGAGGCGCCGAGCTTGGCGACCCGGCGCGAAACGCTGGTGGCGCTGATCGAGTTCGCGCTGCGCGGCGATACCAATAACGAGATGATGCAATGAGCAGCGAAACCAAGGCCGATCGTCGCATGCTGGAGGCACTGGTCTGTCCACTGACCCAGGCCGTTCTTCAATACGATTCCGAGCGGCACGAGCTTGTCTCGAAGCCGGCGCAGCTGGCCTTTCCCATCCGCAATGGAATTCCGATCATGCTGGTTGATGAGGCCCGGCCGATCGAGTGAGCCAAGATCGGTTCGGCGGGGCGCGCCGTGACGCCCCGCCGCCCGTCGGTCATTCTGGCATCAGAACCGAGTCGATGACATGGATGACGCCGTTCGACGCTTCGATGTCGGCGGTCGTTACCGTGGCGTTGTTTACCATGACGCCGTCATCTGTGGAGATCGTCAGGTCCGATCCCTCGACGGTGGTGGCCATCATGCCGTCTGACAGGTCGCCCGACATCACTTTGCCCGGCACGACGTGATAGGTCAGGATCGCGGTCAGTTGATCCTTGTTCTCGGGCTTCAGAAGGTCTTCGACGGTCCCATCGGGCAGGGCCGCGAATGCCTCATCCGTGGGGGCGAAAACGGTGAAGGGGCCTTCGCCCTTCAGCGTTTCGACGAGCCCGGCGGCCTTGACCGCGGCGACCAGCGTGCCGAAGCTTCCCGCGTCGATTGCGGTGTCGACGATGTCCTTGGAGTGGCCTCCGGCCAGCGCCGGAGTGGCCAGCATCGTCGCGGCGGCAAGGCTCAGGAAAGTTCTGCGAAACATTATTGATCTCCCTTGGTTCAATCAATGCCTTGAGGCGGCATCATGGTGGTTACGCATGCTTTCCCGAGCCGGATCAGTGACAAGATGCTTCCAGGGGGCCTTGACGTGAAACGGCCGGGCGCTAAGCCCGGCCGTTTTCGGTTTTCCAGTCACGAATTTGTAATCCGCCGTGAACGCGATCATGCCATGACGGCCGTCATTCGACGCCGACGGCCTCTCGCGCGATGGTGTCAAGCAGCCCCTGAACCTCCTGCATCGGACCTTCGGGGAAGGCCCGAAAGCCCACCACGGTCTCGTCCGGGTTCTCGGCTGTGACATAGACGAAGATGTCATAGGGGCAGAACTGGATGTTCATGATGTCCGCCTCCATCACCTTGCGCGATACGTCTGCCGAGCAGAAGCTGTAGGCATCGGCATTTTCGAACAGCTTGACATCCGAGCCCACATCGGCTCGCGTGCGTTTCAGCATTTCGCCGATATGGCTGACGCTGTCGACGACGAGCCCCTGATTGATGATCGCGTTCTCGAGCGCGAAACTGACGTCTTCGAAACTGTCGTCGGTGGTATAGGTCACCGCGTCCTGCGCGATGCCCGGCGTGGCCAGCAGGGCCAGGACGGCGGCGATTGCGAATCCGTGTTTCATTGGGTCCTCCCGAAATCTGCCCCTGCGGCGCAGAGGGTTGCGCAATTGTACTGTCGCATACAGTGTATGAACAGCCTCGGTCTGACATTGACAGAGGTCAAATACATGCAAAAGGATAAATATGATGGACTGGGCGGCGCGCGCGCTGGAATGGCTCGGACTCGGGTTCCTGCTTGTCGTGGGTGTGATCGTGCTGATCGCACTGGTGCTGTTCGTTGTCGACCGGACGCAGACGGCGGATGCGATCCGCCGGAATTATCCTGTCATCGGGCGGTTCCGGGATCTGTTCGGCAAACTGGGAGAGTTTTTCCGGCAATATTTCTTCGCCATGGACCGCGAAGAGATGCCGTTCAACCGTGCGCAGCGCGAATGGGTATATCGCGCGGCTGCGGGGGGCGGAAATACCGTCGCCTTCGGCTCGACCCGCAATCTCAACATTGCCGGAACATCGATTTTCGTGAACGCGCCGTTTCCGCCCCTGGACGACCAGTTTGCCGCGACGGCGCCGATGGTGATCGGCCCCGACGCCCGCGCCCCCTATACCGCCCGATCCATCTTCAACATCTCGGGCATGAGCTATGGCGCCATATCACGGCCGGCGGTTCGGGCGCTCAGCCGCGGCGCGGCCGAGGCGGGGATCTGGATGAATACCGGCGAGGGTGGTTTGACACCGTTCCACCTGGAGGGCGGTTGCGACATCGTCTTTCAGATCGGGACCGCGAAATACGGCGTGCGGGACGCGCAGGGGCGGCTGTCAGATGACCGCCTGCGCGAGGTCGCGGCACATCCGCAGGTGAAAATGTTCGAACTTAAGCTGGCCCAAGGCGCAAAGCCCGGCAAGGGCGGCATCCTGCCCGGTGCGAAAGTAACCGCCGAGATTGCCCAGATCCGCGGCATCCCGGCCGGCGAGGACAGCATATCCCCCAATCGGCACCTGGAAATCGACAGCACCGCCGCGCTGCTGGACGTGATCGCCCATATCCGCGAGGTGACGGGAAAACCGGTCGGCTTCAAGACCGTCGTCGGCAGCGCCGAACCATTCGAGGAATTGTTCACCCTGATTTCCAGCCGCGGCGCGCACAGCGCACCGGACTTCATCACCATCGACGGTGGGGAAGGCGGCACCGGGGCATCGCCGATGCCGTTGATCGATCTGGTGGGAATACCGATCCGCGAGGCGATGCTGATGGTCAGCGACCTGCGCGATACTTACGGCTTTCACGACCGGATTCGCCTTATCGCCAGCGGCAAGCTGGTCAACCCGGGCGACGTGGCCTGGGCGATCGCCACTGGTGCCGACTTCGTGACCTCGGCCCGCGGCTTCATGTTCAGCCTCGGTTGCATCCAGGCGCTGAAATGCAACCGCAACACCTGCCCGACGGGTGTCACGACCCATGATCCGCACTTGCAACGCGGGTTGGTGGTCGAAGAGAAATTTCGCCGCGTCGCCGAATACGCCCGCAACGTGGTGAAAGAGGTCGAGATGATCGCCCATTCGGTCGGTGTGACCGAGCCGCGGAAACTGCGCCGCCGGCACGTCCGGATCGTTCAGCCAGACGGTTCGTCGCGCCCCATGAATGAGCTTTATCCGCGCAGCGGTGTGTCCAACAGGTTCGTGGACTAGCCGACACAGACCAGAAGGGCATATCGGGTCCGCGCGCATGTCCGGCGCCACGGGCAACACGGCGTCGCGCCTTTTCGGAATGTCTGATCCTGCGCGCAGATTCCGTCGATCATTGCCCTGTCCGGATGTCCACGGTTGGCCATCTGTGAAAAAGCGAACGCTCCGCTCGGGCAAGGTTGCCCGCCGGGAACGGCCCCGATTCCACCGAAAAAGCGGTGTGACGGTCCGACCGAGAGCCGCGTCAGCGTGCGAACTTCTTGTATTTCACGCGCTTGGGTTCCACCGAGTCGGGGCCGAGCCGGCGGATCTTGTCCTGTTCATAGGCTTCGAAATTGCCTTCGAACCATTCCACATGCGCCTCGCCCTCGAATGCCAGTATATGCGTGCACAGCCTGTCCAGGAAGAAACGGTCGTGACTGATGATGACCGCACAGCCGGCAAAGTCCTCCAGCGCGGCTTCCAGCGCCTGAAGCGTTTCCACGTCCAGGTCGTTGGTCGGCTCGTCGAGCAGCAATACATTTCCGCCTGCGCGCAGCAGTTTGGCCATGTGCACCCGGTTCCGTTCGCCCCCCGACAACAGGCCGACCTTCTTCTGCTGGTCGCCGCCCTTGAAATTGAAGGCCGAGCAATAGGCGCGCGAATTCATGCTGGCATCGCCGAGTTCGATGACCTCGGCGCCGCCCGAGATCTCTTCCCATACGGTGTGGTTGGAATCCAGCGCATCGCGCGATTGGTCGACATAGGACAGTTGCACCGTATCGCCATAGGTGACGCTGCCCGCATCTGGCTGCTCCTGGCCTGTAAGCATGCGGAACAGTGTCGATTTCCCTGCGCCGTTGGGGCCGATCACACCGACGATTCCGCCCGGCGGTAGAGCAAAGGAGAGATCCTCGACCAGCAGCCTGTCGCCATAGGCCTTTTTCAGCCCCTCCACCTCGATCACCTTGCTGCCCAAGCGCGGCCCGTTGGGGATGATGATCTGCGCACGGCCGAGCTTTTCGCGCTCCGACTGGTTCGCCAGATCCTCGTAGGCGCTGATCCGGGCCTTGGACTTGGCCTGCCGCGCCTTGGCGCCGGCGCGAATCCATTCCAGCTCGCGCTCCAGCACCTTCTGGCGCGACTTGTCCTCGCGCGCCTCCTGTTCCAGCCGCTTGGCCTTTTGTTCCAGCCACGACGAATAGTTACCTTCGTAGGGGATGCCGCGGCCCCGGTCCAGCTCCAGGATCCAGCCGGTGATGTCGTCCAGGAAATAGCGGTCATGGGTGACGATCAGGATCGTGCCCTTGTAGTCGATCAGGTGCTGTTGCAGCCAGGCGATCGTTTCCGCGTCCAGGTGGTTCGTGGGTTCATCCAGCAACAGCATGTCGGGTGCTTCGAGCAGCAGCTTGCACAAAGCGACGCGGCGCTTTTCACCGCCCGAAAGCGTGTCCACGCTGGCCTCGTCCGGTGGGCAGCGCAACGCCTCCATCGCGACATCGATCTGACTGTCCAGATCCCAAAGGTTCTCGGCGTCTATCTCGTCCTGGAGCTGCGCCATCTCGTCGGCGGTTTCGTCCGAGTAATTCATCGCCAGTTCGTTGAAACGTTCCAGCTTGGCCTTCTTTGCGGCCACGCCTTCCATCACGTTCCCGCGCACATTCAGATCGGGGTCAAGCTCCGGCTCCTGCGGCAGATAACCGACACGCGCGCCCTTGGCCGCCCAGGCCTCGCCCGAGAAATCGGTGTCGATCCCGGCCATGATCCGCAACAGCGTCGACTTCCCGGCGCCGTTGGGTCCGACCACACCGATCTTGACGCCCGGCAGGAACGACAGGCGGATATTCTCGAAGGTTTTCTTCCCACCGGGATAGGTCTTGGAGACGCCATCCATGTGATAGACATATTGATAGGATGCCATGCGTTTTCCGCCCGTGATGATCTGTTTCCGCTTGCCCCCATCTAGTCAAAGCTGTGGCAAAGGGCAATCGCTGCGATCCCCCGGACGCTGCCGCCACCGACCCTCGCATTCCCGACCGCGCGCCAACTTCATCTTGCCGTCAAATACTCCGGGGTTTGGGGCAGCGCCCCAATCGGCGCATAGCGCCGCCAACCATGCGCCGCAGAGCGTGCATTCCTCTTTCATCCTGAATCTGCTGGACAAGACCTTGCCCGACCGGGATAGGGTGCCCCGGGTTCCGCAGCCATCGGGGGACATGTGCACGGAGAGGGATTTCCAGTCGCCGGCCGCGGTCAGCGGATCGGCCTGCTGGGCGGATCGTTCGATCCGTCTCATGCCGGTCATGTGCATATCACGCACGAAGCGTTGAAGCGGTTCGCGCTGGACCGGGTCTGGTGGCTGGTCAGCCCCGGAAACCCGCTGAAGGACCGTGGCCCCGCGCCGCTTGCGCGGCGCATGGCCGCGGCACGGGCGGCGATGACGCATCCGCGTGTCGAGGTCACCGACATCGAGGCCCGGATCGGTACGCGGTTCACGGCCGAGACCTTGGCGCATCTGCGTGCACTTTATCCCGGCGTCCGGTTCGTCTGGCTGATGGGCGCCGACAACCTGGCACAATTCCACCGATGGGACCATTGGGAAGACATCATGCGCAGCGTGCCGGTGGGGGTGATCGCGCGGCCGGGGCTGCGCACCGGCGCGCGGGTTTCGAAGGCTGCCCTGCGCTTTCGCGCCAACCGGGTTCCGGCATCCGCGTCGCAGACCCTGGCGTTTCGCACGCCCCCGGCGTGGTGTTTCGTGGACATCCCCATGGTCGATATCTCGTCGTCGGATATCCGGGCGCGGGGCGAATGGCCGAAGCCGCGCGAGAGATGCGGCTAATCCGCAACCGCACCGGGTTCGGGCTTGCCGCGTCGCCCTCGATTTGCTTCATTCGGGGCTATGGCAAAGAAGTCTTGCACGGTCTCGCGACGCTGGTTTCTGGCCGGGCTTTTGGCCTGCACCGCGCCGTCGGCCCTGGCCGGCGCGCTGAAGCGCTCGCCGGTGCCGCCGCCGCGCCCGGGCGCCACGCTGAAGGC
>JADQCD010000057.1 GCA_016278285.1 Actibacterium sp.
CTCCGACTATGACAAGAAAGTCGACGGGGTGAACTGGAAGCTCGACCTGTCGGGCGGCATCCAGCGGGTCGCGATCAAGCATGGCTGCGCCCCCTACGGCAATGCCAAGGCCCGCGCGGTGGTCTGGACCTTCCCCGATCCGGTGCCGCTGCACCGCGAGCCGCTATATACCAATCGGCGGGATCTGGTGGCGGATTATCCGACCTATGAGGACAAGCACTTCTGGCGTGTGCCGACCCTCTACAAGACCATCCAGCAGCAGGATTTCTCGGACGATTTCCCGATCATCCTGACTTCGGGCAGGCTTGTGGAATATGAGGGGGGCGGCGATGAGACCCGCTCGAACCCGTGGCTGGCCGAACTTCAGCAAGAGATGTTCGTCGAGATAAACCCGCGCGATGCCAACAACCTGGGCGTAAGAGACGGCAAGGATGTCTGGCTTGAAAGCCCCGAGGGCGGCAAGGTCAAGATCACGGCCATGGTCACCGAACGGGTCAACCCCGGCGTGGTCTTCATGCCGTTCCACTTCGGCGGCTTCTGGCAGGGTGAGGATCGGCGGGACAAGTATCCCGACGGCGCCGACCCCTATGTGCTGGGCGAAAGCTCGAACACCGCGCAGACCTATGGTTATGACTCCGTGACGCAGATGCAGGAAACCAAGGCCACGCTCTGCAAGATCTACGCAGCCTGAGGAGGAATTTGAATGGCTACTCAAATGGACAATTCAGGGGCACTTGAAGGGCGTGCGCGCGTCAAGTTTCTCTGCGATGCCGAACGCTGCATCGAATGCAATGCCTGCGTCACCGCCTGCAAGAACGAGAACGAGGTGCCCTGGGGCATCAACCGCCGTCGGGTCGTGACGATCCAGGACGGGGTGCCGGGCGAACGCTCGATCTCGGTTGCCTGCATGCACTGTTCGGACGCGCCCTGCATGGCCGTCTGTCCGGTGGACTGTTTCTACCAGACCGAGGACGGCATCGTGCTGCACTCAAAGGATCTGTGCATCGGCTGCGGCTATTGCTTCTATGCGTGCCCCTTTGGCGCGCCGCAATACCCGCAGGCGGGCAACTTCGGATCGCGCGGCAAGATGGACAAATGCACCTTCTGCGCCGGCGGCCCGGAAGAGGACAATTCCTCGGCCGAGTTCCAGAAATACGGGCGCAACCGGATCGCCGAGGGCAAGCTGCCGCTTTGTGCCGAGATGTGCTCGACCAAGGCGCTGCTTGCCGGCGACGGCGACGTGGTCTCGGGCATCTACCGCGAACGGGTGGTCGCCCGCGGCTTCGGCTCGGGCGCCTGGGGCTGGGGCACGGCCTATGAGCAGAAGGCGAACTGAACGCCCTTCGGCATGACATCGGCCGGGGCGGGTCCGCCGGATCCGTCCCCGCAGTCACCTAGCTGGCACCAGGCGGCCATATGCGCCGCGAATGGGAAATCGGGAAGGAGTCCCGGATGTTGCGCACGATATGTGCCCTGTTTCTGGCGAGTTTAATTGCCTTTGCATCGGCTGTCACCGCACAAGAGGTGCGCCCGCCCGAAGGGGCCCAGGAGCCCCGCGCGGAGACCGGGGGCGCACAGACGCTGGAGGATATTCTGGCCAGGGAACGAGGCCAACTCGTCGAAGGCTCGTTCCGCAGCGACAATATCGGGGGCAATATCGACGCCACGCAATTCGCCCCGGCTTTGGGGCCGTTGGGCGTGGCGTCGGATTCCGATATCTGGCGGCGTTTGCGCTTTGACAAGGCGCAGGTGACGCTTTCCTCCGACGGTGCCGCGGCCGCGCCCGCCTCTTCGGTCACGATCCAGGACGCTGGCATGTGGTGGCTGGATTTCCGGCGGGGACCACTGGCCACCTATGGCGGATATCTTCTTCTGGGGACACTCGCATTGCTTGCATTGTTCCTGTTGATCCGCGGGCGTATCCGAATCGATGGTGAAAAGACCGGGCGCAAGATCACGCGCTTCAAGGCGGTGGAACGCTTCGGCCACTGGCTGACGGCGGGGTCTTTCATCCTTCTGGGGATCACCGGCCTGATCTCGCTGTTCGGGCGCATGGGCTTGATCCCGCTGATCGGCAAGGAGGCGTTCGCCCCGCTGGCGCAGGCCGGCAAGTGGGTGCACAACAACGTCGCCTGGGCCTTCATGCTGGGCCTGGTGATGATCTTCGCGATGTGGGTGATCGAAAACATCCCGAACCGCCACGACCTGAAATGGCTGGCCGTGGGCGGCGGCCTGTTCTCGAAGAACGTCCATCCCCCGGCCAGGAAATTCAATGCGGGCCAGAAGATCATTTTCTGGGCGGTGATCGTGCTGGGCGTGTCGATCTCGATCTCCGGGCTGGCGCTGTTGTTTCCCTTCCAGTTGCCCATGTTCGCCAAGACCTTCGTGATCCTGAACGACACCGGGCTGCCGCAATGGCTGGGTTTCGGGGCCCTGCCCGAGACGCTGACGCCGCATCAGGAAATGCAGCTTGCACAGCTTTGGCACGCCATCGTCGCCTTCGTTTTCATGGCGATCATCCTGGCGCATATATATCTTGGGTCGATCGGCATGGAAGGCGCCTTCGACGCGATGGGATCGGGCGAGGTCGAGGAACAATGGGCGCGTGAGCATCACGGCCTGTGGATCGAAGAGTTGAAATCCGAGGGCGGCACGTCCCGCGCCACCCCTGCCGAATGACCCGGACAGAGGACGAATCATGAAGACCATGCTTCTTGCCTTCGCCTGCATCGCCGTGATCGCGGTGGGCGCCTGGTACGGGCTGCATCAGGCCGGTTTTTCGATCCAGGAGGTTACCACCCGCAGCAGTGTGCGACTGAACTGACGCCTGCCGAGGCCACACCGGCAACAGGCGTTTTCCGCTGCGCGGTTACATTTCCGGCTCGTCCGTGTCCTTCTGGATCGTGGAATAATGATCGCTGGTGGCCCACAGGCGACCGGCCTGTGACACCCAAAGTCCCGGGTGCGGTCGCAGGAACTGGGCGATCTCGGAATGAAATTCGTTCTGCACATGCCGTTCGGCGCCCAGAAACTCGGCCTGGAAGGTCGAGACAAGCGCCGCGGCATCGGCCGCCTTCCCCTCTTTTTCCATTTGCTGCAAGTCACGCAACGACTTTTGCAGCAGTTCCTGGGTCGGGCCGAAACGATGCTTCGGCTTGTTCACGATCTCGCGCAATTCGGGCACGACCGAAACGCCGGTCCGACCGATCGCGTGCCGGCCGGTCGCTGTCGCAAGGTTCAGAGCTCTCCTGGCAAACATCGCGGTTGTTCTCCTGTGATATCAGGCAAATGAAATATTCCCCGACGAGCAGTTCGAGGATCCTTTTCGAAACCAACGAAAAAAGGATAGCCGACGGCCGCGATTCCGGCGAGAGAAAATCGCGCGGGACCCGCGAAAGGACGGCGCCGCCAGGGCGTGGTGCCGGCTGTTTCCGTCCGGTCTGGCGTCTATTCTGCGGTGGCTGGAACTTCGGCCGGCGTTGCCCGCACGGCGGCAAACTTGAACTCGGGGATCTTGCCGTAGGGGTCCAGCGCCGGATTGGTCAGCAGGTTCGCCGCCGCCTCGACATAGGCGAACGGCAGAAACACCATGTCCTCGGCAACGGCGCGATCGGCGCGGGCCATCAACGTGACGGTGCCGCGCCGCGTCGTCAGCCGCACCATGCCGCCCGGCGCCACGCCCAACCGGCGCAGGGTCTTGGGATGCATCGAGCAGTTGGCCTCGGGCTCGACCGCGTCCAGCACCCGCGATCGGCGCGTCATGGATCCGGTGTGCCAATGCTCCAGCTGTCGCCCGGTGGTCAGGATCATGGGATAATCGGCATCCGGCGTCTCGTCTGGCGGGATCACGGTGGCGGGGGTGAAGCGCGCGCGCCGATCGGGACGGGGGAAGCCGTCGCCGAACACGACCGCCTCGCCCGGGCCGTCCGGCGTCTTGCAGGGGTATGTGACGGCGTTCTCGCGCTCCAGCCGCTCCCAGGTGATGTTGTCCAGGCTTTTCATGTTCCGCTTCATCTCGGCGAAGACATCCGCCGGCCCGTCATAGCGCCAGTTCAGCCCCAGGCGATTGGCCAGGTCGACGGTGATGGCCCAGTCCGCCCGTGCCTCGCCGGGCGGCGGGACGGCGGGGCGGCCCATCTGCACCTGGCGATTGGTGTTTGTGACGGTGCCGGATTTCTCGGCGAAGGCCGAGGCGGGCAGGATGACGTCGGCATAATTCGCCGTCTCGGTCAGGAAGATGTCCTGCACGACGAGGTGTTCGAGCTTCGCCAGCGCGTCGCGTGCATGGTCCACGTCCGGGTCCGACATCGCCGGGTTCTCGCCCAGAATATACATGCCGCGGATCTGCCCGGCATGTACCGCATCCATGATCTCGGTGACGGTCAGGCCTTTCTCGGCGCTGAAATCACCGCCGCCCCAGACCCGGGTAAATGCGGCGCGTACCACGTCGTCGGTGACGCTTTGGTAATCGGGCAGGAACATCGGAACCAGGCCCGCGTCCGAGGCGCCCTGCACGTTGTTCTGCCCGCGCAGGGGGTGTAGCCCGGTGCCTGGCCGGCCCACATGCCCGCACATCAGCGCCAGCGAGATCAGGCAGCGCGAATTGTCGGTGCCATGGATATGCTGGCTGATGCCCATCCCCCAGAAGATCATCGCGGCCCTGGCGCCGGCGAATTCGCGCGCGACCTGGCGCAGGGTCTCGGGCGGGATGCCGCAGATCTCCGACATCTTCTCGGGCGCAAAGCCCTTCAGATGCTCCTTCTCGGCCTCCCAGTTCTCGGTGAAGCCGGCGATATACTGTTGATCGTAAAGCCCTTCCTCGACGATCACATGCATGATGGCATTCAGCATCGATACATCCGCGCCCGGGCGGAATTGCAGCATGTGCGTGGCGAACCGGCGCAGCCCCACGCCGCGCGGGTCCATCACGATCAGCTTGCCACCGCGCTTGGCGAACTGCTTGAAATAGGTCGCGGCGACGGGATGGTTCTCGACCGGGTTGGCACCGATGACGATGGCGACATCGGCATTCTCGATCTCGTTGAAGGTGGCCGTCACCGCACCCGAGCCCACGTTTTCCATCAACGCCGCAACCGAAGAAGCATGGCAGAGCCGCGTGCAGTGATCGACATTGTTGTGGCCAAAGCCCTGGCGGATCAGCTTCTGAAACAGATAGGCCTCTTCGTTGGTGCACTTGGCGCTGCCAAAGCCGGCCACCGACATGCCGCCATGCGCCTGACGCAGCTTCGCCAGACCGCCCGCGGCCAGATCCAGCGCCTCGTCCCAGGTCGCTTCGCGGAAAAACTCCTGCCAGTTGGCGGGGTCCACGTTCAGCCCCTTGGGCGGTGCGTCGTTCCGTCGGATCAGCGGTTTCGTCAGCCGGTGCGAATGGTGGATATAGTCGAAGCCGAAGCGGCCCTTGACACAAAGCCGCCCCTCGTTCGCCGGGCCGTCAATGCCATCGACATATTTCACGCGCCCGTCCTTGACCTTCAGGCTGACCTGGCAGCCGACGCCGCAAAACGGGCAGACGCTTTCGGTTTTGTGGTCGAAATCGGCGCTGTCGCCCTGCTGAACCTCGTCCAGCACGGTTGCGGGCATCAGCGCGCCGGTGGGGCAGGCCTGCACGCATTCGCCGCAGGCCACGCAGGTGCTGTCGCCCATCGGATCGTCGAAATCGAAGACGGGCCAGGCGTCATGCCCGCGCCCCGCCATCCCGATCACGTCGTTGACCTGAACCTCGCGGCAGGCGCGCACGCAAAGCCCGCACTGGATGCAGGCATCCAGGTTGACGCGCATCGCAACATGGCTGTCGTCAAGCAGCGGGACGCGCGCGGCCTCCAGCTTCGGGAACCGGCTTTCCCCGACCCCCTGCGCCGCGGCCATGTCCCAAAGGTGGGAAGAACGGTCATGCGCCGCCGCTTGCGCGGGCTGATCCGCCAGCAGCAGTTCCATGACCGTCTTGCGTGCGCGCTCGGCCCGCGCGGAGTTGGTGGTGACCACCATTCCCTCGGACGGTTTCCGGATGCAGGAGGCGGCCAGCACGCGCTCGCCCTCGATCTCGACCATGCAGGCGCGGCAGTTGCCATCGGGGCGGTAGCCCGGTGCCGGCTTGTGGCACAGATGCGGGATCACCAGGCCCCGGCCATGCGCGACCTCCCAGATGGTCTGGCCCGCCTGCGCGGTGACCTCGCGGCCGTCGAGGGTGAAGGTGACGGAGGCCTCGTGCGTTTCAGACATGGCTCAGACCTTCCTCATGCCCAGAAGATAAGATCTGGCATCCCGCAGGGCAACGCCCCGGCCGCAAGCGCCCCGTCCTTCGCCAGCCATCGATAAATCCCCTGCGGGCCACATCACCATCCTCACACCTCCCCCGGAAAATGCTTCATCACCAGCCGTATCGGGTTTGGCGCGGCCTGTCCCAGCCCGCAGATCGAGGCATCGGCCATCACCGTGCAAAGATCCTCCAGCAGGGCGCGGTCCCAATGGTCGGCCTGCATCAGCTTGACTGCCTTTTCGCAACCCGCCCGGCAGGGGGTGCATTGTCCGCAGCTTTCATCCTCGAAGAAACGCAGCATGTTCAGCGCGGCGTCCTTCGCGCTGTCCCGGTCCGACAGCACCACGACAGCGGCCGACCCGATGAAGGAACCTTGCGGCTGCAACATGTCGAAATCCAGCGGCACGTCGTTCAGCGAGGCGGGCAACAGCCCCGAGGACGGTCCGCCCGGCTGATACGCCTTGAAGACATGCCCTTCGGCCATGCCGCCGGCGGCCGCGATGATATCGGTGATCGTCGATCCCGCAGGCAGCAGATAGACGCCCGGCTGCGCCACCCGCCCCGAGACCGAGTAGGAGCGCAGCCCCTTGCGACCGTTCTTCTCGGTGCTGTTGAGAACCTCCGGCCCTTCGCCGCAGATGCGCGCGACCCAATACAGTGTCTCGACGTTATGAACCAAGGTGGGCCGACCGAACACGCCCACCTGCGCGACGTAGGGCGGGCGGTGGCGCGGGATGCCGCGCTTGCCCTCGACCGACTCGATCATCGCGCTTTCCTCGCCGCAGATATAGGCGCCCGCGCCACGGCGCAGGTCGATATACCCGGCACGGACGATTCCCGCCGCCTCCAGCGCGGCGATCTCGCGGCGCAGAATCTCCAGCACGGCAGGATATTCATCGCGCATGTAGATGAAGCAGGTATCGGCCCGGACCGCCCAGGCGGCGATCAGCATTCCTTCAAGGAAAACATGCGGTTGACGCTCAAGGTAAAAGCGGTCTTTGAAGGTGCCCGGCTCGCCCTCGTCACCGTTCACCGCCAGATAACGCGGGCCTTCGGCGTCGCGCACGAAGCCCCATTTGCGCCCCGAGGGAAACCCGGCGCCGCCCAGCCCGCGCAGCCCGGCATCCAGCAGGGTTTGTTGCACCGCCTCGAAGTCACCCCCGGCGCGCAAGTTTTCCAGCGTCGTATAGCCACCTTCGGCGCGGTAGGCGTCAAAACCCTGGTAATCGGGGATGACCGGGTGAAGATCGCCCCCGTCAATCACCGCCTGGATGGCGTCCGGCGTCGCATGGTCCACATGCCGGTGGCCGACCTCGGCCACCGGCGCGGTGTCGCAACGCCCCATGCAGGGCGCGCGCAGGATTCGCACCCGCGTCGGGTCTTGCCCGGCCTCCAGCGCCGCCTTAAGCGCCTGCGCCCCCGCCAGTTCGCAGGACAACGAGTCACAGACCCGGATGGTCAGATCTGGTGGCGGCGCCTCGCCCTCTTTCACGACGTCGAAATGGGCGTAGAAACTGGCGACTTCAAAAACCTCGGCCTGACTCAGCTGCATCTCTTCTGCCAGCGCGCGCAGATGCGCCGCCGACAGGTGGCCGTGGACGTCCTGGATCAGATGAAGATGCTCGATCAGCAAATCGCGCCGGCGCGGCCGGTCGCCCAGAAGTGCGCGCAATTCCTCCCAGGCGTCGTCGTCCATCTGCCGCCCCTTGGGCGTGTGACGCCCGCGCCCCTTGCCGGATTTCCAGATACCCTTTCGCTCGTCCGATGCCATGTGCGTCTTTGCCTTCGCGGCTGATGAACCCCGGATCCTGCATGCCCAAGGCTCGACGCATGCGTCAATATCAAAGTCTCGTTGGTTGATAGGAAACACCTATCAAGCGACTTGCGAGATCACATGGACAGGCACCGCCATCCCATCTATATCCGGCCCATGAGGTGGGACGACGAAATCGACGCCAGCGGCCTGTTGTGCCCGCTGCCGGTTCTCAAGGCGCGCAAGCGGTTGAAGGGGATGGACCCGGGTGCCGTTCTGCGGCTGATCACCACCGACCCGGCGGCCCGGATCGACGTGCCCCATTTCTGCGCCGAGGCCGGGCATACCCTTGTGGAAACGGCGCAGCAGGGCGACACCGGTATTTACCTGATCCGGCGGCGCTGAGCCTTTTCGTCGAAGAGTCAGGCCACGCCGAACGCACTGTATGGCAGGAAACGCACCATATCCCCCGGCGTCACCTCGGCGCCCTCATCGGGCAGTTCAACCAACCCCGTGGCCCAGCTCAGCCCGCTGATCCGCCCCGAGCCCTCCGAGGCGAACACCTCGGCGCGCCCCTCGACGTCCAGTCGCGCGCGCAGATATTCGCGCCGACCGGGTTTCTTGGACTTGGCGAATGCGGCCGGCACCGCAAAACCCTGCGGCTCCAGCCAGCCGCCCCCCGCCAGCATCGAAAGCGCGGGCCGGGCAAAGATCAAGGCACAGACAAGGGCCGCCACGGGGTTTCCCGGCAGGCCGAAGACAGGCGTGTCGTTCCACAGCGCCAGTGCCAGCGGTCGGCCGGGCTTCATCGCGATGCGCCAGCTGGACAGAGTGCCGCTTTCGCGCAGCAGGCGCGAGACATGGTCCTCGTCCCCGGCCGAGGCCCCCCCTGATGTAACGATGACATCAGCCCCGGCCGCACCATGATCCAGCGCCGCGGCAATGGCGGCGGGATCGTCGCGCACATGGCCAAGATCCACCGGCGCATAGTCCCAACCGGCCGCAAGTGACAGCAGCATCGGGCGGTTGGCGTCGTAGATCCGGTGCGGCGCGGCGGAAATGCCGGGGCGTGACAACAATTCGTCCCCGGTGGACAGCACCCCCACGCGCAGCCGCCGATATGCCGGAACCTCCGCCAACCCCAACGCGGTCAGCAGCGCCAGGTCCGGTGGCCGCAGCCGGTGTCCCGCCGACAAGGCCAGCGCCCCCTGCATCACGTCCTCGCCCGCCGCGCGGGTATTGGCACCTTTCTTGAGCGGGCCATCGAACACGATGGCGGCGCCGTCCGGGGCAGTATCTTCCTCCAGCACCACGGTATCCACGCCCTTTGGCAGAATCGCACCGGTCAGAATGCGGATTGCCGCGCCGGCGGGAACCGTGCCCGAAAAGGGCTGGCCCGCCGCGGCGCGCCCCTCGACCAGCGGCAGGCGCTGCGGGCCCGCGCCAGTCGCGGCATGGGCCAGACCGTAACCGTCGACTGCGGCATTGGGTGCGGGCGGATTGGCGCGCCGTGCGGCGCAGTCCTCTGCCAGCACCCGGCCCGCCGCTTGCGCCACCGCGACGGTTTCGGCCTCGGCGACCGGGCGCAAAACGGCGCGCAAACGTCCAAGCGCCTCATCCACCGGCAGCCAGTTCACCCCCTGTGGCATGGCGAAACAGTCATCGCGCAGCCGCGGCGGTTCCGCCTGCGCGGGCAAGGCCGCGCGCAAGGCGGTTTCCTGCCCCACGCCAAGAATCCAGCCCTCCTCCGCCAGGATTTCGGGCGGCGCGTCCGACACGAAAAGCGGTGCCAACCTGCCCTGCGCCGAAAGGGATGACAGCGCCATGGCCAGCAAACGCACCTGGACTTCGTCTCGAATGGCCGTGTCGTCCAACGCCACGCGAATCTCGGCGCGCAGCATCGAGGGATAGACCTCGGCCATGACCACAGGCGTGTCCGGCGCCTCGAAGGGCCAGACCGACAAAGCCGCGCCAAACCGGCGGCGCAGTCGAGAAAGCACAGGCAACCCGGTCAGCATCTGCGCCCCGACCGCCCCGGCCCCCGCCAGTTGCCACGGCGACTTCGGCGACCCGCCGGCACGTCGCGCCGCGACATCGGTCGTGCGAAACGCGGCCAGCCCCGCGGGCAGCTCCGGTCGGATCCGGGGCAGACCGGGATAATCACGCCTTGCGGGATTGCCCCAGAACGGGCCCCCGCCAGCCCACATGCCATTCAGCCGGGCCGCCAACTCCCGGTGCGTGTTCGCGTTGTCGGGCCCGTCGCGCAGCGCGGCTTCCAGCCAATCCCAGAGCACCGGCGCATCCGCCCGTCCGGTGACCCGCTCCGCGAACCCGGCAGGATATCCGAAGCCGAAATCGAACCCGACGAGCAGACGTTCCCGCGCCGCCAGGGCGGTCCCGATCAGGTCGGCCAGCCGGACCTCGGCCGCATGACGGATGGCGGGGTTTTCGGTCTTCACCTCCCCGCCCATTGCCTGCGCGATCCAGATCGAATCCTTGCCGGTCTTCGGCGCCCCCGCCGCCGACCAGTCGACCACGATCACGCGATCGACCCTCACAATCCGACCTCTGCCAGAATGAAATCGGCGATCGCGGCGGTGTCATCCAGATCGAACACCGGCAGTTCCGTGTCCGGAACCGTGTCCGAAGCAACGGCGCGGATCGTCGGGTTTTCCGCTGCCAGCAGCGGCCGGCCGGTTTCGGAGCGATGCGCCTCGATCTTGGGATGCGACTCGCGCTTGTAACCCTCGATCAGCGTCAGATCGACCGGGCCCATCTTCTTGAGCAGTTCGACCAGGGATGGCTCCGCGGCACCGCGCAACTCGTGCATCAGCGCCCAGCGGACGGGCGAGGCGACCAGAACCTCGCGCGCGCCGGCCTGACGATGACGATAACTGTCACGACCGGGTTGGTCGATCTTGGTGGCGTGATGCGCGTGCTTGACGGTCGACACGCTCAGCCCGCGCGCGGTGATCTCGGCCACCAGCCGCTCCATCAACCCGGTCTTACCCGAATCCTTCCAGCCGGTGACGCCGAAGACCCTCATGACACCAGGCGCTCCGCCGCGTCGATATCCTCGGGGCTGTTGATGTTGAAGAACGGATCGAACGGGTCGGCGGCGAATTCCACCACCGCCGCCCCATGCGCGTCGGTCCACATCACGATCTTGCGCAGCCCGTCGCGCAACGCGGCGCGCAGGTCGCCGCGCAGCACGACCGGCCAAAGGCCGAAGGTCGGATGCCGGCGCAATTGACCGTCAACGTCCCTCGTGGCCGCCAATGCCAGCCCGGACTCGGCGCGCCCGGCCCAGAGCCGCGCGGCCAGATCGACGGGGAAAAACGGCGTGTCGGCTGCCACGCTCACGATGTGATCGGCCCCCTGCCCCGCGGCCCAGTCCAGCCCGGCCAGAACGCCGGCCAGCGGCCCGGGATGGCCGGCGATACTGTCGGGCAGCACCGGCAGGCCCAGATCGGCAAACCGCGCGGGATCGCCATTGGCGTTCAGCGCCAGCGGTGCACATTGCGGTGACAGGCGCAGCAGCACATGATCGATCAACCGCCGGCCGCCGACCATGCGCAGCCCCTTGTCGCCACCGCCCATGCGCGTGGCCCGGCCTCCGGCCAGAATGACCCCCGGCAACCGCATCGTCACATCCCCCCTTCATCTTGCCGGAAAAACTCCGGGGGGGGCGGGCCGCATGGCTCGCCGGGGGGGCTGGCCCCCCCGCGCATTTGCGTCGTCCGCCTAGTCATCGACAGCGGCCTTGCGTCGGCTTCGCGCCGGCTCTTCTGCGACAGCCGAAAGATCGGCGTCGCGGATCAGTCGCTCTTCGCCGGACAGGCAGACAAAGCGCCGCCCGCGCAACCGTCCGATCAGCGTCAGCCCCACCTGACGGGCGATCTCGACCCCCCAGGCAGTGAAGCCCGAGCGCGACGCCAGGATCGGGATGCCCATCTGCGCCGTCTTGATGACCATTTCCGAGGTCAGCCGCCCGGTCGTATAGAGGATCTTGTCGCGCGCGGCCGCGTCGTGGCGGAACATCCAGCCCGCGATCTTGTCCACCGCGTTGTGGCGGCCGACATCCTCCATGTAGACCAGCGGTTGATCCTGCCGGCACAGCACGGTGCCGTGAATCGCCCCCGCCGCCAGATAGAGCGACGGCATCGTGTTGATCTCGCGTGCCAGCGCATAGAGCCAGCTTGTACGCAATTCGCCGGGCGGCAGGGTCAGCCCCTCCAGCCCTTCCATCATGTCGCCGAACACGGTGCCGACGGCGCAGCCCGAGGTGCGGGTCTTTTTCTTGACCTTCTCCTCATAGCCGGTTTCGCGCGCGGTACGGACCACCACGGTTTCGAGCTCTTCGTCGAAATCCACCGCCGTCACCACATCGTCGTCGCGCAGCATCCCCTGGTTGCGCAAAAAGCCCAGGGCCAGATAGTCGGGATAGTCGCCGATGGTCATCGCCGTCACGATCTCCTGGCCGTTCAGGAAGATCGTCAATGGACGCTCTTCGATCACGGCGATCTCGGTCGCGGCGCCGGCCTGGTCGGTGCCGGTCACCCGCCGGGTGAGGCCCGGTGCGTCGGGGTCGGGACGGATCGTTTCCGGATACGGCATGGCTTGGTTTTCCCGTTTTCCCGGCATAGTGTAGTGGCGCGGCG
Source organism: Actibacterium sp. (assembly GCA_016278285.1). Taxonomy (GTDB): domain Bacteria; phylum Pseudomonadota; class Alphaproteobacteria; order Rhodobacterales; family Rhodobacteraceae; genus JADQCB01. The sequence goes on from JADQCD010000057.1 coordinate 12,692, forward strand.
GCGGCTGCAAGGGGCCGCGGTCATGAAACCGGGGGCGGTATGCTCGGCTTTGTCACGACACCGGGGCGCGGTGCGTCCGACAGGCTGCTATACGGCCTTGCCGACCGGCTGCGCGCAGACGGCCTGACGCTGGCCGGCGCGATTCAGGACAATATCGAGCGCGCCGCCGAAACGCGCTGCGACATGGAACTGCATGTGCTCAGCGGTGCCGATGTGATCCGCATAAGCCAGAATCTCGGGGCCGGATCGCGCGGCTGCCGGCTTGACCCGGCCGGGCTGGAACAGGCCGTCGGGCTGGTCGGCGCAGCGCTGGAGGCGGGGCCGGACCTCTTGATCATCAACAAGTTCGGCAAGCAAGAGCTGGAGGGCCGAGGTTTTCGCCCGGTGATCGCCGGGGCGCTGCTGCGCGGCATCCCGGTTCTGACCGCGGTGAACGACAAGAACCTTCCCGCCTTCCTGGCCTTTGCCGACAACCTGGCCGAGCGCGTCGCCCCGACCCCAGAAGCCACGCGCGCCTGGTGCCTGCGGGCGGCGGGCCGGCAGGTGGCCTGAGACCGGCAGCCCGCAGTCCCGTTTCCGCCCCCGGTTTGACATCGTGCGGCAAAGCCCCACCTCGTTCCACAGACAGCAACCGAAAGGAGGGTCACCAATGCCCAAGGAAATCGCCTATCGGATCAGTGCCACCGCGACCGGGGGCGGCCGCGACGGGCGCGCGCGCACCGAGGATGGAGCACTGGACGTTCAGATGGTCGTGCCGAAGGACATGGGCGGCCCGGGCGGCGACGGTGTGAACCCAGAACAACTGTTTGCCACGGGGTATGCCGCCTGTTTCCTGGGCGCACTGCGCGCCCATGCAGGGCAGAAGAAGGTCCAGGTCCCCCAGGAAACCTCGGTGACCGCAAGCGTCGGAATCGGCCCGCGCGCGGATACCGGCTTTGCCCTCGATGTCGGGATCAGGGTGTCGCTGCCCGGACTGGACCGGGACGTGGCCGAGGATCTGATCGCCGGCGCGCACCTGATCTGCCCCTATTCCGACGCGGCGCGCAACGGTTTTCGGGTAACCCCGGAACTGGCCTGACGGCCGTCAGCGGCGGCCTCGCGAACGCGGGTCTCAACGCGCCAGCACCAGCTCGGCCTTCAGCCCGCCCAGATCGGCACTGTCGCCCAGCCGCAGAAGGCCGCCATGTCCGCGCGCGATGTCCGAAGCGATGGCCAGCCCCAGACCAACGCCCGGGCCGCGATCCTGGTTCCGTGCCACATCGAGCCGGGTGAAGGCCTGCATCGCAGCCTCGCGCCGCTCGGGGGGAATGCCCGGGCCGTCATCCTCTACGGTAAAGCGCAGCGTGCGGCCGGTCTCGGCCAGTCCGATCCGGCATCGGGTGCCATAGTTCAGCGCGTTGTTGACGAGGTTCTGCAAGGCACGTTCCACCGCCAGGGGACGGAGCGATGCGGTTATCCCCTCGGCGACAGGGCCTAGCGTTACCGCGTCACCGCTGCGCGCAGCGACGCGGTGCAGGATTTCGGCGGGGTTCACCTCCTCCGGGTCGTCCAGCGCCTCGGATCGGGCGAAATCGAGGAAGGCATCGAGCATCCGCTCCATGTCGTTCACGTCGCGGCGCATCTCGCGCGTCTCGGGCGTGTCCTCGGCCAGGGACAGATGCAGCTTGAGCCGGGTAATCGGCGTGCGCAGATCGTGGCTGACGCCCGAAAGCATCATCGTGCGCTGCTCGATCTGGCGTTCGATGCGTCCGCGCATGTCCAGAAACGCGTTGCCTGCCGCGCGCACCTCTATCGCGCCAGAGGGGCGAAAGGGCGCCGGCTGTCCCTTGCCGAACGCCTCGGCGGCATTTGCCAGCCGCTTGATCGGGCGAAGCTGATTGCGCAGGAAGATGAAGGCGATCAAGGTCATCAGAAGGCCGGTGAAAATCATGAGCACCAACAACTGATGCGGGTTCGAGGCCGACACACGCTGTCGGTCCAGAACGACGCGCATGTCGCCCAACCGCGTGGCGATCAGCAGCACCACCTCATCCGTGTCGCGCAGGTCGATCCCCCGGATTCCCGGCAGGGCAGCGCGCAATGTGCGGATCACCGTGATCCCGGATATGTCATAAAACAGACGATGATCGGCCCGGGGCATATCGGCCGGCAGAGTCGTGTTCAGGTTCAGGGCCCGCACCAACCCGGCGATCTGTTGTCGTGCGGCGCCCCGGTCGGGCGCGGCATTCACCTGCTCGATCAGCCAGGCCACCTCCAACCCGACATTTCCGGTCATCTGCCTTGTCACGCCCTCGTACAGACGCTGGATGAAAACGACCGAGACCACCAATTGAAGACTGACCACGGGAACGATCAGGATAAGCGCTGCCCGCCCATAAAGGCTGCGCGGCAACATGCGTTTGATCCGGCTTCTGGTCATGGGTATGAGCGTATCGACCGAGGGGTGCGGAAGGAAGCGGAAGATGACACGGGCCGGCAAGGCAGAGCAGCTGGAACCGGGGCTGCGGCGCATCCTGGCGCCCAACCCCTCCGCGATGACACTGCACGGCACAAACACCTATATTCTGGGCGATGACACCCTTGCCGTGATCGACCCGGGTCCCGAGCATGCCGGACATCTTGCCGCGATCCTGGACGCAGTGACACCGGGCCAGCGGATCAGCCACATCCTGGTGACGCATTCCCACATCGATCACTCGCCGCTGGCTCCGGCGCTGTCGCGCGAAACCGGGGCCCCGGTGCTGGCCTTCGGAGACAGCACGGCCGGCCGGCGGACGGATCTGGCGCAACTGACCGGCCTGGGCGGCGGCGAGGGCGTGGACCGCGGTTTTCGGCCGGACAGGGCGCTGGCCGATGGCGAGGTGCTGCGCGGCGCGGGCTGGTCGATTACCGCACTGCACACCCCCGGCCACATGGGCAACCACCTGTGCTTTGCCTGGGGCGACGCCGTTTTCACCGGCGATCACGTCATGGGCTGGGCCAGTTCCATGGTTTCGCCGCCCGACGGGGATCTCGGCGCCTTCATGACCTCGCTGCAGCGGTTGACCCGGCGACGCGACCGCGTGTTCTATCCCGGGCACGGCGACCCGGTCGCCGACCCGCCCGGGCGCCTGGCCGAGCTGATCGCGCACCGCCACGCCCGCGATAGGCAAATCATCGCCGCGCTGCGCGACGGCCCCGCCGATGCGGCGACACTGACCCGGGCGATCTATACCGATGTCGCCCCTGCCCTTCACGCTGCGGCCATGCGCAACGTCATCGCCCACCTCCTTGATTTGACGGAAAGAGACATTGTGACCCCCGAGAAGCCCCCTGCCCCGGACACCCGGTTCGCCCTGCGCTGAGGAGATGTGGAAAATTCTTCCAAACCCTCTGGACGCCCCCCTGACCTCTTGTTATATGCCGCTGCGTGTTCCGGCGTAGCTCAGCGGTAGAGCAGTTGACTGTTAATCAATTGGTCGTAGGTTCGATCCCTACCGCCGGAGCCAAAAAA
>JADQCD010000247.1 GCA_016278285.1 Actibacterium sp.
AGGCCCGCGAAAGCGACCTGTCGGAACTGACCGAGGACGTGGCCCGGCTGGCCGCGCGGCACCAGTCGGCGCATCGACTTCTGGAGGATGCTCGCAAGACCCGGGAACGCAACGAGGCCGAAGCGGAACGGGCCCGCGACGCGGTGAGCGAGGCGCAGGAGGCGCTGGCCCGCGCGTCCGAAGAGGCCGAGACCGCCCGACAGGCCCAGGCGCAGGCGGACCGGATCGCCGAAGAGGCCGAGGCCGCCCTCGTTACCGCCGACGACGCCCGCGCCGAGGCACAGAGCCGCGAATCCGACGCCCGCGCCGAGCATTCCGAGGCCGAGGGCGAGGCCAATGCCCTGCGCGCCGAGGTGGCCGCCCTGGCCCGGCTGGTCGATCGCGATACCGCGGAAGGCGGCCAGATCATCGACGACCTGCGGGTTGCGCCGGGTTATGAAAAGGCGCTGGGTGCGGCGCTGGGTGACGATCTGCACAGCCCCGAGGTGACCGGCGATGCGCCCTCCGGCTGGGCGGCGCTGCCCGGCTATCCCGATGCGCAGGTGCTGCCCGATGGCGTCGTGTCCCTGTCGAACCATGTCAGCGGCCCGGCCGTGATGACCCGGCGGCTGGGGCAGATCGGCCTGGTCGAGCCCTCCGACGGCCTGCGGCTGCAGGCGCAGCTGCGACCGGGCCAACGCCTGGTCAGTATCGAAGGCGACCTGTGGCGCTGGGACGGGTTTCGCGCCGCCGCCGAAGATGCGCCATCGGCTGCGGCGCTGCGGTTGCAGCAGCTCAATCGCCTGGTCGAGATCAAGCGCGATCTGGAAGAGGCCGACGCCCGCGCCGCCGGCGCCGCCAGGGCGCATGAGCTTTTGAAACAGCGCCTGGCGGATCTGACCGAGGCCGATCGGATGGCGCGCCAGGCCCGGCGCGACGCTGACCGCATGGTGGCCGAATCGGGTCGTGCCCTGTCGCGCGCCGAGGCCGACCGTTCGATCGCCGCAACCAAGCTGGAAAGCGCGCAACTGGCCGTATCGCGCCACGAGGAAGAGGCGATGGCCGCCCGCGCCCACCTGAAAGAGGCGCAGGCCGGGGTGGACGCGCTTGAGGATCTGGATTCTGCCCGCGCCGAGGTCGAAGACGTGCGGATGACGGTCGAGGCCGCGCGAATGACCATGATGTCCAAACGCTCGGCCCATGACGAATTGAAGCGCGAGGGCGAGGCCCGGACCCGGCGCCGGCAGGAAATCACCAAGGAAGTCAGCGGTTGGCGCCACCGGCTGGAGACGGCCGAAAAACGGATCGGCGAGCTGGCCGAACGCAAGGACGCCTCCGAGGCGGAACTGCAGGAAGCCTCGGCCGCGCCCGATGAGATCGCCGCCAGACGCGCCGAGTTGGACGACGCCATCGAAGATGCCGAGGCGCGACGCCGGGCCGCCGCCGACGCGCTGGCCACGGCCGAGGCCGCGTTGCGCGCGGCCGAGCATGCCGAACGCGATGCCGAACGCGCGGCGTCAGAGGCACGCGAGGCACGCGCGCGGGCCGAGGCGCGCGCCGACGCCGCGCGCGAGACTGTGGCCCACGCCGCCACCCGGATCGAGGAAGAGCAGGAAATCACGCCGGATCAGCTGTTGGAAACCCTGGGGGCCGATCCCGACGCCATGCCCGCGTCGGACTCGATCGAGCATGACGTGAACCGCCTGAAACGCCAGCGCGACGCACTGGGCGCGGTCAACCTGCGCGCCGAGGAAGACGCCCGCGAGGTGCAGGAGGAGCATGATAATCTGGTCAACGAAAAGCAGGATCTGGAAGAGGCGATCAAGGCCCTGCGCGGCGGTATCGCCAGCCTGAACCGCGAGGGGCGCGAGCGGCTGCTGACCGCGTTCGAGCAGGTGAACAACAATTTCGCCATGCTGTTCACGCATCTGTTCGGGGGCGGCGAGGCAAAGCTGGTTCTGGTCGAATCCGACGACCCGTTGGAGGCCGGGCTGGAAATCATGTGCCAGCCGCCCGGCAAGAAACTGTCGACCCTGTCCCTGCTGTCAGGGGGCGAGCAGACCCTGACCGCGATGGCGCTGATCTTTGCCGTGTTCCTTGCCAATCCGGCGCCGATCTGCGTGCTGGACGAGGTCGACGCGCCGCTGGACGATGCGAATGTCACCCGGTTCTGCGACCTGCTGGACGAGATGACGCGCCAGGCGGATACGCGGTTCCTGATCATCACGCACCACGCCGTCACCATGAGCCGGATGGACCGGCTGTTCGGCGTGACGATGCAGGAACAGGGCGTCAGTCAGCTGGTCTCGGTCGACCTGAAGAAGGCCGAGCAGCTTGTTGCGTGACCGATCCGGCCCGCACTGGCCCTTTCAGGGCGACCCGCCGGGCGGAATGTCGATGCCGGGTTTCCAGGGTTTGATATCCAGCAGCGGCGTGCCATCGAAACAGTCGATCGCGTCGATGCCGATCTCGCCGCTGTCCGCGTCCAGCGTGGTGATCCGCACCGTGGCCAGCGACACCGGGTTCGGCCGCACCGGTGAGCGCAGGGCAAAGGTGCCGCGCAACCCGTCGCCGTGGCGCGGGTTCTGGCGGATCAGGTCGCGCCGGGCGCGATCCATCCAGTAAAGAAGAATGACATGCCGCCCAGGCTCCAGCCCCAGCAGGCCGGGCCTGAACTCGGGGCGCAGGATCACGCGCGCCCCGGCACCGGTTTCTCGCGCCTGCGTCAGGTTCCGGGGGCAATCGTCCGGTCCCCAGGGCGTGCGGATCTTGCCGATGAACGCCAGCACGGGACCGTCCCCGCGACCGGGTGGAACGTCCAGAACGACCTCGCCGGGGCGCGGGGGTTTTCGCGTGTCGCTCATCCGGCACCGCTCAGTTGACCAGGCCCGCGTGTCGCATCGCCTCGTCGATCATCAGGCGTGTGGGCTCGGTCACCGATGTCAGGGGCGAGCGGACCACGTCCTCGCACCGGCCCAGCCGGGACAGCGCGTATTTGGCGCCAGCCACGCCGGGTTCGGCAAAGATCGCGATATGTAGCGGCATCAGCCGGTCCTGATAGTCAAGCGCCCTGGCATAGTCACCGGCCAGCGTCGCCTCCTGGAACTCGGCGCAGAGCTTTGGCGCGACATTCGCCGTGACCGAGATGCAGCCGACCCCGCCATGCGCGTTGAAGCCCAGCGCGGTGGCATCCTCGCCCGACAGCTGGATGAAATCGGTGCCGCAGGTGATCCGCTGCTGCGGCACGCGGGCCAGATCGCCGGTGGCGTCCTTCACGCCGACGATGCGGGGCAATCTGGCCAGTTCGCCCATCGTGTCGGGCATCATGTCCACCACGGAACGTCCGGGGATGTTGTAGATGATGATCGGCAGTTCGCAGCAGTCATGCGCCGCAGTGAAATGCGCGATCAGCCCTGCCTGGGTGGGCTTGTTGTAATAGGGCGTCACCACAAGCGCGGCATCGGCGCCCACCTTCTCGGCGTGTTGCAACAGCCGCACGGTTTCGCTGGTATTGTTCGACCCCGCTCCGGCGATGACGGGGATGCGCCCGTTGGCGGCCTTGACGACCTCTTCCACGACCATCTCGTGTTCGGCATGGGTCAGGGTGGGGCTTTCGCCGGTGGTGCCGACCGGAACGATCCCGTGGCTGCCCTCTGCGACGTGCCACTCGACCAGCGCCTTCAGCGCATCGCGATCCACGGCGCCGTCCTTGAACGGCGTCACCAGGGCTGGAATGGACCCTTTGATCATGACACGCTTCCTCCTATCTGGTTACGGACGTCCGGGCTGAGTCGCATTCCCGGAGCAAACGCGGCGGACCCTATATGTCCTGGTGCGGGTTGCCAAGTTTGTGAATTGCGCCCAAGGCCGTTTAGGGAATGATATCTTGTCTCAAACCCATCTTCGATCTTTTCAGCCGGCCAGGATTCCGCCAATGCGCTCCATTTTCACCGCTGTGATCGTTTCCATGATCGCCGCCCTGCCGGTTTGCGCACAGGGGTCCGGCGCGCCCCGTCTGGCCGAGGATTCGGCCGCGACCCAAACGCCAGGCCGGGTCGGCCCGCCGCCGCCCGCGCTGGTCGGCGTGATGGCCGCCGTACGGGCCGATGAATGGGCCGACGCGCGCGCGCTGGCCCGACCCGCCGGACAGTTGGTCGAGGATATCGTGACCTGGCGTTTCCTGCGGGCCGACCAGGGGAATTTCGACCAGGTGCGCGATTTTCTGGCCCGAAACCCCGGCTGGCCGGCGCACGATCAGGTGCGGGCGCGGGGCGAGGCGACGCTCCCCGCCGACGCCGATCCGCAGACCGTCCTCGATTACTTCGCCGAGGCGCGGCCCGCCACCGGCAGTGGCGCGGTGCGGCTTACGCGGGCCTTCGCCGCCCTGGGACGCACCGGCGACGCCCAGGCGCAGGCCGTTCTGACATGGCGCACCATGGCGTTGAGCGCGCCGGACCACGCCTATCTGCTGGACCATTACGGCCCGCTTCTGGCGGCGCATCATGTGGCACGGCTGGATGCGCTTTTGTGGCAGGATGCGACCGACTCGGCCCGGCTGATGCTCGACCTGGTGCCGCGGGGCTGGCGCGCGCTTGCGGTGGCGCGCATGGCGCTTCGCGCGCAGGAACCCGGCGTGGACGCGCTGATCGCTGCCGTGCCCGCCGATCTTGCCCGCGACGCCGGGCTGGCGTGGGAGCGGTTCAACTGGCGGATCGAGAAGAACCGGGGCGATGACGCGATCGCCCTGATGGACGAGCGCAGCATTTCGGTGGAAAGCCTGGGCCGGCCTGATCGCTGGGCCAACTGGCGCCGCATCTTCGCCCGCAGGATGATGCGCGACGGTCAGTCCGAGTTGGCCTATCGGCTGGCCGCCAATCATTTCCTGACCGAAGGCGCGGATTATGCCGATCTGGAATGGCTGGCCGGTTATGTCGCCTTGCGTCAATTGGCCGAACCGGAACTGGCGCTGGCGCATTTCCGGCGCCTTGGCGCCGCGGTGGAAACACCGATCAGCCTGGGCCGGGCCGGATATTGGGAAGGCCGCGCGCTGGAGGCTCTGGGCCGCACCGCGGAGGCACAGGCCGCCTTCGCCCGGGGTGGGCAGCATCAGACCAGCTTCTACGGGCAACTGGCCGCCGAGCGTGCGGGGTTGCCTATGGATCCGGCCCTGACAGGCGCGACGGACCGTCCAGGACCGCAGGGGCGGGCATTCGACGGTGGCAGCACGTTCCAGGCGGCGTTGTTGTTCGCGCAGGCGGGGGAACGTCCGCTGGCCGGATGGTTCCTGTCGCATCTGGCCGAAGGGATGGGGCCGGCGGATCAGGCCCGGCTGGCCGATCTGGCGCTGGAACTGGATGAACCCTATCTTGCACTGCGCGTGGCCAAGGTGGCGGCCGAACAGGGCACGATCCTGCCGCGCGCCTATTTCCCCGTCCCCCCGATCACCACATCGGAAAACACGGTCCCGCGCGAACTGGTCCTGGCGATTGCAAGACGCGAAAGCGAATTCAATCCGGCCGCCGCCAGCGGCGCCGGGGCGCTTGGCCTGATGCAGCTGATGCCGGCGACCGCGCAATCCATGGCTGAGCGGATGGAGCTGACCTTCTCCGACGACGCGCTGCTGACCGACGCGACCTATAACGCCACCCTGGGCACGGCCTATCTGGCCCGCCTGATCGACGAGTTTGGCCCGAACCCGGTGTTGGTGGCGGTGGCATACAATGCCGGGCCCAGCCGTGCGCGCGCGTGGATTTCCGATCGCGGCGACCCACGCTCGGCCGGGGTGAATGTTGTGGACTGGATAGAAATGATTCCGTTCCGCGAGACGCGCAACTACGTCATGCGGGTGACGGAATCGCTGGCCGTCTATCGCGCACGGCTTGACGGGCAAACGCACCGGTTGCGCCTGTCCGAAGATCTCAGAGGTTTCTGACGGCGCGTTCGCGCCATAGCGTGAACAGCCCGGCCCCGATCACGATCGCCGCGCCGATCGCGACATTGATCCGTAGCGTTTCGCCGAACACGGTCAGCCCGACGGTCGAGGCGAAGACCAGTTGCAGATAGGCGAAGGGCTGAACGGCGCTGGCCTCGGCGACCTCATAGCACTTGATCAATGTGAAATGCCCCAGCGCCCCGGTGATGCACAGCACCACCATCCAGCCCCAGTCGGCCTGGGTCATGGTTTCCCAGAACCACAGCCCATAGGCAGTGGCGGCAAGCGCCCCCACCGTGCCGGTCCAGAAAAAGCTGGTCGCCGCGCTGTCCTTGTGCGCCACGAAGCGGGTCAGCAAGCCGTAAAGCGCGAACATCAGCGCGGCCGCCAGCGGAACCAGGGCGGCGGGCGAAAATACCCGGAACCCCGGTTGCAGAATGACCAGCACGCCGATGAATCCCACCGCGATCGCCATCCAGCGCCGCCAGCCGACCCGCTCGCCCAGGATCGGGCCGGACAAGGCCGCGATCAACAGCGGGTAGGAGGCAAAGATCGCGTGGCTTTCGACCAGACCCAGCAGGACGAAACCGGCGACCATGACGCAGACCTCGGTGGCCAGCAGAAGGCCGCGGAAGGCTTGCAGCACCGGCTGGCGTGTTGACGCCGCCGCCCGCAGGCCGCCGGCCTTGCGGGCGCCCACGACGATCACGAAGGCGGCGAAGAACCAATAGCGAATCATCACCACCATGAAGACGTTGTATTCCCCCGCCAGGTGGCGCGAGATGCCGTCCTGCGCCGCGAAGATCAGCGTCGTGGTCACCATCAGCAGGATACCCAGGCGCGTGTTCTGTTCGGTCATGATGTCAGGCTTCCGATGCTCATGTGTCGTTTCCGGCCGTAACCCGCGCGGCGTCTGACTGCAAATCCGGCGTCGGCCAGCGCTCGGCGCACATGGCCCGCCGCCGTGTAGGTGGCGAAACTGCCGCCCGGCGCGGTATGTCTGGCCACTTGCGCCATCAGCGCGTTGCCCCAAAGCTCGGGGTTGCGGGCGGGCGAAAATCCGTCGAGGAACCAGGCATCGGCCCGGTGCGCCCAGTTCGCAAGGGTCTGGCGGGCGTCGCCGATGACGATTTCGGCCCGCAGGTCAGACGTTTCGATGATGCGCTTTCCGGCGGCCCATTGTTCCAGGAACGGGCCGGCCGCGGCAGTGACCTCAGGAAAGGCGTTCAGGGCACGGGAAATGTCCTCGGCGGCCATGGGGTAGGCCTCGAAACTGGTGAAACGCAATGGGCCCGCCGCACCGCTGTCGCGCCAGGCGATCAATGTCGCCAGCATGTTCAGCCCGGTGCCGAACCCCAGTTCGGCCACGTGAAACCCCGGTGCGAAGCGCGCGGGCAGGTCGTTTCCGCCAAGGAACACATGCCGCGTTTCCGCCAGGCCGTTCTCCAGCGAGAAATACGGATCGTCGAAACGGCGGGAAACCGGCGTGCCGCTGTCTTTCCAGTCAAGTTCTGCGGTCTGGCCTGCGGGCATGGGATACCTTACATGGGGGCCGGGTCAACGGGCGCGACAATGCGAAAGGGTGCGGGGAATGGCAACGGTCGATGTCACGGTGATGGGCGCGGGGGCCTTCGGCCTGTCGGTCGCCTTCGCCTGCGCAGAGCGCGGCGCGAAGGTCCGGGTGATCGAAAAGCGACGGGTGGGCGCGGGCGCATCGGGCGGTATCCTCGGGGCGTTGGCCCCGCACACGCCCGAGCGCTGGAACGAAAAGAAGGCGTTCCAGTTCGAAAGCCTGATGATGGCCCCGGCGTTCTGGGCGCGGGCCGAGCAACTTTCGGGCCTGTCCAGCGGCTATGCCCGGTGTGGCCGCCTGCAACCCGTCGCGGATGACCGCGCGCTTGCGCTGGCGCGGGACCGCGCCGGCCAGGCGGCGGAGCTGTGGCGGGGCAGGGCCGAATGGCGCGTGGTGCCGGCGGCCGACTATGCCGGCTGGGCGTCGCACAGCCCGACCGGGATGCTGATCCACGACACGTTGAGCGCACGGCTGCACCCCGCGCGCGCCTGCGCCGCGCTGGCCGGCGCGATCAGGGCCCTGGGCGGCGAGATCGTCACGGGCACCGATATGCAGCCATCAAAAGGCGCCGTGATCTGGGCCACTGGGCATGAGGGGCTTGCCACCCTGTCGCGGGATCTGAACCGCCCTGTCGGGGGGGGCGTCAAGGGACAGGCGTTGCTGCTGGCCCATGACCGGCGCGACAGGCCGCAGCTGTTCGCTGATGCGTTGCATTTCGTGCCCCATGCGGATGGCACGCTGGCGGTCGGCTCGACCTCGGAGCGGGCGTTTTCGGACGCCGGCTCCACCGACGATCAGCTTGATGCGCTGCATGCGCGTGCGGTGACGATGGTGCCGCAGCTTGCGGGCGCCGCCGTTCTGAAACGATGGGCCGGGATTCGCCCCCGTGCGAAAAGCCGTGCGCCGATGCTGGGCGCGCACCCGGAACGGTCGGGCCATTTCATCGCGAATGGCGGCTTCAAGATCGGCTTCGGAATGGCGCCGAAGGTTGCGCAGGTGATGGCCGATCTGGTTCTGGACGGGCGCGATGCGATCCCCGGCGGCTTTCGGGTCGAAGCGTCGCTGTGACGCGGCGCTAATTCTGCGGGGTGATCGGGCCATCCTCGGTCACGATAAGGTCCAGCGGCTGGTCGGTGGGCTCGGTCGGAACCTCGGCCACTTCCTGTCCGGCATAGGCAAAGCCGATCGCGGAGACCGGACCGGTCGCGCGCAGCGCCTCCAGCGTGCGATCGTAAAAGCCGCCCCCGTATCCCAGCCGAAAACCGCGGCGATCAAATGACAGCAGCGGCACGATCAGCACCCGAGGCTCCAGAAAGACGCCTCGGGCCGGGACGAGCGCCCCGAAAGGCCCCTCGATCATTGCCGCATCCGGGTGCCATTCACGAAACAGCAGGGGCAGGCCGTCGCCCTGGATCACCGGCACGGCCACCGGCGAGCGGCCGGCCATTCCCGCCATGGCCGGAAGCGGGCTGATCTCGGTGCTGATCGGAATGTAGCCCGAGATCACCTTGCCCGCATGGGGCGCGAGAACCGTCAGCAGTTGCGTGGCCGCGGCCGCGCCGCGCGGGTCATCCTGCACCGCGCGGCGCGTGGCAAAGGCGGCCTTGCGCGCCGCCGACTTTATTTCCGCCAGGACGCTCACAGCAGGATCACCGTGCCCAGCCCGAGAAAGGCGAAAAAGCCCACCACATCGGTGACGGTCGTCACGAACGGGCCCGAGGCAAGCGCCGGATCCACGCCGAAACGCTCCAGCAGGATCGGGATGAGGATGCCACCGACGGCCGCGGCGACCAGGGTCAGAACCATCGCCAGCGCGATCACCACGCCGATCATCGGCTGGCCGAACCAAAGTGTCGCCACCACCGCCATGATCAGGGCAAAGCCCATGCCATTGAGCAATCCCGCGATCATCTCGCGGCGTATCACGCGGCGCGTGTTCGAGCCGGTCAGGTCCCGGGTGGCCAGTGCCCGGACGGCCACCGCCATGCTTTGGGTGCCGGCATTCCCGCCCATCGAGGCGACGATCGGCATCAGCACCGCCAGCGCCACGATCTGCGTGATCGAATCCTCGAATTGCGCGATCACGACCGAGGCCAGGATCGCGGTGATCAGGTTGACGAAGAGCCACAGGAAGCGGCCACGCGCGACGTCCAGCACCCGGTCGCTCAGGCTTTCCTCGCCGACGCCGGCCAGGCGCAGGATGTCCTCTTCGTGCTCTTCGTCGAGCACGATCATCGCGTCGTCGATGGTGATGACGCCCACCAGCCGCCCGTTATCGTCAACCACGGGTGCCGAGATCAGGTGATACTGGTTGAAGGCATAGGCGACATCGGCCTCGGGCTGGGTCACCGGGATGGTGCGAAAGCCGTCCTCCACGATTTCGGTCAGCCTGGTCTGGCGGGGCGAGGACAGGATCCGGCCCAGCGTCACCTGGCCCAGCGGCTTGAGTTTCGGATCGACCAGGATCAGGTGATAGAACTGCTCGGGCAGGTTCTCGGCATTGGCGCGCATGAAGTCGATCGCCGCACCGACGGTCCAGTGTTCGGGCGCGATCACCACCTCGCGCTGCATCAGGCGGCCGGCGGAATAGTCCGGATAGCTCAGCGCCTGTTGAACCGCCACCCGGTCGACGTCTTCCAGCGCGCTCAGGATTGCCGCCTGCTGCGGTTCTTCCATGTCCTCGACCAGATCGACGACATCGTCCGATTCAAGGTCGCGCACCGCGTCGGTCAGAATGTCGGGCGGCAGTGCCGCGATGACGTCGTCGCGGATGCTGTCATCCAGTTCCGACAGCACGTCGCCATCGACGACCTTCCCGCCGCCAAGCTCGACCATCGCTGCGCGCAGCTCACTGTCCACCTGCTCCAGCAGGTCGGCGATATCGGCGGCGTGCAGGGGCTCCAGAAGTTCGGTCAGACGGGCAAGATCGCCGGCCTCGACAGCTTCGCGCAGCGCCGGGATCGCGCGGCTGTCCAGGCCATACAGCTCTTCCTCGCGCTCCAACGTCTCGATGGTGTCTTCGGCCATTCCCAGCCCCTTTCGCGGTTCGCGGCAACGTTAGCCAAAACAGGGGCCAAGCGACAGTGCAAGATGTGTGATTTACCTTCCCGAACGCTCGGCCTATTTTGGGTTGCCAAGCCGGAGAAAGACATGAGGGAAACGCACCTTCTTCTGGGTCAGACGCTGCGCTTCACCGGTGCCCCCTTCGCCCAGGGAATCGACGCGGCCCGGCATGAACGCAATGGTGCAGTTCTGGTCGCGGACGGGCGCATCGCCGAGGTGGGAACGGCAGAGGATCTGCGCGCCAGGTTCCCCCTGGCCGAGATCACCAATTACGGCGATGCGCTGATCACGGCGGGATTCGTGGATGCCCACGCGCATTACCCTCAGACGGCGATGATCGCGTCCTGGGGCAAGCGGCTGATCGACTGGCTGAACAGCTATACCTTCCCCGAAGAGATGCGGTTCGCCGACCCGGATTATGCCGCCGCAATTGCGGCGCGCTATTTCGATCTGCTCTTGTCGAACGGCACGACCACGGTGTGCTCGTTCTGCACGATCCATCCCGAAAGCGTCGATGCCTTTTTCGCCGAAGCGCGGGCGCGGGGCCTGCGGGCCCTTGCAGGAAAGACCTGCATGGACCGCAATGCGCCCGATGCGCTGACCGACAGCGCGCAATCCGCCTATGACGACAGCAAGGCGCTGCTGAAGAAATGGCACGGGGTGGACCGGCTGAGATATGTCATCACGCCGCGCTTTTCGCCCACCTCGACCCCCGAACAGCTTGAGGCGATGGGTGTGCTGTGGTCAGAGCATCCCGACTGTCTGATGCAGACCCATCTCAGCGAGCAGCGCGACGAGATCGAGTGGGTCCGCGCCTTGTTCCCCGAGGCGCGCGATTACCTGGACACCTATGAACGCCATGGCCTGCTGGGGCCCGGCGCGCTGTTCGGTCACGCCATCCACCTGCAAGAGCGCGAGCGCGCGGTCCTGCGCGAGACCGGGTCCAGCCTGATCCACTGTCCGACCTCGAACACCTTCATCGGGTCGGGGTTGTTCGACATGGACGGTCTGACGATCGAGGGGCACCGTATCGGATTGGCGACCGACACCGGCGGCGGGTCGTCCTTTTCGATGCTGCGCACCATGGCCGCGGCCTATGAGATCGCCCAGTTGCGTCATCGCGCGCTACATCCGGCCGAACTCTACTGGCTTGCCACGGCGGGGTCGGCGCGGGCGTTGCGGATGGACGACCGTATCGGCAACCTGTCGCCAGGGCTGGAGGCCGATCTGGTGGTGCTCGACCTGGCATCCACCCCGGCCATTGCCCAGCGAGCCGCGCGCGCCGACGACATATGGGAGGCGCTTTTTCCAACCATCATGATGGGCGACGACCGCGCGACGCGGGCGGTCTGGGTCAACGGCCGGCCCGTTCGCACCGGTGCGCCGTCGCGCTGAAACGGCGGCAAGGCCCTTGCCCTCGGGGCGGCGGCGGCCTAGGCATTCGACCCATGAAGATACTTTTCCTTGGCGATGTGGTGGGGCGGTCGGGCCGGCGCGCGATCACCGAGCGGCTGCCAAAGCTGCGGGCGGACTGGGGCTTGGATTTCGTCGTGGTCAACGGCGAGAACGCAACATCCGGCGCCGGGCTGACCGGCGCCCATGCCGCCGCGCTGCTGGCGGCCGGGGCCGATTGCGTGACGCTGGGCGATCATGCCTTCGATCAGAAGGACATGCTGCAATTCATCGAGACCGAACCGTGCATCCTGCGTCCGCTGAACTTCGCCAAGGGCGCGCCGGGCAAGGGCGCGCGCGTGTTCGACGCACCGGGCGGGCGCCGCATACTGGTCGCGCAGGTGCTGGGCCAGGTATTCATGAAACGCCCTTTCGACGACCCGTTCTCGGCCATCGAGAAGGTGCTCAAGGCGGCGCCACTGGGCAGCAGCGTGCAGGCCGCGCTGGTCGACATGCATTGCGAGGCGACATCGGAAAAAATGGCGATGGGCCATTGGTGCGACGGCCGCGCCAGCGTCGTTGTCGGCACCCATACCCATGTTCCAACTGCCGATGCGCAGATCCTGCCGGGCGGCGCCGCCTATCTGACCGATGCGGGAATGTGCGGCGACTACAACTCGATCATCGGGATGGACAAGGATGAACCGCTGCGCCGCTTCATCACCGGGATGTCCAGGACCCGCTTTTCCGCGGCTGCCGGCGAGGCAACCTTGTCGGGCCTTTATGTCGAGACCGACGACCGCAGCGGCAAGGCCACCGCAATGCGGATGATCCGGCAGGGCGGTCGGCTGGAACCGGCGGCGCCCTGAGTCCGGGGAAAAATCCGTGCTTGTTCCGACAAGCCCCGTCGCTAATGTGCGGTGGAGATGATAACGGGCCCGCATTGAATGATTGATCTCGCCCTTTCGCAGACGGCCGAGGCCTATACCGCGATCGCGATCGTGGTCGTGATGTTCATTCTTTTCGTGCGCGAAAGCTATCCCACCGAGGTTGTCGCGCTGTCCGGCGGTTCGGTGATGCTGCTGTTGGGCATCCTGCCCTATGACGCCGCGCTGGAGGTCTTCGCGAACCCCGCCCCCTGGACAATTGGGGCGATGTTCGTGGTCATGGCCGCGCTGACGCGGACCGGCGCACTGGACGAATTCGTTCGCCTGGCCGAGCGCAGCGTCGCACGCTCGCCGATGGTCGGGATCGCCGGATTGCTGGGTTTCGTCGTTCTGGCCTCGGCGTTCATGAACAACACGCCCGTGGTCGTCATGATGATCCCGGTTGTGGTGAAACTTGCGCGCAAGATGGGTCTGATGGTGTCGAAACTTCTGATACCGCTGTCCTATGCCTCGATCCTGGGTGGAATGACCACGCTGATCGGAACATCCACCAACCTGCTGGTCGACGGGGTCGCGCGCGAGGCGGGACTCGCGCCGTTCACGATTTTCGAGGTCACGCCGTTGGCGCTGATCCTGGTCGTGTGGGGCATGATCTATATCCGCTTTGTCGGTCGCCGCCTGCTGCCCCGGCGCGAATCGATGGCCGAACTGCTGTCGGATCGCAGCCGGATGAAATTCTTCACCGAGGTCGCAGTTCCCGAGGACAGCGAATTGATCGGCGAGCAGGTGACCGAGGTCGATCTGTTCAAGCGCGACGGCGTTCGTCTGATCGACGTTTTGCGGGGCGATGCGTCGTTGCGCCGCAGCCTGGACGATGTGACGCTGGCCGCCGGTGACCGGGTCGTGTTGCGAACGGAAATGTCCGAATTGCTGGGTCTTCAGCAAAGCAAGAAATTGCGAATGGTGGACAAGCTGTCTTCGGTCGAGACCAAGACGGTCGAGGCGCTGATCTCGCCCGGATGCCGAATGGTTGGCCGGTCTCTGGGCGAGTTGCGGCTGCGCCGGCGCTATGGCGTTTATCCGCTGGCGGTGCACCGGCGGAATCAGAATATCGGCCGTCAACTCGACGACCTTGTGGTGCGCGTTGGAGATACCCTGTTGCTGGAGGGCGCGCCCGAGGACATCCACCGCCTTTCGGCCGACATGGAACTGATCGACATTTCCGAGCCTGCCGGGCGGGCCTATCGCCGCGGCCACGCGCCCGTGGCGCTGGCCGCGCTTGGCGCGCTGGTTGCCCTTGCCGCGCTGGGCGTGGCGCCAATCCTTCTGTTGGCGATCCTGGCCGTGGCGGTGCTTCTGCTCAGCCGCAGCATCGATTCGGAAGAAGCCTTCGCGAACGTGGAGGCGCGGCTTCTGGTCCTGATCTTCTCGATGCTGGCGGTGGGCGCGGGGCTGGATCATTCCGGTGCCGTTCGGATGATCGTCGAAGCCGTCAGCCCCGCCCTGACGAATCTTTCACCCTTCCTCCTGGTCTGGTCCGTCTTTGTCATGACGTCCGTATTGACCGAACTGGTCACCAACAACGCGGTTGCCGTGGTCGTCACCCCGATCGCCATCGGCCTGGGTCAGGCGCTGGGTGTCGATCCGCGCGGGTTGGTGGTGGCGGTGATGGTCGCGGCCTCGTGCAGCTTCGCCACGCCGATCGGATACCAGACCAACACGCTGGTCTACGGTCCCGGCGGTTATCGTTTTACCGATTTCATGAAGGTGGGGATTCCGCTCAACCTGAGCGTCGGGGTGCTGGCCTCGGCACTGATCCCGTTTTTCTGGCCACTTTGAGCGGCCGGATCGTATTGGAAAAGGAGGCCGCCCTTGTTCCGTTTGTCGCTTTTCGCACTTCTTGTTCTGGCCGCCTGCGCCCGGCAATTGCCACCACGCCCGGAAACGGTGGTCGTTCACAAGGACCGGATCAGCGTACGGATGAGCAGCGGAAGCCGGTGCACCGGGCCGCGAAATGCTGACACCCGGAACGCGGAGGGCTGGGCCGGCCGGCTGCGGGGATGCGACGCCGACTATGCCTATGTCGTGAAGCTGGACGAGGGCACCACCCCGGTGCGTCTGCTGTTGGAGGAGGTGCCGGGCGCGCTGGGTGGGGCCGATCTTCTGGAACCCGGGGCGGTGGTCGAGATCCGCGCCGCACCAGACCGGGCCTATCTTTTCCGCGCGCCGGATTGAGCAGGGCCCGCTCTTGCAGCCCGACCCGCCCCTGCCATATAGAGTTGCGCAATCCAGATGAAGGTTCGGAGAATTTCATGGCAGGCCATTCAAAATGGGCGAACATCCAGCATCGCAAGGGTCGGCAGGACGCCGCCCGTTCGAAGCTGTTTTCAAAGCTCAGCAAGGAAATCACGGTCGCCGCCAAGATGGGCGACCCGGACCCCGACAAGAACCCGCGTCTGCGCCTTGCGGTGAAAGAGGCCAAGGCGGTTTCCGTGCCAAAGGACGTGATTGACCGCGCGATCAAGAAATCGCAGGGCGGAGATGCCGAGAGCTATGACGAGATCCGATATGAAGGTTACGGTCCCGGCGGCGTCGCCGTCATCGTCGAGGCGATGACCGACAACCGCAACCGCACCGCGTCGACCGTGCGTTCGACCTTTTCCAAGAACGGCGGTAATCTTGGCGAGACCGGGTCGGTGTCTTTCATGTTCGATCGCAAGGGCCAGGTGGTCTATCCCGCTGATGCGGGGGACGCCGACACGGTGATGATGGCCGCGATCGAGGCTGGCGCCGAGGATGTAGAAAGCGGTGAGGACGGGCATGTGATCTGGTGCGCCGACACCGACCTGAACGACGTGTCGACCGCGCTGGAGGAACAGTTGGGCGAAGCCGAGTCGACCAAGCTGGTCTGGCGGCCACAGACCACGACCGAGCTGGATCTGGAAGGCGCGCAGAAACTGTTCAAATTGCTTGAGGCGCTGGAGGATGACGACGACGTGCAGAACGTCACCGCGAATTTCGAGATCTCGGACGAGGTGATGGCGCAGCTGTGACATCCGCGCCGCGCGGTCAGGCGAATTGCCCCTGACAGAACCATCCCGATGACATGGTACCCCCGTGGGCATAGAACAGCCACAGCCGCGCGCCGGCCGTGGTTTCCACCCGCCAGTAGTCGCGCGTGCCGCTGCGCCATTCCGGATCGTCCAGCCACCATTCCGGCGCGATGCGTTCCGGGCCGGTGGCCGAGGCCTGCGTGAAGTCCTGCCGCCGCCAGCGGAAGGTTTCTGGAAGCCGTGGTCGGTCGGGCGCGGTGACGGGCTCGGGCCGGCACAGGACAAGCGGGCGGGGCACC
>JADQCD010000016.1 GCA_016278285.1 Actibacterium sp.
GATGGGCAAGCAGGACATCGTCTTTGCCGGCGGCGGCGAAGAGGTGGACTGGACCCTTTCTTGCCTGTTCGACGCGATGAACGCGATGTCGTCCAAATACAACGACACCCCCGAAACCGCCTCGCGCCCCTTCGACGCAACCCGCGACGGATTCGTGATCGCCGGCGGCGGCGGCGTCGTCGTTGTGGAAGAGCTGGAGCACGCGAAGGCCCGCGGCGCGAAAATTTATGGCGAGGTCACGGGCTATGGCGCGACATCGGACGGCTACGACATGGTCGCACCGTCGGGCGAAGGCGGCGAACGGTCCATGCGGCTTGCGCTTTCGACCCTGCCCGAAGATCGCAAGATCGACTATATCAACACCCACGGCACATCCACCCCCGCCGGCGACGTCACCGAGGTCAAGGCGGTGCGCCGCGTCTTCGGTGAGGGCAGCACGCCGCCGATGGCCTCGACCAAATCGCTGACCGGCCACAGTCTCGGCGCGACCGGCGTGCACGAAGCGATCTATTCGATCCTGATGATGCAGGGCGATTTCATCGCCGCATCGGCGAACATCACCGAACTGGACCCCGAGATCAACCAGGGTGAGATCGTGACCGAACTGCGCGAGGGGGTCGAGATCGACACCGTCCTGTCAAACAGTTTCGGGTTCGGCGGAACCAACGCAACCCTTGTAATCAGCAAATTCAACGGATGACCCCAGATGCCTGAACTGATGACGGGGAAGCGCGGCCTGATCATGGGCGTCGCCAATGAACGCTCGATCGCCTGGGGAATCGCGCAGGCCCTCGCTGCCGAGGGGGCCGAATTGGCCTTCTCCTATCAGGGGGAGGCGTTCGGAAAACGGGTCGCGCCCCTGGCGCAATCGCTGGGCTCGGATATCCTCATTGACGCAGATGTCAGCGACGACGCCTCGATGGACGCCGCCTTCGCCGAACTGGCGCGGCATTGGGACCGCATGGATTTCCTCGTCCACGCGATCGCCTATTCCGACCGGAACGAACTCACGGGACGTTTCGTCAACACCACCCGGGCGAATTTCCAGAGCTCGTTGACCATCTCTTGCTATTCCTTCATCGACGTGGCCCGCCGCGCCTCGAGCCTGATGCCCGATGGCGGATCGCTGATCACGCTCACCTATCAGGGATCGAACCGCGTGACGCCTTATTACAATGTGATGGGCGTGGCCAAGGCGGCGCTGGAATCGGTTGTGCGCTATCTGGCAAACGATCTCGGCCCCGATGGCATCCGCGTCAACGCGATCTCGCCCGGCCCGATGAAGACGCTGGCCGGCGCCGCCATAGGCGGTGCGCGCAAGACCTTTCGCTATACCGCCGCCAACGCACCCTTGCGCGCCAATGCCACGCTCGAGGCAATCGGCGGCACGGCCGTCTATCTGGCCTCGGACCAGGGCGCCTGCACGACCGGAGAGATCATCACCGTCGATGGCGGCGTCCATGTGCTGGGCATGCCGCAGCCGGAAAATATCTGACCCGCGCCCCTTCATCTTGCCCCAAATACTCTCGCCGAAGGCCCGGTTCTTCAACGAAGAACCGGATCGGCACCGCGTCCCACGCTATCGCCGGTCGGCGCGGATCGCGTCATGCTCGGCGCGCAACTTCTCGACCCGCTTTTGAAACCCTTCCGCATCGCCGAAATCGACGAATTCGGGATAGTGGGGATGCATGTCATCCAGCCGCCGGGCGTGCTTGATCGGGCACCAGAATTGCTCGGTCCGACCGGCCACCTCGCGCACATAGGCGATCAAGCCGTTGGCGTAACCGCAATAGACGCAGTTCAGTTTCTGCAGCGCGTTGAGATATTGCAGGTGGTGGCGGTCAAGAGCGACATAGTCGCGGCGACGCACCTTCTCGATCCCGTAGATCGGAAAACAGACGGCGTGGTAGAAGCTGACGAAAATGTCGAGCAGGACCAGCGGCACGATCAGCACATAGATCAGCGGCGCGCTCAGAACCACCAGCGGCCGGGTGTGCGACAGAAAGCTCAGAAGGCTTTCCCGTGCCTCTCGATGAGCACGGCGCACATCCTTCTCGAAGATCACGCGCCCGCGTTCGACCCGGTAACGGAACCTGGCGCGGCGCGCATCCAGCTCCGCGGCCAGCGCATCCTCGGTCTCGCGAAGTCGCGCCAGAAGATGTTCGAACCGGCTGTCCATGGCCCTGCCCTTTCCTTGTGGCGGTCACGCCGATGAAAGCGCGGGCAGGGCCATGGGCGCAAGTCAAACGATTTCGACCAGCTCGATCGAGAAGGTCAGATCCTTGCCGGCCAGCGGGTGGTTGGCATCAAGAACCACCTGCTCTTCGTTGACCTCGGCCACCGTGACCGGAACGGCCTGGCCTTCGGGCGTTTGCAGCTGCAACTGGGTGCCGACGTCCAGCGGGATGTCCTCGGGGACCTGCGCCCGCGGCACCGACTGTGTGGCTTCCGGATTGCGCTCGCCATAGGCTTCGGTGCAGGGAACCTCGACCGTCTTCTTCTCGCCGGTTTCCATGCCGGGCAGCGCCTTGTCGAGGCCGGGGATGATCTCGCCCGATCCGACAGTGAACTCCAGCGGGTCGCGGCCCGTGGAACTGTCGAAGGTGCTGCCATCGGCCAGCGTGCCGTCGTAATGAATGCGAACCTTGTCGCCCGCTTTAACCTGGGTCATCATGTCTTTCCTGATGTCGTGGGATGAATTTGCAGAGGCCGCGCCTGTGCCGCGCGGGTTCTCTTGGCGTCCAGCGAATCTAGTGAACTGACGCCCGATGTAAACCCCGGTGGCCTGGCGGGGGTTCCGGTTTCCGGCCGGTTGTGCCAATCTCCGCACCAAAAGCGAGGAGCAATATGACCATTACCACTTGCGTCTTTGACGCATACGGCACCTTGTTCGATGTCGCGGCAGCCGCACGGGCAGCCGCGGCCGAGCCGGGGAACGAGGCGCTGACAGGAACATGGCCGAAGCTGGCAAGCGATTGGCGGCACAAGCAGTTGCAATACACATGGCTTCGGGCGATCACGGGGGCGCATACCGACTTCTGGGAAGTAACGCAAAACGGCCTCGATTGGGCGATGGAAGCGGCAGAGCTGAACGACCCCCAACTGCGCGAGCGTCTGCTGGCGCTCTACTGGGAACTGGCCTCTTTTCCAGAAGTGCCGAAAATGCTGGCCGATCTCGGGCAAGAGGGCAAATCAAGCGCGATCCTGTCCAACGGGTCGCCCGAAATGCTGGCCGGCGCGGTCGAATCGGCCGGGATCGGCGAATATCTCGATGAAGTGCTGTCGGTGGAAAGCGTGGGCGTGTTCAAGCCGCACCGGACCGTCTATGACATGGTTTGCAACCGGTTCGACTGCGCCCCGTCCGAGGTTCTGTTCGTTTCGTCTAACGGCTGGGACGCGGCGGCGGCGACCGGCTATGGCTTCACCACGGCCTGGGTCAATCGGGCCAAGGAACCGGTGGACCGTCTGCCATGGGTGCCGCAACATATCCTGTCCGACCTCACCACGATCCCCGATCTTGCCAGGGATCTGTGAATGCAGCACTTTACCGCCGATGACGGGGCGCGCATCGCCTATCGCGATACGGGGACCGGCAGGCCGCTGCTATGCCTTGCGGGGCTGACGCGAAATTCCTCGGACTTCGATTATCTCGCACCGCATCTGAACGGCGTGCGGATGATCGGCATGGATTATCGCGGGCGCGGCGCATCCGACTGGACCGGGGCCGAAAGCTATACCATCGCGCGCGAAGCGCAGGACGCGGTGCAATTGCTGGATCATCTCGGGCTGACGTCGGTGCCGATCCTGGGCACCTCGCGCGGAGGGCTGATCGGCATGGCGCTGGCCGCAACCCATCCCGGGCGCGTGTCGGGGCTATGCCTGAACGATGTCGGCCCCGTGATCGAGCGCGCCGGGCTGGAACGGATTTTCGACTATGTAGGGCGCGATCCGGCCGCACCGACGCACGCCGCGGCCGCACGGGCGATGGCGCGCAACATGGCGGGCTTTGCCAATGTCCCCGACAGCCGCTGGTTGGAAGAGGCACGCAAACATTACCGCGCCGATGCGGGCGGACTGAAGATCAATTATGATCCCGCCCTGCGAGAGGCATTCCTGGAGGCATATCAGGCCGAGGCGCCGGACCTCTGGCCGCTGTTCGAGGCGCGGGCAGACAAGCCCGTCGCACTGATTCGCGGCGCGAATTCCGAGCTTCTTTCGCAGGCGGTCGCCAACGAGATGGCGCAACGCCACCCTGGCATGATCTTTGCCGAGGTTCCCGACCGCGCCCATATCCCGTTTCTTGACGAGCCGGAATCGCTGGCCGCGATCCGCGCCCTTCTTAGGATGACCGCATGAATATCGGAATGATCGAGGCCGCCGCCGCGCGGCTTGACGGACGGGTGCGGCGTACGCCGCTGTTGTCTTCGCCGTTTCTTGACGCCATCGCCGGACGGCGCGTTCTGGTCAAGGCCGAATGCCTGCAACATACCGGCAGCTTCAAGTTTCGCGGCGGCTGGTCGGCGGTCTCGGCATTGCCCGAGGATCTGCGCCGCAATGGCGTCATCGCCTTTTCGTCGGGAAATCATGCGCAGGGCGTCGCCTTTGCCGCGCGCGAGCACGGGATCCCGGCGGTCATCATCATGCCGTCCGATGCGCCGCTTCTGAAGATCGAGAATACACGCGGACTGGGCGCAGAGGTGATCCTTTATGACCGCGCGAACGAGGACCGGGACGCGATCGGCGCCCGCCTGTCGGCTGAACGCGGTCTGACACTGATCAAGCCGTTCGACGAGCCGCAGGTGATCGCCGGGCAGGGCACGGCCGGGCTGGAGATCGCCGAGCAGGCCGCGGCCGAGGGGATGACGGTCGGCGATGTGCTGGTCTGTTGCGGCGGCGGGGGGTTGACCTCGGGCATCGCGTTGGCGCTGGAGGCGAACGCACCGGGCCTGCGCACCCGCCCGGTCGAGCCGGAAGGCTTTGACGATGTAACGCGGTCGCTGGCCAGCGGCAGGATCGAGCACAATGCGCGATCCTCCGGTTCGATCTGCGACGCCATCATGACGCCCGCGCCGGGCAAGCTGACCTTCCCGATCATGTCACGGCTTTGCGGACCCGGCATGGTCGTGACCGAGCAGCAGGCGCAGCGCGCCATGGCCGCCGCTTTCACACGCCTCAAGATCGTACTCGAACCCGGCGGCGCCGTTGCGCTTGCCGCCGCGCTCTATCATCCCGAACGGGTCGAGGGCGACGCGGTGATCGCCGTCGCCTCGGGTGGGAACGTCGATGCCGACACCTTCTGCGATGCAACAAAAAGGTTCGGGGATGGGGCGTGACGCGGTTCCGCATCGGCAGCTTCAACGTGCAGAACCTGATCGGACCTGATCGGGAATATTACCGGTTCGAACAATACACGCCGGCCGAATATCGCACCAAGATCGACTGGCTGGCCGGGCAGCTGCAGCGGATGGACGCCGATATCGTCGGCTTTCAGGAGATCTTCGAGAAGGACGCGCTGCGCGACGTTCTCCGGGCCGCTGACGAAGGCGATGCCGCCGTGGCCTTCGCGCCGAACCTGTCGGATGGCGGCCCGTCAGACCGCAAGCCGGGCCTGGCAGTTCTGTCGCGCACAGGCTTTGCCGCCGCGCCAGAGACGGTGCAGGACATGGTTCCCCCGGTTGACATAGCGTTCCACCATCCGGGCGGTGGCGATGCCGGGCATTTCACGCTGGAACGCCTGTCGCGCCCGGTTCAGAAACTGCGCATACCCGTCGGGGGGCGCGTCGTCACGCTGTTCAACTGCCACCTGAAATCAAGGCTTGGCGAATATGTCCGGCCGCACGGCGCCCGCCATTCACCCGAAATCGACCTGTTGCACTATGATGCCCCCGGTCGTGCAATGGGCTTCCTGCGTGCCGGGCTCAGGCGCATGGCCGAGGCATGGGTTGTGCGCCGGCTGATACTCGAAGAACTCACCCACGGCCACCCGGTCATTGTCACAGGAGATTTCAACGACAGCGAGGGCGCGGTATCTTCCGAGATCCTGCGCGGCGAGACACCGATGCCCGACTATACCGAACTGCGCCGCCCCGAAGCCAAGGAGGCGGCGGATTTCCATACCGACGACCAGGCAGCACGCATTCGCGAGCAGATCGAAGCGGTTCTCCTTCATTCCGCCGAAAGGATCGGTCCCCCGAACGCGCCCGACAGGGACAGACGCACCACGGCATTCGGCAGCCTCGACCGGATCCTGGTGTCGCGCCATTTTCACCGGGATTTTCCCGACCGGCTGGGCGAGGTAGAGGATTTTTCCGTCTTCAACGCCCATATCCTTGACCAGGCGCGGGTCGAAACCAGCACGATGTCGGATCACGGCCAGGTCGTCGCGCAAATCCGCCTGCGAGATCCAGTTAGTTGACGCTGACAATTATCTCGTGCACAAATCCCGTATTCAATGGGAGGTTTCTGTCATGCGCACCCAGGTCTGTATCATCGGGGGCGGCCCCTCGGGCCTGCTGCTGTCGCAATTGCTGCATCGCAAGGGGATCGACAGCGTGGTGCTTGAACGCAAGACACGCGACTATGTGCTGGGCCGTATTCGCGCGGGCGTTCTGGAAAAGGGCTTCGTCCAGCTCATGCGCGAGGCCGGGGTCGCCGACCGAATGGACCGCGAGGGATTCATTCATGACGGCACGATGATCGCCTATGACAATCATCAGTTCCGCATCGACTTTACCAGGCACACCGGCACGCCGGTGGTGGTCTATGGCCAGACCGAGGTGACGCGCGACCTGTACGACGCGCGCGAGGCATCGGACGGAAAGCTGGTATTCAACGTCGAGAACGTGGTCATCAACGGGGCCGATAGCGACGCGCCCTTCGTGACCTATTCGGTTGACGGAACCGGGCACAGGATCGAGTGCGACTATGTGGCCGGCTGCGACGGGTTTCACGGCGTCAGCCGACAGACCATCCCGACATCCGTGCGCCGCGAATACGAAAAGGTCTATCCGTTCGGCTGGCTGGGCGTCCTGTCGCAAACCCCGCCCGTCAATGACGAACTGATCTATGCCAACTCGGATCGCGGCTTTGCCCTATGTTCGATGCGCAACGCCAATCTCAGCCGATATTACATCCAGTGCTCCATGTCGGACCATGTCGGGGACTGGACCGATCAGATGTTCTGGGACGAGCTGAAACGCCGCATCCCCGAAGAGGCCGCCGAAGCGCTGGTCACAGGCCCATCGAGCGAGAAATCCATCGCCCCCCTGCGCAGCTTCGTCACCGAGCCGATGCGCTGGGGCCGGCTGTTTCTTTGCGGCGATGCGGCCCATATCGTGCCGCCGACCGGGGCCAAGGGTCTGAACACCGCCGCTTCGGACATCCATTACCTCTATCACGCGCTTTCGGATCACTATCTTGACGGTGACACCGAAGGGCTGAAGCGGTATTCGGAAAAGGCGTTGGCGCGAATCTGGAAGGCCGAGCGGTTTTCGTGGTGGATGTCGAACCTGCTGCACCGCTATCCAGGCCAGACCGCGTTCGACCTGAAAATGCAGCGCGCGGACCTTGAGTTTCTGGAAAGCAACGACGCCGCTCAAAAGGTGCTGGCGGAAAACTATGTGGGCCTTCCGTTCTGATGAGGGTGGAATGAAAATCGTCGACCTTGGGGACGTTCTGATCCATTACCGAGAGGATGGCCCCCACGACGGGGCGCCAATCGTGTTCGCCAATTCGCTGGGCACCGACCTGCGACTGTGGGACGATCTGTTGCCGTTTCTGCCCGAGGGGCTGCGCATCATCCGCTATGACAAGCGCGGCCACGGGCTGTCCTCCTGCCCGCGCGGACCCTATTCGATGGGGGCGCTGGTGGGCGATGCCGAACGGCTGCTGGATCATCTGGGCGTGCGCGATTGCGTGTTCGTGGGGCTGTCCATCGGCGGGATGATCGCGCAGGGGCTGGCGGTGAAGCGGCTGGATCAGGTGCGCGCCATGGTGCTGTCCAACACCGGCGCCAAGATCGGAACGGCCGAGATCTGGGCCGACCGGATCCGGGCTGTCCGTGAAGGCGGCATCGAGGCGCTGGCCGACGCGACGATGGAACGGTGGTTTTCCAGGGCGTTCCGCGCAACGCCCGAGATGACGCTTTGGCGCAACATGCTGACCCGGCAACCTGTCGAGGGTTATGCCGGCTGTTCGGCGGCCATCTCGGGCACGGATTTCCTTGCCACGACCGCGTCGCTTGCCCTGCCCACCCTCGGCATCGCCGGCAGCGAGGATGGCTCGACACCGCCCGACCTGGTTCGCGAGACGGCCGAGCTGGTGAAGGGCGCCAGATTCGAGATCATCCGCGGCGCCGGCCACTTGCCCTGTGTCGAGAAACCGACGGAATATGCCTCGGTGCTGACCACCTTCCTGCGCGAGATCGGCCATATTTAGACGCCCCGTCCCGCCTTGCGGAAAGAGGAGATCATGACACGCATCGTTCTGGTCCATGGTGCCTGGAGCAGCGGCGCCGCATGGGACGGCCTCGTTCCGCTATTGCGGCATGCCGGACATGACGTGACCGCCATTACCCTGCCCGGCCACGGCGACGACCCGACCCCGCCCGATCAGGTCGGCCTGTCGGAATACGCGGCGCATGTCGCGGATGTCCTGCGCACGGGCGAACCGGCGGTGCTGATCGGTCATTCGATGGGTGGCATGGTCATTTCCGCCACGGCCGAACTGGCCCCGGACAGGGTGCGCCGGCTGATCTATGTCGCCGCGTTCCTGCCGCAAGACGGGCAGTCGCTGCTGGACCTCATCAAACAGCAGGACGCGCCCGGGATCATGCCGGCGGTGCGCCGCGGGCCGGAAAAGGGCGCCACGACACTGGACCCGGACAGGGCCGCCGAAGTGCTCTTCCCCGATGCGCCCCCCGAACAGCAGGTCCGCGCACTTGCCGCCCTGACACGCCAGCCCAACCGCGGCCAGACCGAGCCCGCGCGGCTGACGGCAGCCCGGTTCGGCACCGTCCCGCGCAACTATATCCTGTGCACGCAGGACCGCACGGTCACGCCCGCGCTGCAACGCGCCATGCTGGCCGCATCACCGGGAACAGTCACGCGAGAGTTGGACTGCGGCCATTTCCCGCAGATCACCGCCCCGGCGGCGCTGGCCGAAATCGTGAACGACATGATTGCGCAGGTCGCGTGACAAGGCCGCAAGCAACGAACTGACGTAACGGCATCCGTGCCGTCGGCTTGCCATGCAACCGCAGGCTTCGCAAAGCTGGTGCAAGAAGCAGGGAGGATCAGGAATGGCCAGAATCCGCGCCGCCGTGTGCCATGAATTCAACAAACCGCTTGTCGTCGAAGAGGTCGAGCTGCGCGCACCCGGCGCCGGCGAGGTCGAGGTGACGCTGGGCGCCGTGGCGATCTGCCATTCCGATATTTCCTATGCCGAAGGTGGGTGGGGTGGCACGCTGCCGGCAGTCTATGGCCACGAGGCCGCCGGAACCATCAGCGCAGTCGGCGCAGGCGTGACCGCCTATGCACCCGGCGACACGGTAATCGTCACGCTGCTACGGTCCTGCGGGTGTTGCCGATCCTGCGCGACGGGCGCACCGGTGCATTGCAGCGCACCCTATGACAGGGCGGCGGGACCGCTGAGCATGGTTGACGGCGGCGTTCTGGAACACGGGATGCAAACCGGCGCATTTGCCGAAAAGGTCGTCGTGGCGACCAGCCAGATCGCGCCGATCCCGCCCGACATGCCGATGGAGGCCGCCTGCCTGCTGTCCTGCGGCGTGCTGACCGGTGTTGGCGCCGTGGTCAATACCGCCGGCATCCGGCCCGGCGAAACCGTCGTGGTGATCGGCGCGGGCGGCGTTGGCCTGAACGCCATCCAGGGCGCACGGATCGCCGGCGCCCGGCGGATCATCGCGGTGGACATGCTGCCCGAAAAGCTGAAGATCGCGCAGGAATTCGGCGCGACCGACGGTATCCTCGCCACCGAGGCGAAACCCTGGCGTGCGGCGAAGGCGATTACCGGGCGCGGCGCGGATGCGGTATTCGTGACCGTCGGGGCGATCCCGGCCTATGACACGGCGATGCGCTATCTGGACACGAAAGGAAGGGTCTATGTCGTGGGGATGCCGCATTCGGGCGATCTGTCCGGCTATGAACCAGCGATCATCGCCGCCACCGGACAGGCGCTGATCGGTTCCATGCTGGGCGATGCGATGCTTCAGCGCGACATTCCGTGGATGGTCGATCTTTATTCGCAGGGGCGGCTGAAGCTGGACGAGCTGATCTCGGGCCGCTGGACGCTGGACCGGATAAACGAGGCCATCGCCGACACCAACACCGGCGCCGCGCGCCGCAACGTGATCGTCTTCCAATGAAACTGACCGACCTTGAAATCTTTACCGTCGCGCCCCCGGCCCCGGGATGGGGCGGGCGCTATTGGATCTTCGTCAAGCTGACCACCGATACCGGCCTGACCGGCTATGGCGAATGCTACGGCGCTTCGGTGGGGCCGAAAGCGATGGAGGCGGTGATCCGTGACGTCTTTGCGCGGCACATGGCAGGCGAGACCCCGGAAAATATCGAGTTGATGTTCCGCCGCGCCTATTCCAGCGGGTTCACCCAGCGGCCCGATCTTACGGTCATGGGTGCGTTCTCGGGGCTGGAAATCGCCTGCTGGGACATTCTGGGCAAGGATCGTGATCGCCCCGTCTGGGCCCTGATCGGCGGGCGGATGAACGACCGCGTGCGGTCTTATTCCTATATCTGGCCAATGCCGGGCCAGGATATTCGCGAATTCTGGACCTCGCCCGACCAGACCGCCGAAGCCGCGGCGGCAATGGTCGATCAGGGCTTTACCGCGGTAAAGTTCGACCCGGCCGGCCCCTATACGATCCGCGGCGGGCACGACCCCGCGATGTCCGACATTGCGCGGTCGGTCGCGTTCTGCAAGTCGGTGCGAGAGGCGGTGGGCGACCGGGCCGATTTGCTGTTCGGCACGCATGGGCAGTTCACGCCCGGCGGTGCGATCCGGCTGGGCCAGGCGATCGAACCTTTTGGCCCGCTCTGGTTCGAAGAGCCGATCCCACCCGACGACGTGGCCGGAATGGCCGAGGTCGCCCGCGCCGTGCGCATCCCTGTCGCCACGGGCGAGCGGCTGACCACCAAGGCGGAATTCGCCGCGGTCCTGCGCGCCGGCGCGGCGCGGATCCTGCAACCCGCGCTTGGACGCGCGGGCGGCATCTGGGAAGGGCGCAAGATCGCCGCGCTGGCCGAGGGCTTCTCGGCCCAGCTCGCGCCGCATCTCTATGCCGGGCCGGTGGAGTGGGCGGCGAACATCCACCTTGCGGTGTCGATCCCCAATATCTGCATGGTCGAGACCATCGGCACCGGTGGCGATTTCCATCAGCGGCTGATCGGACATGCCATCACCTGGGACGAGGGTTTCATCGTTGCCCCCGAAGCGCCGGGACTTGGCATCAAATTCGATGAGGATCTGGCCCGCGCCCATGCCCATGACGGCACCGGCTTGCATCTGGAAATGCAGGAATCGCCCTGCGACTGGCGCCACGGCAATGCTTTCATGGGCGGTGCGCCGCCCCGGGACTGAGCCGCATTGGCGGCACTTGGTCCGGGCGTGTTTTGCTTGCAAGACCGGGCCTTATTTCCCATAACTGCGTCGGCATCCCGAGGAGTCGTCGAATGCGCGCCCGTATCTATCAGCCCGCCCGAAACGCCATGCAGTCCGGCAACGCGAAGACGCGGCACTGGATCCTGGAATTCGCCCCGGCCAGCGCGCGTGACATCGATCCGTTGATGGGCTGGACCAGTTCATCGGACACGCAAAGCCAGGTCCGCCTGCGGTTCGACACGCGCGAGGCCGCGATCGACTATGCCCGGGAACACGGAATCGACGCGCAGGTATTCGAACCAAAGAAGCGCAGTCCGAATATCCGCCCCGGCGGCTATGGCGAGAATTTCTCCACGGACCGTCGCACGACATGGACCCACTGAAGGGATGCCGTTGGCCGGAAGCGCGCGCAATGATCGCACTCAACGGCCCCGTAGCTCAACGGGATAGAGCAAGGACCTTCCAATCGCAGAATCCGCCCCGGATGACAGTTACTGATTGTAGAGTTACCTAACAAAATCCGACGCTTGGGTTGATCAACCCCGGCGCTGGATGCCATGCAATTGCATAGTTCATTGCATGGCGGCCGATCATGGCTACGCAAGAAATGACCTTCACCAAGGGCGCGCTCGACAAGACCGCTGACGGTGCGGTGACACGGTACCGCGATGTCCTCTGTCCCAACCTTTACTTGGAGGTCGTTGCCCGCCCGAAGACGTGACGCTACCGCAAGTTCTGGAAGGGGCAAAACTTCACGGAAACACTCGGGACTTGGCCTCAGATCACAGTGATCGAGGCGGCCCGCAAAGCGGTCTGAAGTATCAGAACCGGGAGGAATTCGAAGCCGCGCGGCCCTTCGACAAGACGCAATGGGCGCAGCCGCTTGGGCGACGTGATGGCTCCGCGCCTGCGCCCATTGCTCACGCCACCGAATGATGCCACACAAAAGGAGAACAGGCTCGACTTACGAGTGACCTTCAAAAAGGGGGCAGGTCATGTCCAATGAGACAGGGCACCATCGCAACACCATAAAAAGCCTGCTTGAAGCATCCCGAGTCGCTCGCTTCGCTCCGCGCGATCAGGACTTCGGGGCACTCCACTTACTTGAAAAGGCTATCGGCGCTCTCCAGTAGCCGATGTCCAGCAATCTGGTTTGCGAAGGCTGGGCGACTGGTCCGAAACCCGAGAATTTCGCCGGCAAGCGAAGTCGGGCGGAAACCATTATTTATCAATGAATTGCAAGAATCCTGTGATCTCGAGAGAATTCTCTTGACACGGGTACGCACGAGAAACTGCCGTTTTGCGCACTCTTATGCCCCCTTGGCAGCAATTGCGATGCAATTGGCGGCCCCTGAAGGATTCGAACCCTCGGCCGTCCGCTTAGAAGGCGGATGCTCTATCCAGCTGAGCTAAGGGGCCACGGTTCGACGTTTAAACGTCGCAGTCGATTTGGACAAGCCGCTAAGCCTCTGGCCGGGTTGCCGCCGCGGTCGGTGCGCTCTTCGCCGATCCGAACATCGGCAGGGACGCCGTCTACATCGCCGACGGCGGCGCGCCCGTGCTGGCGCGCGCCGTCGCCCGTCGCGCCGATGCCGTCACCGACTTCGGCGATGCGCGGCTCTGGTCGGAAACCACGCGCCTCGACCTACGCGTCGCCGAGGTACCGAACCCGCGTCCCGGCGACCGCATCGAAACCGAGGGCGAGGCTTTCCTCATTCAGGGAGAGCCTGTGCGCGACCGCGAGCGGCTCGTCTGGGCCGTCGATCTGAGGCCCGCGTGAAACTGAAGCTCGACATTGATCCAGACATCGTCGTGGGCCGCACCGGGCTGCGCCTGCTGCGTGATCCGTATACGGATAAACCGCACGTTCGTTTCGACACGACCCAGCGGGTCGGCGGCGCGGTGTTCAACAGCGAGGCGATCAAGCTTCTGCGCGTGGGCACCTGATGAGAGTTCGGGCGGCGGCTTGGTCATTGTCGCCGTCCGTCGCGCTGGCCGCGCGCTGGGCATCCTTCCCCTTGCGGCCCGCCAACTGGGCGAGTGGCGCAAAACCCCCAGAGGCAAGGCGACCTGACCGGGTCGCGCGGTGCCTGCCCGCTCCGGGCTACGGGCCGGTTCGCCGGTTCCGGGGCGGTCTTCCTTGCACAGCGGAGGAATGCCGATGGCCATGCACCCATGCACGAAACTCTGGCAGGCATTCTTAGAGGCCGCTTTATCCGACGCCATGCACCGAGGTGATGAAGGCTGGATCGGCACAAAGGACTTCCGAATGACATGCTATCTCGCAGACCTCGACCCCGAGGCTGTGGCCGACCGCTTCAAGGCGGGCCGCGCCGCGAAATTTAAGAAGTTCCCGACCGCCGCATGACCGAGGCCCCGCTCAACCCCGCCTCGCTGCCCGAGGACGCCGACCAGTGGGTCGTCCTCAAGTGCCACTCCGCTCAGGCCCAACTGCTCATCTACCGGCTGGCGATGTTCGGGGGCGCGGCATATTACCCGACCTTCCCCCGCTCCCGGCGCATCCCACGGCGCAAGGCCCGGCAAACCGTGAATGTCGCAGCGTTTCCGGGGTATGTGTTCGCCGCATGGGCGGGCGGGCAGTCATGCCGGACCATCTGGCGACGGGCGTCCGTGCCTGCGCGGGTGCTGGCGGTGCGCGGCGAGGCGGTGACGCTGCCCCGGTCGCGGCTGGTGAAGCTGCACGAGGCCGAAACCCGCTGGCAGGCCCCTGATCGGTCACTCGCGAACTTCGTCGCCGAACCGGGGGCGCGGGTTCGCTTCACGGTTGGCCCGTTCGAGGGGCTGACGGCAACGGTGTTGAAGGCCGACGCATGGGTGGCCAAGGTCGAACTGGACACGCTCAAGGCCGCGGCGACCACGCCCACTGATGCGCTGGAAGCGGCGTAGGCGTTGCCCTGAGGCGGCGTGCGCGTTCCCCCGGCGCTAAAACGTTCCCCTATTCGTTGCCCTAGTGACCCAAACGGGGCATCCGCTGCCCGCCGCGCTTGGCGCTGTGATCTCTTAACGCTTTGTTTTCGCGGGGGAAAATCTGGTCGGAGTGGCGAGATTCGAACTCACGACCCCTGCCTCCCGAAGACAGTGCTCTACCAGGCTGAGCTACACTCCGACCGAATGGGGGCGAATTACAGTGCGGATTGCAGTTTTGCAAGGGGACAATCGCACGCTTCGCGTTTATCCGGGGCGCGGCAGATTGACAGCGCCTGCCGGTCCCGACGTTTTTGTGCCGGGTGATGGCCCGCCGGGTCATCCGATCAAGAGCAAAGCTAGACATCCTCGACCTGCATGACGCCGGGAAGAGATTTTATGGCGCCCTTGATCTGCGGATTCACCGGTTGATCGTCCGGCAGTGCGATTTCCACTTCACCCGGCAGGTCCGGCGCGATCAGGCAGAACTGGATAATGCCACGACCGCGCAGCCCGCTTTCGCCGCGCGCACGGTCGAGCAAGCCGGCCACCGCCGGAATCGCGGCGCCGTCATCGACGAATATCCTGAGGCCCATGTTGCCGATATCGGCGACCACGGAATCGATCGGCTGAATCGAGCGCGCCAGCAGCTTGATCTGGTCGGATTCCAGCGATGCTTCGACGGAAAGGACCACGTTCATGCCGGTTTCCAGGTGGTCGCGCCCGGCCTCCAGCACATCCGAAAAGATCGTGACCTCGTACAGCCCCGTCGGATCGGAAAGTTGCGCAAAGGCAAAACGGTTGCCGCGGGCGGATTTCTTTTCCTGCCGGCCCGAGACCGCGCCGGCCATCCTGGCGACCAGCGGCCCGGCGCGTGCGGCCTGTGACACCTCTTCCAGCGTCTTGACCTGTTTGCGCCGAAGGGCGGGCATGTAATCGTCAAGCGGGTGCCCGGACAGATAAAAACCGATCGCCTTGTGCTCTTCTGTCAACCGTTCGTTCGGCAGCCAGTCATCCACCGGCGAAAGGCGCGGCTCGGGCAGGTCATCGCCCGCTTCGCCAAACAGCGAGACCTGGTTGCTGGCGCGTTGATCGTGGATTGCGGCCGAATAGCCGACAAGCGCTTCGAGGCTGTCGAACACGCGGCGGCGATTGGGGTCGAGCTGGTCGAAGGCCCCGGCACGGGCGAGCATCTCGATCGGGCGCTTGCCGATTCGTTTGAGGTCGACCCGGCGCGCGAAATCATACAATGATGCAAAGGGCCTATCCCCTTTTTCAGGGGCGTTCGGGTCGGCAAGACGTCCCTCGACGATCAATTTCATCGCCTCGACGCCCACGTTCTT
Organism: Actibacterium sp.; assembly: GCA_016278285.1. Lineage (GTDB taxonomy): Bacteria > Pseudomonadota > Alphaproteobacteria > Rhodobacterales > Rhodobacteraceae > JADQCB01. The sequence continues at coordinate 15,906 of JADQCD010000016.1, forward strand.
GAGCGCACCCAGGCCATAGATCAGCTTGCCCCCGGCGACGCCGAACACCGCGCCCGAGCGGTTGACGCAGGGCGGCACGATCTCGATGCCCAGGCCGCGCCGCACCTCTTCTGCATAGGTGGCCAGCTTGTCGGTGAGGTGGATGTCGCAATTCATCACGCCGGCCATGAATTCCACCGGATGATTGGCTTTCAGCCAGGCCGTCTGATAGCTGACCACCGCATAGGCGGCGGCGTGGGATTTGTTGAAGCCGTAAT
>JADQCD010000095.1 GCA_016278285.1 Actibacterium sp.
CTTGAACGTGTAATAGACATTGCCGCCCAGTTGCAGCATGCCCAGCCAGTCGCGCTCTTCGATCGCCTTGCGCTGTTCCGGGGTCATCGGGAACTTGTCCAGGTATCCCGACGGGTCGGCGCGAAATGCCTCGCGGTTGGCCTCGATGTCCAGCGACTTGCAGAACTTGTTGAGCTGAAAGCCCTCGATACAGCGTTTGCCGTCGAAGACATAGGTTCCGGGGATATCCTCGTATTCGTTTTCGAGCTTGCCCATTGGGGGTCCTTCCTTGCAAAAATTCAGGCCCGGCGGCGTGCGAGCCCCGCCATGATCGCATCGGTCAGCGCGGCAAGATCGGCCGCGCCGATTTCTTCCGCGTCGAGGCCGAGTTCGCCAATCTCCTGCTGGAGCATAACGGTCGCCTTCGCCATCGGGGCTGCAAGGCCCAGGTCCTCGACCGTGCGGGCCACTTCGCGCATCTCGGCGGCGCGGCGGATGCCATGCGTCATGACCCTTTCCAGCATATAGGGTGCCCGTTCGGCCCAGCCAAATCCCGGAAAGCTGGATTCGAGCGAGGCCAGGATATCGTCTTCGATCCCCGCCTTGCGCGCGGCCAGCATGCACTCGACCGTAAGCGCCTCAAGCCCCTTGATCATGATCGAGCGGACCATCTTGCGCGTGGACGCGGCGCCCACCGGCCCCTCGGCCAGTTGCACGTCCATGCCCAGAGCACGCATCGCCGCCCCCGCATCCTGTGCGTGATCTCCCGACAGCAGACAGGGCGTGCGATGCAACCGCGGATGCACCGGGGCCATTACCGCGACGTCGACGTAGCGCCCGCCTGCCGCGTCGATCCGCGCCGCCGAGGCGCGTTTGACCTCGGGCGCGCAGGAATTGCAGTCCAGAAACAGGGCACCGTTCAGCTTCGCAGCCGCGACGGTTTCGGCGGCCGCGCCGGCCTGATCGGCCGTGACGGTCGAAAACACGATATCGGCCCCTGCGACAGCTTCGGCCGCGCTTTCGGCACCCGCGACCCCGGCCGCGGCATAATCGGCCCGCATGGACGGGGCGGTCATCTCGCGGTCAGTCTTGATGTCATAGGCCCGCAGTAGCAGGCTGCCATCCTCGGACTGCAACCCCTTGCCGATGGCCCGGGCGGCTTCGCCGAAGCCGATGAAGGCGATCGTCGTGATATCGTGCCTTGCCGTGGTCATGGTTTCCCCTCCGGGTTGCCCCCTGTTAACATTCTGCCCGGCAGCCCGGCCAATTCGAATGCCTGTCACGTTATTTCATTTGTCTATAGGACGGCTTTTTCGCCCGCCGCAGCGCCTGTCTCGTGCAGGCTCCATTCCCGCAGCAAATCCATGAACCTGGCCTGCGTCGCGGTGGGCCGCCAGTCACGGCGCCAGGTCAGGCCGATCGGCCGGCGATTGCCCTGCAGCGGCACCGGAAGTGACACCAGGGTTCCGGCGGCCTCTTCCCGGCTGATCTGGTGACGCGAGATCACGGTCAGGAAGTCGCCCTCTCCGAGAAGCCCGCGCAGAAGCACCAGCGACGAAGAAACCACCCGCACCGGTGTCTCGGGCCGGTCCTGGATTCGCAATGTCTCATACAGATATTGCCCGGCCGGTGCCTGCCGGGGCGGCGCGACCCACGGGTATCGCAGCGTTTCCTCCAAAGAAACTTCGGCCCGGCCCGCAAGCGGATGATCGCGCCCGGCCACGATGGCAAGCGGATCGTCGAAAAGCGCCTCTTGCACCACATCCTCGACCGGGGCCGGTCCCCGCAGCGCCCCGATCAGGCAGTCGATCTCGCCCTCGCGCAAGCTGCGCAGAAGCTCGGGATAACGGCCATCGACGACCCGGATCTGAAGGCGTGGCGTGTCGCGGATCATCGCGTTGACCGCCTTGGGCACGATATGGGTCCGCGCCAACGGCAAGCTGCCCAGCACGAAAGTCGAACTTTCCCGGCTCAACGCGGCGTCGACCTCATCCAGCCCCTGGCGTATCTCGGCATAGGCCAGCTTGACGCGGTGGACCAGGGCCTGCGCCGCCGGTGAAAGCTCTACCCCCGCGGCGCCGGAGTTGAACAGGCGGATCCCGGCCAGCGCCTCCAGGGTGCGGGCGGTCTTGTGCACGGTCGGCTGCGACAGCCCCAGATCCCGCGCGGCGATCGTGAAGCTGCCGGACCCGGCAATCGCCACCAAGGCGCGCAATTGCGCTGCCGTCACTCTTGTATCGAAGCGGGCCTGCCTGGTCGTCCCCCCCGGCCCGGCCAGCCGCACCGCCGCCCGCGCGCCCGTGGACAGCTGGTCCAGCGCCCGCCGCGCCCGGTCGAGAAACACCGCGCCAAGCGGCGTCGGCACCAGCCCGTCCCGGTGCCGGGCCAGCAGCGTCACCCCGAGATCAGCTTCCATCCGGGCAATGGCCTGCGTGGCCGCAGGTTGCGACAGGTGCACCTGTTCCGCGGCCAGCGACACCGAGCCCAGACGGGCTGCCTCGCACAATACCCGCAAATGTCTTATATTGGGGAATATCGCGTCCATCGCGCTTCCGTCACTCCAAGCCCCAAATAGCCTTAACTTATAAAATCATCTTCATTCGAAATAGGCAAATCACCGGGATTGCGTCATGGTGGCGGCGAATGTCGGGCCGGGACTGCCCCGGCCACAACGGTAGCGGAGCCATCGAAAATGTCAGACAACAAGACCGCCCTTGTCATCAGCGCCCATTCCGCCGATTTCGTCTGGCGGGCCGGCGGCGCGATCGCCCTGCATCGGAAACGTGGCTATGATGTCACCGTCGTCTGCCTGTCCTTCGGCGAACGCGGCGAAAGCGCCAAGCTGTGGAAGCAGGAAGGGATGACCCTGGACAAGGTCAAGACCGCGCGCCGCAAAGAGGCCGAGAACGCGGCCAAGGCGCTGGACGTGCACGAAATCCAGTTCTTCGACGTCGGCGACTATCCGCTGGACCTGGGCCGCGAGACCAGGGATCGGATGGTCGACGTGATCCGCAAGGTGCAGCCCGGATGGATGATGAGCCACTCCAGGTGGGACCCCTACAATACCGATCACATGAACACGACGCAGTTCGCGCTGGAATGCCGGATGATCGCGCAGGCCTGGGGACACAACCCCGGCGAGAAAGTGCTGGGCGCGCCGCAGCTCTATCTGTTCGAGCCGCATCAGAGCGAGCAGATGGAGTGGAAGCCAAACGTCTTTCTCGACATCACCGAAGTCTGGGATCGCAAGCGCGCCGCCATCGAATGCATGCAGGGGCAAGAGCACCTGTGGGACTTCTACACCAACCTGGCCGAAAACCGCGGCAACCATTTCCGCCGCAACTCGGGCGGGCAGGCCGGCGGGCGCGATGCGCGCTATGCCGAGGGGTTCCAGGCGATCTTTCCGCAGACCGTGGATGAGCTGCCATGAGCGGGGTGGTGGTTCAGAACATCGAGCGCGCCGACCCGCAGGTGATCGCCGGCTTGGGTGAATGCGGTGTGGCCACCGTGCACGAGGCGCAGGGCCGCACGGGATTGCTCGCCAGTTACATGCGGCCGATCTATGGCGGTGCGCGGCTTGCGGCCTCGGCCGTCACGATCGCCTCTCCGCCGGGCGACAACTGGATGGTGCATGTCTCGATCGAACAATGCCGGGACGGCGACATCCTGGTACTGGCCCCCACCAGCCCTTGCGAAGACGGTTATTTCGGTGATCTTCTGGCCACTTCGGCGCAGGCGCGCGGCGTGCGGGGGCTGATCATCGACGCGGGCGTGCGCGATGTGCGCGACCTGAGCGAGATGCAGTTCCCGGTCTGGTCCAGGGCGATTTTCGCGCAGGGCACGGTGAAGGAGACCGTGGGCTCGGTCAATGTGCCGATCGTCTGTGCTGGCGCGCTGATCAACCCCGGTGACATCATCGTGGCCGACGATGACGGGGTCTGCGTGGTCCGCCGGGCCGAGGCCGAGGCGGTGCTGGACAGGGCCCGCAAACGCGAAGAGAACGAAAAGGCCAAGCGCAGGCGCCTTGCCAATGGCGAGCTGGGGCTGGACATCTACGACATGCGCGGACGACTGGCCGAAAAGGGGCTGAAATACGTCTGAGACCGCAAAACCGGGGGCGCTGCCCCCGGACCCCCGGAGTATTTGATGCAAGATGAAGGAGAGCGGCATGGCTGAAGGCATTCGGTGCATGTGGATGCGGGGGGGAACGTCGAAGGGCGGATATTTTCTGGCCGGTGACCTGCCCGCAGATCCGGCGACGCGCGACGTGGCGTTGCTGTCGATCATGGGCTCGCCCGATCCGCGCCAGATCGACGGGATGGGCGGGGCCGATCCGCTGACCTCGAAGGTCGCGGTGGTCAGGAAGTCCGCGCGGGACGGTGTCGACGTCGATTACCTGTTCCTTCAGGTATTCGTGGACCGGCCGATCGTCACCGACGCGCAGAATTGCGGCAATATCCTGGCCGGGGTCGGGCCCTTTGCCCTCGAGCGCGGGCTGGTGGCGGTGGCCGGCGACGAGACGCCGGTCACGATCTACATGGAAAACACCGGCCAGGTGGCCGTGGCGCGGGTGGCCACGCCGGGCGGCGCGGTCAGCTATGCCGGCGCGGCGCGGATCGACGGCGTACCCGGCGGGGCGGCGGCGGTGCCGATCCAGTTCAAGGACACCGCCGGATCCTCCTGCGGGGCGTTGCTGCCGACCGGCAACGCGGTGGACATGGTCGACGGCGTCGAGGTCACGATGATCGACAACGGCATGCCCTGCGTGGTGATGCGCGCCTCGGATATGGGAATTGCGGGCAACGAGCCGCCCGAAGAACTTGAGGCGAACGCTGGTTTGCGCGGGCGGCTGGAAGCGATCCGCCTGGCCTGCGGGCCGCGGATGAACCTGGGCGACGTGGCCGAGAAATCGGTGCCCAAGATGACGATGGTCAGTGCGCCAGAAGCCGGCGGCGCGATTTCCACCCGGACATTCATTCCGCACCGTTGCCACAAGACGATCGGGGTGTTGGGGGCGGTCAGCGTCGCGACCGCCTGTCTGCTGCCGGAGGGTCCCGCGCAGGCGCTGGCCCGGACCGGCGCGGGCCGCGAGCGCCGGCTTGGCATCGAGCATCCGACCGGCGAGATGACGGTCGTGGCCAGGCTGGACGACGACGGCGCGGTGCAGTCCGCCGCGATCCTGCGCACCGCGCGCAAGCTGATGGATGGCACGGTCTTCACGAAAGGATGACTGAAATGGACGCGGATTGGCTGGTTTTTCATCCGACCCCGAAGAAACCCGACTTCAGGCTGCCGGCCGGCGCGGTGGATGCGCATTGCCATGTGTTCGGTCCCGAGGCGGAATTTCCCTTTGCGCCGGAACGCAAATACACGCCGTGCGACGCGGGCAAGGACCAGCTGTTTGCACTGCGCGATTTCCTTGGGTTCGAACGCAACGTGATCGTTCAGGCCACCTGTCACGGCAAGGACAACCGGGCGATGGTCGATGCCTGCCGCGCCGCCAGTGATCGGGCGCGCGGCATCGCCAGCGTGGGCGCGGAGGTCAGCGAGCGAGAGCTGCGCGACATGCACGCGGCCGGCGTGCGCGGCGTGCGGTTCAACTTTGTAAAGCGGCTGGTCGATGACACGCCCCGGGAGGATTTCCTGGAAATCGCTGCGCGAATCCAGAAGCTTGGCTGGCATATCGTCGTCTATTTCGAGGCGCAGGACCTGGAAGATCTGGAACCCTTCCTGACGCAGTTGCCCGGCACCATCGTGGTGGATCACATGGGCCGACCGGACATATCCAAGCCGGTCAACAACCCGGACTTCCAACGTTTCCTTCGGCTGATGGAGGAGAACGGGAATATCTGGTCGAAGGTGACCTGCCCCGAACGGCTGAGCCGTCAGGGTCCGCCCTATGATGACGTGGTGGCGCATGCGGCCGCGGTGGTCGCGCGGTTCCCGGACCGGGTGCTCTGGGGCACGGACTGGCCGCATCCGAACATGAAATCGCACATGCCCGACGACGGGGCGCTGGTCGATTTCATTCCCCGAATCGCGCGAACGCCCGAACAGCAACGCAAGCTGCTGGTGGACAATCCCATGCGCCTTTACTGGGCGTAGCATTGGAGGACATACCTATGGATCTGGCAGAGTTCGACCATCACGCCGGCATTCCCGGCACCACCATCTTCGACGGCCGGCAGGCGATGAAGGGTTATGCCCTGAACAAGATGTGCTATTCCTTCAACAGCAAGGAAAACCGCGACGAATACCTGCGCGACCCCGAAGTCTATTTCGACAAGTTCAGGTTGAACGAGCAGCAGAAACAGGCCTGCCGCGACAAGAACGTGCTGGCCCTGATCGAGGCCGGCGGCAACATCTATTACCTGGCAAAGTTCGCCGGCATCTATCGGATGAGCGTGCAGGACGTGGGCGCCCAGCAGACCGGCATGACCACCGAAGAATTCAAGCAGAAACTTCTGGACGCGGGGCGCTGACATGGCACGAATCCTTGGTGGCATCACCACGTCGCACATCCCCGCCGTCGGCAACGCGATCGCCAACGAGCTGTTCGACGATCCCTACTGGAAACCGTTCTTCGACGCCTCTCCGCCGATCCACGGCTGGCTGGCCGATGCAAAACCGGATGTCGTCATCAACATCTACAACGATCATGGGCTTGGTTTCTTCCTTGACAAGATGCCCACCTTCGCCATCGGCGCGGCGCATGAATACCGTAACGAGGACGAAGGATGGGGCATCCCGCAGCTTCCGCCCTTTCCCGGCGACGCCGAGTTGTCGTGGCACATCATCGAGGGCATGGTAGCCGATGAATTCGACATCACCTCGTGCCAGGAACTGGCGGTCGATCACGGCTTTACCGTGCCGATGCAGTTGTTCTGGCCCAAGCTGGGCGAGGATCCGAATTTTCCACGCGCGATTCCGATCAGCGCGAATACCGTCCAGCATCCGATTCCGACGCTGCACCGCGCGCTGCATTTCGGCAAGTCGCTGCGCAAGGCGATCCTGTCCTGGCCCCGCGACATCCAGGTCGTCGTGCTGGGCACCGGGGGGCTGTCGCACCAGCTGGACGGGCAGCGCGCGGGCTTCATCAACACCGAATTCGACAAGTACTGCATGGAAAAGATCGTCAGCGATCCCGATGAGCTGACCCGGATCAGCCGGATGGAACTGGTCGAGAAAGCCGGTGCGCAGGGCACCGAATTCCTGATGTGGATGATGATGCGCGGTGCACTGGGCGAGCGCGTGAACCTTCTGACGAAGAACTATCACGTTCCGATCTCGAATACCGGCGCGGGAACGATGCTGCTGGAATGTACCGAGTGAGCCACGCCACGTTGGCAGCGGCGCGCGCTCAGGCCCGCCGCTGCCGCAGGGCACGCAGCACATGGCCCGGCAGAATCATGGCCGACAGCACATAGCGCCGGGTCAGCCGCCGCGGGTTTGACAGCATCCGGAACAGCCATTCCATCGCGATCCGCCGCACCCATCGCGGTGCGCGTGCCTGATGCCCGGAAAGAAAATCCAGCCCCGCGCCGATGCTGACAAAACCGATCTCGGGGGTGCGCGCCCGGCCGCGTGCGGCAAGCCCCTCCTGCCTGGGGGCGCCGAGGGCCAGAAAGCACAACCGCACGCCGCGGGATCGCAATTCATCCAGGATCGCGTCGGCGGCGGCGCTGTCAGGGTCGAAGCCCATCGGCGGCGCAATTCGCGCGACGATCGACAGCCCCGGCACCCTGCGGCTCAGCGCATCTGCCGCACCATCGAGGCTTTCCCGGGTGCTACCCACAAACCCCACCGGCGCACCCATGCGGACCGCAATCCGCGCCAGCGGCTCGATCAGGTCCGATCCGGGCAACAAGTCCACGGGCCGGCCCGCCAGCCGCGACATCCAGACGATCGGGTTGCCGTCCGCCGTCACCAGGTCCTGCGCCGCATAGGCCGCGCGAAACAGGTCCGACTCGCGCAGTTTCACCAGATGGTCGAGGTTCAGCGTGGCCAGCGCAAAGCCCTTGCCACCTGCCAGGCGGCGGCATACCTCGACATCAAGCGCCTCGGCATTGGCGACATTGACTTCGATTGCCTGTTTGCCCGCGAAAACCCGCACGCCTGAGTTCCTGACCGTTCACCCCATGCCTCAACTTGTCCGAAGGCGGCAATTCCAGAAAGCGCACCTGCATGGACAAACTGTTGCCACCCTTTCATGGTTCCCGGATACGGGGCAACAGGCAGGCGCGAAATGGCGGGAGTCGAGACAGGATCCGGCGGTTGGCAAGAAAGGCACGCGGCATGAGCGGCAGCGTGACCCTGATCGGCTGCGGCTTCGTCGCGGATCTCTATATGCGATCATTGAAGCTGCACCCCGAAATCCGGGTGCTCGGCGCGCATGACCGCGACGCGCACCGGATGGCGACGTTCTGCAACCATTGGAACATCCCGCAACTGCCTGACCTGGCGACGGCCCTCGATGCGCGGCCGCGCGAGGGCGTGTTGCTGAACCTGACCAACCCGGGCGAACACGCCACCGTCATCCGCGCCGGCCTGACGGCCGGGTGTCATGTGTTTACGGAAAAGCCGATGGTGCTGGACATGGCCGAGGCGTCCAGCCTTCACGCCCTGGCTGAAGACAAGGGCTTGCAACTGGCCACCGCCCCGGCATCGGTGCTGGGCGAAGCGGCGCAGACCCTGGCCCGGGCGGTGCGCGACGGGCTGGGCGGCACGCCGCGACTGATCCATGCCGAGCTGGACGACGGGTTCGTCCCGCAGGCGCCGCTTCACCAGTGGAAGTCCGAAAGCGGCGCGCCCTGGCCGTTCGAGGATGAATTCCGCGTCGGCTGCACACTGGAACACGCGGGTTATGCCCTGTCCTGGCTGATCGCGATTTTCGGGCCGGTGCGGCGGGTCGTGACCTCCGCACACACGCTGCTCGGCGACAAATGCGGCGTGATCGACGGGGCGCCGGATTTCTCGGTCGCGACGCTGGATTTCGTCGCCGGACCGGTGGCACGGCTGAGCTGTTCGATCACGGCGCCACATGACCACCGGTTGCGCGTGGTGGGAGACGCCGGCGTGCTGGAGGTGCCCGAACTGTGGGACAATGCCGCCCCGGTGCGGTATCGCCGCCGCTTCCGGGTGCGCCGCCGGCTGATGGAGTCGCCCCTGCCCCGCCGGATCAGGCTGAAAGGCCCGACCCACCCCAAACTCCGTCGCCGTGGCGCGGCCGCAATGAATTTCGCGCTCGGCCCGGCCGAGATGCTGGCCGCCATCGCCGAGGGGCGGCAAAGCCGTCTGGCCGGCGACTATGCGCTGCACCTGACCGAGGTTACGCTGGCCTGCCAGCGCACCGGCGTGCACCGCATGGACACCACCTGCACCACGATGGAACCGATGCCATGGGCGCGATGAACCTTCTTGTCACCGGCGCCGGCGGCCATGTCGGGCAGGCCGTGGTGGCTCGCGCGCGGGCGCGCGGACACCGCGTGCGGGCGCTGTTTCGCGGGGCCGGCGATCCGGACGCGGGGATCGAGGTGCTGCGGGTCGATCTTGCCGCCGATGCGCTGGACGCGGCGCTGGACGGAATCGACGCAGTGATCCACGCTGCGGCCGCCTTGACCGGCGATGAGGCACGAATGCGTCGCGATACCGTCACCGCGACCCGGGCGCTGATGCAGGCGGTGGGCCGTGCCGGGGTGCCGCGCGTGGTTCTGGTCGGTTCGATGGCAGTTTATGGCACGCAAGGGCTGCGACCGGGGGCGATGGTGGACGAGTCCACGGCGCCCGAAGATCGCCCCGACCTGCGCGACGCCTATTGCCGCACCAAGATGGCGCAGGAGGGCGTCGCGCGCGATGCGGCCCGCGAAAATGGCACCGAACTGTGGTTGATGCGCGCCGGCGCGGTCTGGGGGCCGGAACATCTGTGGAACGCGCATCTTGGCCTGGCGCTCGGGCCCGCGCTGGCGCGGATCGGCGCGGGAGGCGAGATCCCGCTGGTGCACCGCGACCGGTGCGCCGACGCCCTGGTCGCAGCGGCGGAAACCGCGCCTGCGGGGATCGAGGTCTTGAATCTGCTGGACGCGGACCGGCCGGACAGGGAACGCTATGTCGCGGCGCTGCGTCGGGGCGGCTGGCCCCGGATCGTGGTGCCGATCCCGTGGCGTGCGCTGGATCTTGCCGCGAGGGTGATGGCGCCGCTGGCACCGCGCCTGCCGGGGCTGCTGCGCCGCCCGGTGTTGCGCGCACGACTGATGCCGCTGCGCTATTGCGACCGGCGCCTGCGGGAACGGCTGAACCCGTCCCCGGCGCCCGATTTCGAGGCTGCGATGGCCGCGGCACTGAGCGACGGGGCGACGACGTGACCGGGCCGATCGCCTATCTGACCGGGGAATATCCTCGTGCCACGGATACGTTCATCCAGCGCGAGGTGGCCGCCCTGCGGGCATTGGGGTTGAAGGTCGAGACCTGCTCGGTCCGGCGCACGGGACCGGCGCATATGGTCGGGCCCGAGCAGCACACCGAGGCCGCCCGAACCTTTTATCTGCTCGGCGCAACGGCCAACCCGGCGCGCAGCCTTGCCGCGCATGCCGCCGCGCTGACCCGGCCCGGCCGCTATCTGCGTGCACTGGCGCTTGCCTGGCGCAGCGCACCCCGCGGATTGCGCGGGCGGCTTTACAACCTGATCTACTTCGCCGAGGCCGCAGTGCTCGCCCGCCATCTCAGGGTCCGCGGAATCACCCATCTGCACAATCATATCGCCAAATCCAGCTGTACCGTCGCAATGCTGGCCAGCACGCTGAGCGGTATTCCCTACAGCTTTACCCTTCACGGCCCAGATATCTTCTTCGCGCCGGAACATTGGCGGCTGGATGAAAAGATCGCTCGCGCGAAATTCGTGGTTTGCATCAGTCAGTTCTGCCGTTCGCAGGCCATGCTGTTTTCCAGGCCTGCCGACTGGGAAAAGCTGCATGTCGTTCATTGCGGGATTCATCCGGCCCGTTACGGCCCCGGCGCGGGCCGGACCGGCGATCAGCTTCTGTTCGTGGGGCGGCTGGCGGCGGTCAAGGGGGTTCCGGTGCTGCTGGATGCGCTGGCCGCAGTCCGCAAGATCCGGCCGGATCTGCACCTGACCCTGATCGGCGACGGCCCCGACCGCGCAGCGCTGGAGGCACGGGTGCGCGAAATGGGGCTGGCCGACGCCGTCACCTTCGCTGGTTACAAGGCACAGGACGAGGTGGCGACCACCCTTCAATCCGTCGATGCGCTGGTCCTGCCCAGCTTCGCCGAGGGCGTGCCCGTGGTCCTGATGGAGGGGATGGCCGCCGGGCTGCCGGTGGTGGCCACGCAGGTGGGTGGCGTCGGCGAACTGGTCACCCATTCCGAAACCGGACTGCTTGTGCCGCCGGGCGACAGCGAAGCGTTGGCCGCGGCGCTTCTGCACCTGATGGAAGATGGCGAAGCGCGCCGTCGCATGGGACGGGCGGGCCGCAAGAAGGTCGTCACTGATTTCGACGTCGGCCAGGAGGCCGCCCGCCTGGCCGCCCTGTTCCGCACCAGCGACCCGCCCACGGATCTCTCCCCGAACCCCGGGGCCGAGGCATGAGCATCACCGTCGCCGCCGTGGCCATCGGCCGCAATGAGGGGGAACGATTGCGCCGCTGCCTGACCTCGCTGAAGGGTCAGGTCGGGCGCGTGGTCTATGTCGACAGCGGGTCCACCGATTCCAGCGTGGATCTGGCCCGCGACTTCGGGACCGAGGTGGTGATCCTGGACCCGGACATCCCGTTTTCCGCCGCCCGCGCCCGCAACGCCGGGTTCGACCGGCTGGCCACGGGCAGGACGATGCCGGATTTCGTGCAGTTCCTTGATGGCGATTGCAGCCTGGTGCCAGGCTGGATCGACACCGGGCGTGCCGCGCTTGAGGCAGATCCGCAACTGGGCATGGTCACCGGATGGCGTGCCGAGATCGATCCCGGCGCCAGTGTCTATAATGCCATGTGCGACGTGGAGTGGCACCGCCCGCCCGGCCCGGTAAGGGACTGCAACGGCGACATGATGGTCCGGGCCGCGCTGTTCCGGCAGATCGGCGGTTTCGACCCGGATTTCATCGCCTCCGAGGATGACGAGATCTGCCAGCGTATCGCCGCCGCGGGCTATCGCCTGTTGCGGTTGCCGCATGACATGACGCGCCATGACGCCGGAATCACCCGGTTTTCGCAATGGTGGCGGCGGAGTGTGCGCAGCGGCCATGGCTTCGCCCATATCGCCTCGCGCCACCGGGGCCGAAACCGGCGCGACCGGGCGCGCGCCTGGATCTATGGCGCCGCCCTTCCTTCGGTTGCGCTTGTCGGGGCGGCCTGGTCGGCATTGGTTCCGGCGGCGGTTGCCGTGGTCTACGCGGCGTCCTACCTGCGCACCGCACACGGGCTGATCCGGCGTGGCCAGTCGCCGCGTCAAGCGCTGCATCACGCCGTCTTTCTGACCCTGTCCAAATTCGCCAACATGCAGGGAATGCTGACCTTTCACTGGCGCCGCCTGTTGCGACGACGCACCCGCCTGATCGAATATAAATGACGGCACGGCCTGCAAGGCGCCCGGACGGGCGCGCGGCTTTCTTCGCAATGGGGCATATTTATGCCAGTTTTTCATGTTCTATGGGGATCGTGGGGCAAAGGCCCCCGAAATGTAGGAAATGTCTGCCTTGAACGACGATCGAAAGAACGGTTTCATGAAGCGGCGCGTCGAAGCCGATGAGGCCGAAACGCGCCGGCAGGAACGTCGGTTGCGCGAAGCGTTGATCGAATCCCGCAGCGTGACGGCGGAGTCCGAAACGGATTCGGACCGTGCCTTGGCGCCAGTGGATGAGGCGCCATTCCCCCTGGCGATGCGTGACAGCTGGCCGTTCCTGCCGGTGCTCCACGCCGATCCCGATACGCTGGACCGGCACCTCGTGATTACGGCCCGGCGCCGCGACCCGGCCCATGCCGCCTTTGACGTTCTGCGCGGGCGGATGATGCAGGCGTTGAACGATCATCACTGGTATCGGGTGGGGATCACATCGCCCACGCGCGGCTGCGGCAAGAGCTTTACCGCGATCAATCTCGCGATCTCTCTTTCACGGTTCGAGGGGTGGCGCACTGTCCTGCTGGAAATGGATCTGAGGCATTCCAGCCTGGCGTCGATGCTGGGTGTGCAAAGCCCGGCGAACGCCGCGGATTTCCTTCGCGGTTCGATCGCGCCCGCCGCCTATCTGCGCAAGCTGGCCACCGGTGAGAATGGTATCGGCGACAGCCTTGCTATCGGGCTGAATGGTCGGTCCGAAGCCTTTCCCGCCGAATTGTTCCAGCGCCCGGAAAGCGCCGAGGCCCTGGCGCGGATCCAGGCCGAGATGCGCCCGAATGTGGTGCTTTACGACCTGCCACCGGCGCTGGCGCAGGATGACGTCCTGTCAATGCGGCAGCATCTGGACTGCATGCTTGTGGTCGTGGGAGGCGGCACCACCAACGCCACCGAACTGCGCGAGATGGTGCGTCGCCTGGGCGACGATTTACCGATCCTCGGCGTCGTTCTGAACAACGGCGAGCCGGTCCACCCCTATGGCTACAGCTGACCCGCGGCGCGGGACGTCGGGATCGTTCCGGATCGCCGATGCACGGCGGACAGGATGCGCATCGCCCGGTGAAAGACCCACGCCAGCGCCGCGGCCGACGCCACGGCCGGCAGCGCCAGCCAGATCGCCAGCCGGCGTAAACGGCGTCCGCGCCGGGACGGCCGCTTCAACCGCGGCACCACGATCACCGGCCGCACCCCAAGCTGCGCCTCAAGCTGCGCCGCGGTGCGGATCGTGCCGTCCATCATCTCCAGCGCCAGCGCCGCGCCGAGCGCAACGACCAGGCTGACAACGCCGCCCATCATCGCCACTTTTCGGCGGCTGGCCGAGATCGGAGAATCCGGCGCAAGCGCGCGCTCCAGAACCTCGAACCGCTCGGCCTGATCGCGGATTTCCAGAAGCCGCGTCATCTCGGCCTCGGTCCGGCGCTCGGTCACGGCGCGGAATTCCTGTTGCAGGCTTTCCAGGTCACGTTGAAACGCATTGATCTGGCGTTCGACTTCGGGCGCGCGGGCGATCAGCGATTTCAGCTGTGCGATAGGCTGGTCCAGAACCGCACGCTTCTGCTCCAACAACGCGGCGCGGCGCTCGGCCTCCTCGGCCAGCAAACGGCCACCGTCGCTTTGCAATTCCAGCAACTGCTGGTCGATGGCGGTCCGTCGTTCAAGCAGTTCGTTCAGACGCGCCCGCTGCGCCGGGATCGCTTCGGGCAGGGCGCCGGCATTTTCGCGCTTGAATTGCGCAAAGGCGGATTCGGTGACCTCGATCTCGGCGCGAATGCGCTCTTGCTCGCCGGTGAAAAAGGCCAGGGTCTGCTCGGCCCGGCTGTCGGATCGCCGCCGCGCCTCGGCCAGGATTCCATCAACTATGCGGTTGGCCACATCGGCGGCCTGTTGCGCCCGGCCCAGGCGCACGCGGATCGACAGGCCCGTTGGCGTGGTCTCTGCGCCCCATGTGGTGCCCGCCGCATTGAGCTTTTCGATTTCGACCGCTTCACGCAGCAACGCCACCTTTCGCGCCTGAGATTCCAGTTCGGGGAACAGGTCGAACCTGTCGATGATCGCCACCAGATTGCCGCGCGCCATGGTTTCCTGTTCGATCAGGTTCAGCTGGGCATCGCTGGCCTGCCAGGATGCGCGCGGATCCGCGCCGGGCACGCCCCCGGCAATTTTCGGTCCCTCGATCTGAATGACCGCCGTCGCCTCGTACACCCGCTCCTGACTGAGCGCGAACCAGACCGAGGCAGGCAGCCCGACGGCAAGCACCAGAATTATGATCCAGGCACGACGCCAAAGCGCATTCCACGCCTCACGCAACGATGTGATCGAACCCATGGAGCCCTCCTGCCGGCCGAACCCGTCAAAGGACAGTATCGGCGGACCAACGTACCCGGAACCTGGCGACGCGCCAGCCCGGTTTCTTCAACATTTTGCCCCACTATCGCCGCAATCTAAAGTTTTAGTCGCAAATTTGCCATGTTTGCGCGGTACCGGTCGCGAAACTAACAGTTTCCGAATTGAGAACCCGTCGCTGCGCAGCAGTCAATTTTCCGCCATTGGCAGGATCAACGCGGCAATCACGCGGCCCTCGGCCCAAGCGCAGCGCCCGTTCAGGATCGTGCCCGGCCGATACGGGCCGAAAGCCCGTGCAAGGGTCGCCTCAAACCCCTGGTCGTGCGAATCGGGAAGCACCTGCATCGCATCGAAACCGACAACCTGCTGCGAAAGCGGATAGAGTGCCTTGTAGGTGGCCTCTTTCGCGGCAAAGATCATCCGCGCCATGCGGCCTCGACCGCCCGCATCAAGATCCGCCAGCCAGTCGCGTTCCCGCGGCGTCGTGATTTCGTCGATCAGCCCGGCGGGCAGATCCTGCGCCGGTTCGATGTCGATGCCGATGCCGCGCAGATCGGCGGCACGGGCCAGCGCGGCCAGGCAAAGCCCGTTATCATGGGCGATCGAGCCCACCAGCCCGGCCGGCCAGTCCGGCGCCCGGTCCGGCCGCATCGCGACCGCGCACGGCGGAAGGCCAAGCGCCGCCATAGCCTGTCTTGCGGCCGCCCGTCCGGCCGCGAATTCCGCAACCCGCGCGGGCCGCGCACGGGTCATCGCCGCCGCCTCGGCCGGGAAGAGGTCACCAACGACCGCGGTCTGATCCGCATGCGCACGGCCCACGGCAACGGCCGGCCCGCAAATCCGGCGCAGAACTTCAGTCGCTGACGCCGCGGTCAACGCCCGACCCGCGCCGCGCGCATCGCCCGGCGGCGCGCCATTGCCGCGGCCCGGCGCTGCTGGTTGACGGCCGCCTCGTCGTTGGTCGCGCGCGGCGGGG
>JADQCD010000067.1 GCA_016278285.1 Actibacterium sp.
ACGGTCCCCGCGCGAGACCCTCTGCCCGACCTTCACGCGAAGTTTTGACATATGTGCGTAACGGGTTTCGATCCCGAAATCGTGACGGATCTTGACGAGGCGACCATACCCGCTGGACCAACCGGCATGGGTGACCACGCCGTCGGCCGTGGCAAGAATTGGCGTGCCATAGGCAGAAGCGACGTCAATGCCTTCATGCATCCTGCCCCAGCGCTGTCCAAACGGGCTGGTAAACCGATAGGATGCATTCAAGGGTTCCGAGAAGGGAACTTTTTCGGCGGCGATGCGATAAAGGTTCAAGCGGTCAAGCCGGTTGAGTATCTCGTTGGCGCGCAGGCTGTCGGCACTGGGCGGGACGCCCTTGGTCGAAAAGCTGATCGGCGTCAATGGCCCGCCCTGGCCGGAATAGCCCCGCCGAACCTGGTCGATCAGGGTTTCCGGGTTCAACCCGGCCGATTTGAACATCTTGTTCAGCGGTTCGACGGACACCGCCATCGCATCCTCGATCTGGCCGAATATGTGATCGTTTCGGTCTTTCATGAGTTGAAGATCATAGTCCAGCGCCTGAGCCATGTCGCGGGCGGCGGCGGCGTCGGCGGCGATGGCGTCGCGTTCGGCGCCGGTCTGTTTCAATGCATTGCTGAGGAATGCCAGTGTCTGCTTCATGTCCTCGACAAGCTGAGTGCCGGAGGATTGCGCAGCCTCGTTTTCCGCTTGCGCGCCGGTCAATTTCGCCACTTTGGTCAGGGCGGCATCGCGGTCGTTCATCGTGTCGCGCAGGGTGCGCTGAACCACCCTCAGGCCGGTTTCGAGTTCCCTGCGCCGCTCTTCGGAGGCAAGAAGCTGCGATTGCATCTGCGAGACTTCGGACATTGCCAGCTCGAAGCGCTCTCGCGCGGCGCGCGCCTCGGCGGCCATGGCATCGCGTTCGGCAGCCAGGGCGTTCAGGCGTTGTTCATAGATGGAATTCTCACGCCTTGCCTGATCTCGCAGGCTGCTGGCACCGACATTGTCCATGATCAGGATCGCCGAGGCGATGATGGTCCAGGCGACGAAAACCGTGCTGCCGAAAATCGCTACTGCCTGTGTCTCCGTCCTCAGACGGATGAACCGGGTCTCACTGTCAGAGCGAAGGAAAAGGCGCTGTTCAGGTAGCCGCCGCTCAAGTGATGCGTGAATACGCTTCAGGATTGATGCTTTCACTCTTCGTCCCCGTCTGCCTCGCCTCGGATGTTGCGGCTCTCTCTCGAAGCCGGACCGCAATCCCGATTTGGATAGGCCAAGCTGGGGCAGGTGCGCAACATTTTTGGCAAAAATTAACCTGTTGCCGGTGTGGGGCGGTGCGAATCGGCAAGATCCCGCTGATCGGAAGCGGGGTTTTCCGCCGGAGCGGCGTGGCCTGGTCGTCAGTTTGCGAGGTTGAGCCGGTGAAAAACCCGACCGACTTGAAAAGGGGGTGATTGGCCGGTTCCCATGATCGCAGAGCCGGCCGACCGGTCCGGAACGCATCCAGAGCTGACGAAAGGTTACGCGGGCTCTGCCGCGATGGGGACGCCCAGGCGCTGCATGATCCAGCGTGACATATCGTTCAGAACGACGGTCATCGCGCGGTCCAGGGCCGACACCACCTCCATCGTGTCGGTCGAGCCGGTTTGCGTCGTGGCCTCGAACACCCGGCTGGCCAGGACCCGCGCGTCCTCCTCGCGCACCAGCTTGGCATTGAGACGGATGCGCGCTGTCACGATGCCGGTTTCGTCGAATACCTCGGCCTGCAGATCCGTCAGTTCGCTCAGCAGCGCATAATCGCCCGCGCTTCCCAGCGGGCGCCGTCCTACATAGCGAAATCCGCCGGTTTCCTCCAGCCGGCGCACCATCAGGGTCCGCACCATGGCCGGCGCCGGGTCGGTCCAGCGTGCCCCGGGCAGATAGCGCGCCTCCAGCGGGTCGGGTCGGATCAGGATCCGGTCGGTATCCAGTGCGCCGCCGGCAACGGGGCTTTCCACCACCAGTTCACTGGCTGCCGCATTGCCCCGGGCAACCGGTCCGGCGCTTTCGGCTTGCAGATCATAGGCGGCCAGCGGCCGGGATGCCTCGTCCAGCGCGCCGATGGCTGAACAGCCGGAAATGGCTAGGGCGGAACAGAAAAGAAGAATGCGCAGCATGAAATACCTCATCGTCTGTATTCGGGGGCCTCGCGGCTCAGGAAAAACCGCGCCGGATCGCGTTCGATGCGGCGGGTCAGCGTTTCCAGCGAGTCGATCAGATCGCGTGTTTCGGCAGCCAGCCGGGTGTATTGCGGCAGGCCCGCGCTCAGAAAGTCGCTGACAGGCGTTTTCGCGTCGCCGACCATGCCGGACAGATCGGCAAAAGCCCTTTGCGCGGCACTGGCAGCATTGCGCAAATCCTCGGACAGGACCGGCAGATCGGCCGAGACCTGGGCAAGCGCCGTGTCGAGGCGTCCGACGGCCTCGCGCAGATCCCCGGTTATCGCCGAGATATCCTCTTGGATCAGACGGTCCGCGCCGGCAAACGCGCTTTGTGCCGCGTCCAGCGTTTTCTCGCCCTTGGCCAGCGCGCTGTCGATGGCACCCAGCGTTTCGTTGGCGCGGGCGAAGGTGTCGCTGACCGTGGCCAGCGTGTCTTCCGCCTTTGCGCTCACCCCTTCGATCCGGCCCGACGCCTTGGACAGATCGCTGCCGAGCGTCGATATCGTGGTCTTCGCGGTTTCAGTGGCACTGCGGATATCGGCCAGGATCGTCGGCAGGTCGTTCTCGATGGTGCCCGCGATGGCGTCCACGGCGCGGGTTGCACGGGTGATCAGCGCGGCCCCATCGCCTGTGATCAAGGCATCAAAGCTTCCCGCCGCGCTGTCGACGTTGGCAAGCGTTCGGTTGAGATTGGCCACCATCGCGTCGGTATCGGCAAGCAGCGCCTCGGCCTCGACAAGCCGGGCGGTGGCCGACCGGCCGGTGTCGGACCAGACATCGAGCAGCTCTGCCGCGCGCCCGCCCAGCTTGTCGGAATGGCTGCGAAGCGTGGCCGATGTTGTCTTCAGCTCGGCCACGGCGCTGCGCAGATCCGTGTCGATGAAGTTTCCGGCCAGATCCATCGTGTCGCGGGCGCTGTTCAGTGTCTCGGTCCCCGCCCGAAGCGTAACCTCGGCCTTGGACGAGAAATCGGTAATCGCCGTGATCGCGCCTTCGGCCAGGTCCAGCGTGCTGTTCACCGCCTGGGAAATGCCTTCCAGTTCCTTGGTGAAACCAGCAATCTCGCCCACCGAGGCGCCGACATTGGCGGCGACCTCGGAAAACTGGCCGAGCGTTTCGTCAAGCTTGCCGGAAGAACTTTCGAGGTTTGAAAGGATGGTCTCGATGCGCTGCCGGTTCTCCTCGGTCATCAGCGCGTTGATCTTCCGCACGACCTCCAGCGTCTCGTTCAGCAATACCGGCGCATCCGCGCTCAGGCTTTGCAGGACCGAGCGGCCTGCCTCTATGCGGGGGATTTCCTCACCGCTCTTCCTGCGCAGAAGCGGGGCATTCGCGCTGCCTGCCGAAATGGCTACATAGGAGACGCCGGTGACACCCTGCGCCTCTATCGTGGCGACGCTGTCGGTGCGGACCGGCGTGTCGGCCTGAACCTCCAGCCGGACCCGGACGGCGCCCGCGTCGGCGAGCGAAATGTCGATGACCCGGCCCACGGTAAGACCGGCAAAACGAACGTCGGACGCACTGTCCAGCCCGGCCACGTTTTCGAACATCACGTCGTAATAGGCGAACTGGCGGTCAAGTTGCGCCTTGGAGAACCAGACGAAGAAGCCAAGAATCCCGAGAAAGCCCAGCAGCGTGAAGACCCCGATCAGGATATAACTGGCGCGCGTTTCCATCTTGGGGTTTATCCTTTCTGGCCGTCGGCGGTGGCAAGGGCGGCGCGGGCCCTCGGGCCGTGGAAATAGTCGTGCACCCACGGGTGGTTCACTTCCAGCATCTCTTGCATGCTGCCGGTGACAAGGACTTTCTTTTCGGCAAGAACCGCAATGCGGTCGCAGCAGGCATGCAGCGAGTCAAGATCGTGGGTGACCATGAAGACCGTCAGGCCCAGAGAATCGCTAAGATCGCGGATCAGGCGATCGAATTCGGACGCGCCGATCGGGTCCAGCCCGGCCGTGGGTTCGTCCAGAAAGACGATGTCGGGGTCCAGCGCCAAAGCTCGGGCCAGCCCGGCGCGCTTGCGCATCCCGCCGGACAGCTCGGATGGATACTTGTCGCCCGCCGACCACGGCAGGCCCGACATCGATATCTTGAGATCGGCCAGCGCGCGACGTGTGGCGGGCGCCAGACGGGCCGCGCCGCGCAGTGGCACCTCCACGTTCTCGCGCACCGTCAACGAGGAAAACAGCGCACCGTCCTGAAACATCACCCCCCAGCGCATCCGTAACGCCTGGCGCGCGGCATCGTCGGCGCGGCCGATGTCGGTGCCCAGCACCTCGATGCGGCCGGCGGCGGGGATCTGCAACCCGATGATCGTGCGCAGCAGGACGGATTTGCCGGTGCCGGATCCGCCGACCACGCCCAGCACCTCGCCGCGGCAGACGTCGAGATCCAGATCGTCATGCACGATATTCTGGCCGAACTGGTTTCGGATTCCGCGCAATCGGATCACCACGTCGGTATCGCGATCTTCGGTCATATCCCGATCTCGGCAAAGAAGATCGAGAACACCGCATCGGCCACGATTACCGCGAAGATCGCCGCCACCACCGCCCTGGACGTCATCATGCCCAGCGATTCGGCATTGCCCCTGACCTTCATGCCCGCATGGCAGCCGATGATCCCGATGATCAGGGCGAAGACGGGGGCCTTTATCATCCCGACAAAGACATGGCTGACGTCGGTATTCGCAATCAGGCGGGTGCGGAAAAGCGCCGGGGAAACCCCCAATTCCGCCCATGACATGATCGCGCCGCCCAACAGTCCCGCAGCATTGGCGATAAGTCCAAGAATGGGCAGCATCAACAGCAGTGCCAGCACCCGCGGCACGATCAGCGCCAGCGCGGGGTCGATGCCAAGGGTGCGCATGGCGTCCACCTCCTCGCGCATCTTCATCGACCCGATCGCCGCGGTGAAGGACGATGCGGTGCGCCCCGCCACGATGATCGCGGTCAGCAGGATTCCCAGTTCGCGCAGGATCGAGATGGCGATCAGGTCGACGACAAAGACCTCGGCGCCGAACTGGCGCAGCTGGACGGCCCCCTGAAAGGCCAGCACCACGCCGATGAGGAATGCCATCAGCGCGACGATGGGCACCGCGCGCAGGCCGACATCCTCGCAGTGGTGCACCAGCGCGGTCAGGTGGAACCGTCGCGGACGAAGAACCGATCCGCCCAGCCGCAGCAGGAACAGCCCGAGATAGCCGGCAAGTTCCAGCAAAAGCTGCCCGCCGGCGGCGACGCGGCGGCCGAGCGCCTCCAGCCGGTCGGCAATGCCTTGCCGCGGTGGCGGGGTGGTGTCGGGCACCGGCCAGGCGTCGCGGACGGTTGCCAACAGGTTTTCCTGCGCAGGCGTCGTGCCCTCAAGCGTCAGATCCTGTCCCGCCGCTGCAAGCCGCTCGCGCAATGCGCAGATGGCCCATGCGCCGGCGGTATCCATCCGGCTGATCCTGCTCAGGTCCAGTCGGGCCGGACGATCGGCCGGCAGCGCATCCAGCGCCGCATGCAATCGCGCCAGGCCCGCCAGCGTCAACGCGCCGCCCAGCGTGACGCGGCTGTCCCTCCCCTCTGGTGAAAGGGCGATTTCGGGTTGTTCGTGTGCGGGTTCGCGGGCCATGCAGGGTCAGCCCCCGCAAGCCATCAATGCCCTGTCCGGGGCGATGGATCGGGTCAGGCAAAGGATGCAGGAGATGTGCGAAGGCATGGCGGGTTCAGACTATGATCGGCGAGGCCGGATTACCAGTGCTTTGACCCGAACCGGTCCGATCACAGCGCCTGCACTGCCTTCAGAACCTCTTGGGCGTGGTCGGCCACTTTGACCTTGCGCCAGATCCGCGCGATCCTGCCGTCGCCGTCGATCAGGAAGGTGGATCGTTCGATCCCCATGACCTTGCGCCCATACATGTTCTTTTCGACCCACACGCCATAGCGTTCGCAGACATCGCCCTGGGCATCGGACAGCAGCGGAACGGAGAGTTCATGCTTTTCGCGGAATTTGGCGTGCTTTTCCAGGCTGTCCCTTGAAATTCCGAAGACCCGTGCCCCGGCAGCGCCGAATTCGGGCATCAGCCAGGTGAAGGCGATGGCTTCCTTCGTGCAGCCGGGCGTGTCATCCTTGGGGTAGAAATACAACACTACCGGCGCCGGGCGCAGGGCCGACAGCGTGACCTCTTCGCCCGTATCGCCGGGCAGGGTGAAATCGGGGGCGGGTTGGCCGGTTTCCGGCATGGTTTTCACGCTTTCCTTGTTGATCGTCGAAGCCGAAGATAAGGCCGGAGCTGACAGAGGCAAGGGGACGCCGGGCACGGGCGCAGGATGAACGATAGAACACCCAACCTGACGCGCCGGCGCGGACGCTTCGGAATCTGGCTTCTGCTGAGTCTGGCATTCCCGACCGGGCTCGCCGTGCTGGCGGTCTTGGCATTGACCGGGCGCACGATCGGCTTGCCCGAATGGGCCACCGAACGGATCGAAGCGCGCCTTAACGCGGCCCTTGCCCCTGTGCAAGCAGGGCTGGACGGGGTCAATGTCGTGTTTTCCGACAGCGGCGTTCCGCGGGTGCAATTCATCGGCGTGACGCTGGCCGATGATGGCGGCCGGCCGCTGGCGCGCATTCCGGAACTGCGCGCCACGTTGTCGGGCGAATCGTTGCTGCGTGGCAGGCTGGTGGTGCGCCGGCTGGCGCTGAAGGACGCTTCGGCCACCTTGCACCGTGGCGCCGACGGCGAGTTCGACCTTGCGATGGGCGGCATGGTGCCGCCGGTCGCGGCGGCGCGGAACCTGGGCGCGGTGCTGGACCAGATCGACCACGCCTTCACCCGGCCGGCACTGGCGGCCGTGCGCAGCGTGTCGATCGAGGGGTTGCGCCTGACCTATGAAGACGCGCGCGCCGGTCGAACCTGGCGGGTCCAGGACGGGTTGATGACACTGGAGCAGACGGCAAGCGAGGTGTCCGCGCGCCTGTTCTTTTCCTTGACCAGCGATCTTGGGGTGCCCTCGGAAGTGGCCCTGAGTTTCGAGACGGTCAAGGGGTCGCCCGAGGCGCGGATGTCAGCCAATTTCAGCGACATGCCCGCTGCCGACATCGCCACCCAGTCGCCGGCACTGGCCTTCCTGACGGTGATCGATGCACCGATCTCGGGGGCGATGCGCGCCGGTGTGGGGCCGGATGGCGGGCTTGAACCGCTCAGCGGCGCGCTTGAAATCGGCGCCGGGGTGCTGAAACCAACCGAAGGGGCCGAGCCGATCCGCCTTGACCGCGGCAAGGCCTATCTGACCTACGATCCCGTGCTGGGCCGCATCACGTTCGACGAGATTTCGGTCTCTACCGGTGCGGTGACCGTATTGGCCGACGGAAAGGCCTATCTGCGCGATGTGGTGGCGGGCTGGCCCACATCACTGGTCGCCCAGATGCAACTGCGCGAGGTGGTTCTGAGCCCCGAGGGCGTGTTCCGCGCGCCGGCCCGGTTCACCGGCGGTGCGGTCGATCTGAAGCTGACGCTGGACCCCTTCAACGCGACGATCGGTCAGGCGCTGTTGCTGGACGATCGCGGCGGCAGCGCCTTGCGCGCGACGGGGGCGGTGCGCGCGGATGACACCGGCTGGAGCGTCGAGCTGGATCTGTCGGTCGATCGGATCAGCCATGACCGGCTGATGGCCCTGTGGCCGGTGGATTTGGTGCCACGCACCCGCGACTGGGTCGAGAACAACGTGATCGACGGACAGCTTTTCGACGTGCAGGCCGCGCTGCGCCTGGCCGAAAACCGGCCGCCGCGGGTCCAGCTAACGCATGAATTCCGGAACGCCACGGTGCGCTTCGTCAAGACCATGCCGCCGGTTCAAGATGGCAATGGCTATATCGCGATCACCGGCAAGACTTTCGACCTGGTGCTTGACAGCGGCACGGTCACTGCGGCCAAGGGTGGCAAGATTGATGCCGCGGGCACGGTCATGCAGGTGGCCGACATTACCCGCCGCCCGGCCCGCGGGGTCATCACCCTGAAGGCGGTGGCGCCGGTGACTGCGGCTCTGTCGCTGCTCGACGAACCACCTCTTCGGTTGCTCACCCGCGCCCGTCAGCCAGTGGATCTGGCCGAGGGAACCGCGCAGATCGAGGCGCGGCTCGGCCTGTTCCTTAAAAAGAAGGTCGAACCCCGGGATGTGGACTTCACGGTGTCGGGAACGTTGCATGACATCCGCAGTGACGTGATCGTGCGCGGCCGCAGTTTGGCGTCCCGGCGCCTGACCCTTGCCGCCGATAACGAACAGCTTTCGATCAGTGGCGCGGCGACGCTGGACGGGGTGCCGGTTCAAGGCGTCTGGAGCCAGGAACTGGGTCCCGAAGCCGGGGGGCGCAGCAGGGTGGAGGGCACGATCGAGCTGTCGCAGCGTTTCGTCGATGCCTTCGGAATCGGTCTGCCGCCCGGCAGTGTCAGCGGCACCGGCGCGGGCGCGTTCACGGTGCAGCTCGGCCCGGATGCGCCGCCGCGGTTCGAACTTACCTCGGACATGAACCGCCTCGGCCTGTCGCTGCCGGCCATCGGCTGGTCCAAGCCGCCATCGGTGCCGGGCGACCTGGACGTGGCAGGGCGGCTGGGTCAGCCGCCGGTGATCGAAGAGCTTTCGATATCGGCATCGGGACTGTCGGCCACGGGGACGGTGACGATCCGGCCGGACGGCGGGCTGGGCGAGGCGCGTTTTTCGCGGGTGCGGCTTGGCGACTGGCTGGACGCGCCGGTGGTTCTGACCGGGCGCGGCAAAGGCGTCGTCCCCCGGATCGCGGTAACGGGAGGGCGCGCCGATCTGCGCGAAAACCCGTTCACCCGCGGCGACTCGGCGGGCGGGGCGACCGCGCCGATCAGCGTGGCGCTGGACCGCTTGACAGTGTCGGACGGGATCGCGCTGGCCGATCTGCGCGGCGAACTGTCCCCCGTCGGCGGCCTCAGCGGCCGCCTGACCGGCCGCGTCGTGGGCGGCGCGCCGGTGCAGATCACGCTGGCGCCGTCCAGGGCGGGCACGGGCACGGCGATCCGGGTGCGATCGGACGATGCAGGCGGGGTCCTGCGCGGTGCGGGCGTCTTCGAGAAATCGGTCGGCGGAAAACTTGACCTGATCCTGCAACCGCAGGACGCGCCGGGCACTTATGACGGGCAACTGGTGATCACTGACACACGGGTGCGCGGCGCGCCCGCGCTGGCGGAACTTTTGAGCGCGATCTCGGTGGTCGGCATTCTCGAGATGCTGGATGGCGAGGGGCTGATGTTCAACCGGGTCGAGGCGGATTTCCGGCTGACACCGGGCGCGCTCGAATTGCGGGCTGGCAGCGCGACCAGCGCCTCGCTTGGCATTTCCATGGCAGGCGTCTATGACATGCGGCGCAATCGGCTGGACATGCAGGGGGTAATCTCTCCGGTCTACATGCTCAATGCTGTCGGATCGGTCCTGACGCGACGGGGCGAGGGGCTGTTCGGCTTCAACTATCGTCTCACCGGTGATGCGAGGGATCCGCGCGTGGGCGTCAACCCGCTTTCGATCCTGACGCCGGGAATGTTCCGTGAAATCTTTCGCCGTCCGCCTGCGGAGTTACCCGATTGAAACTGTCCGATTTCGATTTCGACCTGCCCGAAGACTTGATAGCCACGCGGCCGGCCCGGCCCCGTTCGTCGGCCCGGTTGCTGGTGGCCGAGGGCGATTCGATCCTCGATCTTCATGTCCATGATCTGCCCGATCTGCTGGGGTCCGGCGACCGGCTGGTGTTGAACAACACACGGGTGATTCCGGCGCGCCTGTCCGGTAGACGCCGGCGTTCGACCCCCGCGGGGCCCGTCGAGGCGAAGATCGAAGTCACGCTTCTGGAACCGGTCGCGGATGGCGGCTGGCGCGCCCTGGCGCGACCGCTGCGAAAGCTCGGCCCCGGAGAGGAGATCGTGTTTTCCGACGCCCTTGCCGCGCGGGTCACGGCGAAGGCCGATGATGGCGTCACCCTGGCCTTCAACCTGACGGGCGATGATTTCGACGCCGCGCTGGCCGAAGCAGGTGCCATGCCGCTGCCGCCCTATATCGCCGCGAAACGGCCGGCCGATGCCCGCGACCGCGATGATTATCAGACCGTGTTCGCGCGACATGCGGGTGCCGTTGCGGCGCCCACCGCGTCGTTGCATTTCGACGCGGCGTTGCTGGACGCACTTCGGGAAAAGGGTGTGCAGTTCACCGAAGTGACGTTGCACGTGGGCGCGGGAACCTTCCTGCCGGTGAAAGTCGAGGATGTGACCACCCACAGGATGCACGGGGAATGGGGCGAAGTAACCGCGGTGGCGGCCGAACAGATCAACGCGACCCGCGCCGCCGGCGGACGAATCATTCCGGTGGGCACAACCGCGTTGCGCCTGATCGAAACCGCCGCGGACGCGGCGGGCCGGATGCACGCCTGGCGCGGCGAGACCGAGATCTTCATCTATCCCGGTTACCGGTTCCGGGTGACCGACGCGCTGATGACCAATTTCCACCTGCCGAAATCCACGCTGCTGATGCTGGTCGCGGCGCTGATGGGGCAGGACCGTGTGCACCGCATCTATGCCCACGCGGTGGCCCGGCGCTATCGGTTCTTTTCCTACGGGGATGCGTCGCTTCTGATCCCCTGAGGCGGAAAGGGGGCCGATGCGCCGCGCTGGCGTTGCGGGCAGGGGCATGGCATCGCTAAGACGGCCGCATCGGGCGATTCGAGGTGTGATGTGATCAAGGTATTTGCCAGCGTCTGGGCGCTGCTTCTCGGGATGATGCTGCTGATGGTCGGGAACGGCCTTCAGGGCACCCTTCTGGGTGTACGCGGGGCAATCGAGGGCTTCTCGACCTTTCAGCTGTCGCTTGTCATGTCGGCCTATTTCGTGGGCTTTCTCGGCGGGTCGCGCCTGGCGCCCGAGATGATCCGGCGAGTCGGTCATGTGCGGGTTTTCGCGGCTTTGGGCTCGTTCATCTCGGCCACATTGATCCTGTATCCGACGATTGCCGATCCCTGGGCCTGGACCGGGTTGCGCGTGTTGATCGGGTTCTGCTTTTCGGGGGTCTACGTCACCGCCGAAAGCTGGCTGAACAATTCGGTCAGCAATGCCAATCGCGGCCAGGCGCTTTCGCTCTACATGATCGTGCAGATGGTCGGGATCGTAAGCGCGCAGGGCCTGCTGGTGCTGGGCGATCCGTCGGGCTTCGTGCTTTTCATAATCCCCTCGGTGCTGGTTTCGATCTCTTTCGCACCGATCCTTCTGTCGATTTCGCCTACTCCGGCCTTCGACACGACCAAACCGATGAGTCTTCTGGCGCTTTATCGAATATCGCCGCTGGGCTGTGTCGGCATCCTGCTGATGGGCGGGGTCTATTCGGCACAGTTCGGCATGGCCGCGGTCTATGCCAGCCAGGCGGGGCTGAGCGTTCCGCAGATATCGTTGTTCATCGCGACGATCTATGTGGGGGCGATGCTGCTGCAATACCCGATCGGCTGGATATCGGACCGGATGGACCGCCGGCTTCTGATCCTCAGCGTGGCGCTGATGGGCGCGATCTCGGCGCTTGCCGGCGCCCTGTTCGGCAGCCATTTCATGGTTTTGCTGGGTGTGGCGTTCCTGGTGGGCGGCACGTCCAACCCGCTCTATTCGCTGTTGACCGCCTATACCAACGATTTTCTTGAGCCCGACGACATGGCGGCCGCGTCCGGCGGGTTGCTTTTCATCAACGGGCTGGGCGCCATCGCCGGGCCGATTGTCACGGGCTGGATCATGGGGGTGATCGGGCCGCCCGGTTTCTGGCTGTTCGTGGGTGTGTTGATGCTGCTGCTTTCGGCCTATTCCGCTTGGCGAATGACGCGCCGGCCGGCGCCAGCGGTCGAAGATACCGGCAGCTATGCGCCGATCACGCCGTCGTCCTCTCCGGTCATGGCCGAGGTGGCACAGGAAGTGTTCATCGAGGGGCGCGAGGACGGATAAGACACGGACAAGCACATTCCGCGACCGCAATGCCTTGCCAGGTCACGGTTTTTCTGAGACGCTTTTTTCTGCCCGGGGGAGGTTTAGTCGCATGAGGAGGAGCCATGCCGACCGCTGAGGAAGTGATCCGGTTCTGGGTCGATGACGTCGGACCGAAGGGGTGGTATGCCGTCGATGCCGCGCTTGACGCCCGGATACGGGAGAAATTCAAGGATCTGTGGGCAAAGGCGCATCAGGGCAAGTTGCAGGATTGGCTGACCAATCCGCGCGGCGCGCTGGCCTATCTGATCCTGACTGACCAGTTTCCCCGCAACATGTTCCGGGGCGAGGGCCGGGCCTTCGCCACGGACCCGATGGCGCGGGCCGGGGCAAAACACGCGCTGGAGCAGGGGTTCGACATGCGGGTGAAAGAGCCCGAGAGGCAATTCTTCTACATGCCGTTGATGCATTCGGAATGTCTGACCGACCAGGACCGCTGTGTCCGGCTGATGTTGACACGCATGCCCGAGACCGGTGCCGACAACCTGATTCACGCCAAGGCACATCGCGAGGTGATCCGCCGCCACGGCCGGTTTCCTTTCCGCAACGAGGCCCTGGCGCGCAGCAGCCGTCCCGAGGAGGCGGCCTTTATCGACGAGGGCGGCTATGCCCGCATCGTGCAGGAACTGCGCCCCTGACCGGTCGGCCGCCGCCCGAAGCGCATCGACGTGGCGCGGAAAATCGGGTGCCGTTCACCGGCCGCGTTGAAGGGCGGCGCAGGTTGGTTTAGTGCTAAACCATAATTCTGTTATGACCCATGGGGGGGGCGGATGTCTGCCAAGAGCTTTGACATGATCGTAATCGGTGCCGGACCGGGAGGCTATGTGTCGGCCATCCGTGGCGCGCAGCTGGGCCTGAAGGTGGCCATCGTGGAGCGCGCGCACATGGGAGGCATCTGCCTGAACTGGGGCTGCATCCCGACCAAGGCGATGCTGCGCAGCTCCGAGGTGTTTCACCTTATGCATCGCGCCAAGGAATTCGGACTGAAGGCCGAAGGCGTGGATTATGACCTGGATGCGGTGGTGTCGCGGTCGCGCGCCGTGGCCAAGCAACTCAGCGGCGGCGTGGGCCATCTGATGAAGAAGAACAAGGTGACGGTCGTCATGGGCGAGGCCACGCTGCCCGCGAAGGGCAAGGTCAGCGTCAAGACCGACAAGGGGACCGAGGATCTGACCGCGAAGAACATCGTTCTGGCCACAGGCGCACGGGCCCGCGAGCTTCCGGGGCTGGAGGCCGATGGCGATCTGGTCTGGACCTACAAGCACGCGTTGCAGCCGCCGCGTATGCCGAAAAAACTTCTGGTAATCGGCTCGGGCGCGATCGGCATCGAATTCGCCAGCTTCTACAACACGCTGGGCGCCGAAACGACGGTGGTCGAGGTGATGGATCGAATCCTGCCCGTCGAGGATGCCGAGATCAGCGGCTTCGCAAGGAAAGCCTTCACCAAGCAGGGCATGACGATCATGGAAAAGGCCATGGTCAAGCAGCTGGATCGCGGCAAGGGCAAGGTCACCGCCCATATCGAGACCGGTGGCAAGACCGGGAAGCACGAGTTCGACACCGTTATCTCGGCTGTCGGCATCGTCGGCAACACCGAGGGGCTGGGCCTGGAAGGGCTGGGCGTCAAGGTGGACCGCAGCCATGTCGTGACCGACGAATTCTGCCGCACCGGGGTCGACGGGCTATTCGCCATCGGCGACCTGGCCGGGGCGCCCTGGCTGGCGCACAAGGCCAGCCATGAGGGCGTGATGGTGGCGGAACTGATTGCGGGTGGCCACCCGCACCCGGTCAAACCGGAAAGCATCGCGGGCTGCACCTATTGCCAGCCGCAGATTGCCAGTGTCGGCCTGACCGAGGCGCAGGCCAGGGAAAAGGGCCACAAGATCAAGGTCGGCCGCTTCCCCTTCATCGGCAATGGCAAGGCGATTGCCCTGGGCGAACCCGAGGGCCTGGTGAAGACCATCTTCGACGAAAAGACCGGAGAGCTTCTGGGCGCGCACATGGTCGGGGCCGAGGTGACGGAACTGATCCAGGGCTATGTGGTCGGCCGAACACTGGAAACCACCGAGGCCGAGTTGATGGAATCGGTCTTTCCGCATCCCACGCTGAGTGAAATGATGCATGAAAGCGTTCTGGACGCCTATGGCCGGGTCATCCACATCTAGCCTGTGCGCCGTCGTCCGGCGCGCGTGACAAGTTTATGACGCGACGCGCCGCCGCCGAGCAGTATGAGCGGGGCGGATCGAAGAAGGGATCGAGCAAGGATGACGGCAGATATCATCGACGGGAAAGCCTTCGCGGCCAGGATTCGTGACAAGGTGGCAGAGCATGTCGCGCGCATGCGCTCGGCGCATGACCTCACCCCGGGCCTGGCCGTCGTCCTTGTCGGCGAAGACCCGGCCAGCCAGGTTTATGTGCGCAACAAGGGCACGCAGACGACCGAAGTCGGAATGGCATCATTCGAACACAGGCTTCCCGAGGACACGTCGCAGGCCGAGCTTCTGAACTTGCTGGACAGGTTGAATGACGACACGGAAGTTCACGGGATTCTCGTGCAGTTGCCGCTGCCTTCTCATATCGATGCGGATCTCGTTATCAACCGGATAAACCCGGCCAAGGATGTCGATGGCTTTCACATTTCCAATGTCGGGCTGCTTGCCACAGGGCAAAAGGCGATGGTGCCCTGCACGCCGTTGGGCTGTCTGATGATGCTGCGTGACAGGCATGACAACCTGTCGGGGATGAATGCGGTCGTGCTGGGCCGTTCGAACATCGTCGGCAAACCGATGGCACAGCTTCTGTTGCGCGACAGTTGCACGGTAACCATTGCCCATTCCCGCACCCGCGACGTCGCGGAAGTCTGCCGTCGCGCCGATATCCTGGTTGCCGCCGTCGGGCGCCCCGAAATGGTGACAGGCGACTGGGTAAAACCCGGCGCCACCGTGATCGACGTGGGCATCAACCGGATCCCGGCCCCTGAGCGGGGCGCGGGCAAGCACCGGCTTGTCGGCGATGTGCATTTCGAAAGTTCCGCGGCGGTGGCCGGTGCGATTACCCCCGTGCCCGGTGGCGTCGGGCCGATGACCATTGCCTGCCTTCTGGCCAACACGCTGACGGCCTGTTGCCGTGCCAACGGCCTGCCCGAACCCGAGGGGCTTACGGCCTAGCTTGTTGCGGCCGAGACCATCGTTCCCAGAAGCGTCGCGCAATGGGTCTCGTTTTCGCCATCGCCCAGAGCGAAGACATCGGCGCGGGTGATGACAAGCCGGCGTCCGGCGCGGATGACCTCGGCCCGCGCCTCAAGCCGGGTGCCAAGCGCGGGCGCCAGAAGATGGATCTTCATTTCGCTGGTCAGAAC
>JADQCD010000021.1 GCA_016278285.1 Actibacterium sp.
GGCGGAGTTACAGTCCGCTGCCGCACCTTGCAGCTCGTCGCCCGACGCGAGGGGTGGATACCCCCGCGTCCCCGGACCGTCAACAGGAAATTCCCTTGCGGGCCGAAGGCGCAGCGCGCATGGTCCGCGCCACGCAAAAAAGGCCGAAAGACAATGAAGAAACCTGCCTGGGTGATCGAGAAGGAACGCGGCAAGCGTGCTGCCGCGGCGGAAACCGTATGGCTGTTCGGCCTGCACGCGGTGCGCGACGCGCTGCTCAACCCGCTGCGCGAGCGGTTGCGCCTCGTGGTGACACGAAACGCCGCCGACCGTTTGGCCGAGCCGATTGCCCAAAGCGGGATGGTTCCCGAGATTTCGGACCCGCGCAGGTTTGCCGCGCCGCTCGACGCCGGATCAGTACATCAGGGGGCCGCGCTGGAGGTTCGGCCCTTGAACTGGGGACGGCTGGAGGATCTGTGCGAGCCGGGGCAGGGGGCGCCGCGCCTGGTTCTGCTGGACCGGGTGACAGATCCGCACAACGTGGGCGCGATCCTGCGCTCGGCCGAGGTGTTCGGTGCCCGCGCGGTCATCGCGCCGCTGAGACATTCCGCGCCGGAAACCGGTGCGCTGGCCAAGACGGCCTCCGGCGCTCTGGAACGGCAGCCCTATCTTCGGGTAAGGAACCTTGCCGACGCGATGACGCGGCTGCAAGCGATGGGATACCTTCTGGTCGGGCTGGACGGTCAGGCCGAGGTGACGCTGGGCGCGGCGCTGGACGCGGTGCGACAGCTGCCTGTGGGGCTGGTGCTGGGGGCCGAGGGGCCGGGTCTGCGCGCACGCACGCGCGAAACCTGTGACCGGCTGGCGAAAATCCCCTTTGCGGGTGAATTCGGTTCGCTCAATGTCTCCAATGCTGCCGCTGTCGCCCTATATGAGGCAAGCACCGGCAAAGCGGAGTAGGGCATGCCCGATGGAACCAAGATCGCGACCTGTTGTTATTGCGGCACCCGGGCGGCATTGGTTCTGAGGGGGCGGGACCGTCACGAACTGGCCTGCCGGACCTGCGGCGCGCCGCTGCACGAGTTGAAGCAGCTGAAACGCCCGGCGCCCGCGCCGGATCGGGCGGCCGGTCATCCGGCACGACGCCGGGCACCGTCGCGGGCTGGTCACACCGCCTTGTCACGCCATGAAAAACCGATGCCGAAATATTCCCGCCGCCGGAAATCCCGCGGTCGCCGGCTGCTGGGCGAGATCTTCGACCTGATCGAGGACCTGTTCGATTGAGGCGCGGCGGATGTTGGCGTTCTGTTCACATCTGTATTACTGCCCCTACACAACCGCTTCGGCGAACCCACATTCCTGAACAGAGGCGCGAAAACGGAACTCTCGCGTCTCTCTTCACTGTCCCTCGTTCCGTGACTGGCGCCCGGCAGATTGACCGGGCGCTTTTTTCGTGCATTCCTGAGCCATGAGCTTTTATTCCGATGACTTCCTGCGCGACGTGCTTACCCGGACAAGGGTCGTGGCGACCGTCGGCGTTTCGATGAACCCGGTGCGGCCCAGTTACTATGTCTCGCGCTATCTGCGGATGAAGGGCAAACGTGTTATCCCGGTAAATCCGGGCCATGCCGGCGAGACGCTGTTCGGCGAAACCGTTCGCGCCGGGCTGGCCGATATTCCGCCCGGGATTCCGGTCGACATGGTCGACGTCTTCCGCCGGTCCGAGCATGTGTTGCCGATCGTCGAGGAGGCGCTGGCCAACCTGCCCTCGTTGCGCACGATCTGGATGCAGATCGGCGTCGAGAATGAACAGGCCGCGGCGCTGGCCGCGGCGCAGGGCCTTACGGTGATCCAGAACCGCTGTCCGAAGATCGAATATCAACGACTGTTCGGCGAATTGCGCATGGGCGGATTCGCCACCGGAATCATTTCTTCAAGATTGTGACCTGACGACGGAGGTGGTGCCGCTCGGCGGAAGCGTGCCATTGGATGCCTGTGTCATGCGCGGCGTTCTGCCTGCCCTGGCAGAGCCCCCCGCCGCTCGGCGATGTGCCGCCATGTCCTTGCCCATGAATCGGCGTCCACCCGCACAAGCTTCGCGCTTTGCCATATTTCGGTTCCGGTTTCCGCCGCAATCCTTGCAGATAAGGTTGGCGGCCCGATAGGGGGCGTCCCCGTCCGGCGTGAAATGGCCGGCAAGAACAACCGAGAAGCAGGACAATGGCCAATACATATGAAGACTATCTAGACGCGCTGAGAATGCGCGAGGCGTCGGGCAATTATAGCCTTGTGAACACGCTGGGGTTTCTCGGCGCCTACCAGTTCGGCGAGGCTGCACTGATCGATCTGGGTTTCGTCAACAATGATGGCAGCCCGTATGACAATGATTTCAGCGGCGGATTCACCGGAAAGCTGGGGATCAACTCGGTGGACGCGTTCCTGGCCACGCCCGCCGCGCAGGATGCCGCCGCCGATGAATGGTTTCCGTTGGTCTGGGACTATGCAACCGCCCTTGGCCTGGACAGCTATCTGGGGCAGAGTGTCGGCGGCGTGCTGATTACCGGCAGCTCCATCATCTCCGGGGCGCATCTTCTGGGCGCGGGCGCGGTGAAGACCTGGCTCGAATCGGGCGGCACGTCCGATCTGGCCGATGCCTATGGCACGCCGATCGCGGAATACCTGGCGCTGTTCTCGGGCTACGAAATACCATTCGTAACCGCCGAGGATCCGGGTGGCACGACGCCACCGCCCGCCGGTCTGATATTGGCCGGGGATGGCGGTGACAACGCGCTGACTGGCGCAGAGGAGAACGACCAGATCGGCGGCTCCGGCGGAAATGACCGCCTGGATGGCCGGGACGGCAATGACGAACTGGATGGCGGCCGGGGCAACGACGTGCTGAACGGCGGCACGGGGGACGATGTGCTACGCGGTGCCGCGGGGACGGACCCGCTTTTTTCCGGGGCGGGCGATGACATGATGTCGGGCGGTGCGGGCAAGGATTTCCTTTTCGGCACAGAAGGCCGGAATGTCATGTCCGGGGACGGCGGCAACGATCTGCTGTTCGGCGTGTCGGGCCAGAACACGATGTCCGGCAATGGCGGCAACGATCTGTTGTTCGCGATTTCCGGGCGCAACGAGATGTCGGGCGATGCCGGCAACGATTCACTGTTCGGCGGTGTCGACACCGATCTGTTCATCTTCTCCGACAACGATGACATCGACCATGTCTATGGCTTTGATCCGTCGTCGACCGGGGATGTCGTCGTCCTGACCGACGTGATGGCGATTACCGACTATGCCGACCTTGTCGGCAACCACATGGTCCAGCAGGACGCCGATGTCGTGATCGACGACCATGCCGGCACCGCCGTCATTCTGGTTGACATGACGCTCGATCAGCTCGAACCGGGCGATTTCTTATTCTGAACGCTACGGGCGGCGCGCGGCCTTTTCGTCCAGCCCGGATGTGCCCTCGCGCCGCTCAAGCTCGGCCAGGACGTCTGCAAGCGCCACGTCGCGCGCGGCCAGCATGACCAGCAGGTGATAGAGCGTGTCCGCCGCCTCGGCCGTCAGGCGCGTGCGGTCGCCCTTGACGGCCTCGACGATCGCCTCCACCGCCTCTTCGCCGAATTTCTCGGCGCATTTTTCGGGGCCCGTGGCCAGGAGTTTCGCCGTCCACGAGCTATCGGGGTCGGCCCCCTTGCGGGCCTCTATGGTGGCGGCGAGACGGTCAAGCGCGCTCATGTCAGCCTCATGGGGATGCCAGCGGCGGCCATGTGGGCCTTGGCCTCACCGATGGTGAATTCACCGAAATGAAAGATCGAGGCGGCCAGCACCGCGCTGGCGCCGCCCCTGGTCACGCCCTCGACCAGGTGTTCCAGCCCGCCGACGCCGCCCGAGGCGATGACGGGGATGCCCACCGCGTCCGAGATCGCGCGGGTCAGTTCCAGGTTGAACCCCGAACGGGTGCCGTCACGGTCCATGCTGGTCAGCAGAATCTCCCCCGCGCCCCTGGCGGCCACGGTGCGGGCGAAATCCACCGCGTCGATTCCGGTGGGTTTTCGGCCGCCACGGGTGAAGATCTCCCATTTGCCGGGGCTGACCGTCTTGGCGTCGATGGCGACCACGATGCACTGGCTGCCAAAGCGTTCGGCCGCCTCGCGCACCACGTCGGGGTCGGCCACCGCGGCGGAGTTGAAGCTGACCTTGTCGGCGCCTGCGAGCAGAAGGGCGCGCACATCTTCCGGGGTGCGCACGCCGCCGCCAACGGTCAGCGGCATGAAGCATTGCTCGGCGGTGCGGCGGACCAGGTCATGCATCGTGCCGCGGTTTTCATGCGTGGCGTGGATGTCCAGGAAACACAGTTCGTCCGCGCCGGCTGCGTCATAGGCCTTGGCGGCCTCGACCGGGTCGCCCGCGTCGATCAGGTTGACGAAGTTCACGCCCTTGACCACGCGGCCATCGGCGACATCGAGACAGGGGATGATACGGGTCTTGAGCATGCTTTCAGCCTTTCAGGGCCTTCAATGCCGCGGCAAGATCTATCGCCCCGTCATAGAGCGCCCGGCCCGAGATCGCGCCATTCAGGGGTGCGCCGCAGTCGCGCAGCGCGATCAGGTCGTCGAGCGAGCTGACGCCGCCCGACGCGATGACGGGGATCGATACCGCGCTGGCCAGTGCTGCCGTGGCTTCGATATTGGGGCCCTGCATCGCGCCGTCGCGCTCGATATCAGTGTAGATGAGCGCGGCGACGCCCGCATCCTCGAACGAGCGCGCCAGATCGGTGGCGTCCACGTCGGTCTCCTCGGCCCAGCCCTTGGTGGCGACGCGGCCCGCGCGCGCGTCGATGCCGACCGCGACCTGCCCGGGAAAGGCGCGGGCCGCATCGCGCACCAGGCCGGGGTTTTCCACCGCCACGGTGCCCAGGATGACGCGGGCCAGCCCCTTGTCGAGCCAGGCCTCGATCGTGGCCATGTCGCGGATGCCGCCGCCCAGCTGCGCGGGTACATCCGTGGCGGCCAGGATCGCCTCGACCGCTTTCGCGTTCACGGGCGTGCCGGCGAAGGCGCCGTTGAGATCCACCAGATGCAGCCATGCGCAGCCCGCGTCCTGGAACGCCCGTGCCTGCGCGGCCGGATCGTCGCCGAACACGGTGGCCTTGTCCATCTCGCCGCGCAGCAGGCGCACGCATTGGCCGTCTTTCAGGTCGATGGCGGGGTAGAGGATCATGTGCAGGCTCCTGTTTGCATTGGCGCTGTTATGCACGCGGGTGGGACGAATGCAACGCGCCGGGCGCGGTCACCGGGTGACCGGCGAGGGGCGCTGCCCCTCGCGCACCCCGGAGTGTATCGGGCGAGATGAAGGGCGCGGGTCAGGGCGACCAGGCCAGAAAATTCGCGATCAGTCGCAGGCCGGTGGCCTGGCTTTTCTCGGGATGGAACTGGGTTCCGGCAATGGTGTCGTGCCCGACGATTGCGGTGATTTCCTCTCCATAGTCGCACCAGGCCAGGCGGTCGGCCGGATGTGCCACGCGGAAGTGAAAGGAATGCACGAAATAGGCGTGATCGCCGGTCACGATCCCCGCCAGCAGCGGGTGGGGCTGCTCGATCACCAGGTCGTTCCAGCCCATATGCGGCACCTTCAGGGCCGGGGTGGCGGGAGAGATCCGCACCACCTCGCCGCCGATCCAGTCGAAGCCGGGGGTTTCGCTGTATTCCAGGCCGCGCGTGGCCATCATCTGCATTCCGATACAGATGCCCAGGAACGGTCGGCCGCCGCGCATGACCGCCTCTTCGATAGCCTCGAACAGACCTCGATGATCGAAAAGCTCTTTCCGGCAGGCCGGGAAAGCACCGTCGCCAGGCAGCACGATACGGTCGGCGTTGCGCACGGTGTCCGGATCGGAGGTGACGATGACCTCGCCAGCACCGATTTCCCGCGCGACGCGTTCGAATGCCTTGCGGGCCGAATGCAGATTGCCCGATTCGTAATCGACGATGACGGTTTGCATCGCGGCTACAGGGCCCCTTTCGTAGAGGGGATCGCGTTTTCCGCGCGCGGGTCCGTTTCTATCGCTTCTCGAAGGGCGCGGGCCACGGCCTTGAAAGCGGCCTCGGTGATGTGGTGGCTGTTGATGCCGTTAATCGCATCGACATGGCAGGTGATGCCCCCATGCGTGGTAAACGCCTGAAAGAATTCGCGCACAAGCTCGGTATCGAAGCTGCCAATCTTCGCGGTGGGCAGATCGACATTCCACACCAGGTAGGGCCGCGCGGACAGATCCAGCGCGGCGCGGACCAGCGCGTCATCCATCGGCAACAGGCAGGCCCCGTAGCGCCGGATGCCTGTCTTTTCGCCCAATGCCTGCATCAGCGCCTGGCCGAGGGCGATTCCGGTATCCTCGACGGTATGGTGGTCATCCACATGCAGGTCGCCCTTGGCCCGGATCGTCATGTCGATCAGCGAATGGCGCGCCAGTTGATCGAGCATGTGATCGAAAAAACCCACGCCCGTCTGCATGTCATAATGCCCACTGCCGTCGAGGTCGATCTCGACGGAGATCTCCGTCTCGGCGGTCTTTCGGGTGATCCGAGCGTTGCGCATCCGCGCCTCCGTCCTGCGTTCCTGGCGGCTTATACGCCGGCCGCACGCCCCTTCCAAGGGGGCAACGCGATTTGCCGGTTGTGGGGCCGGGGCTGCGTGGCATACGGTCGGGGCCAACCTGCGGAGGAGCAAGCATGACCACCTGCGTTTTCGTTCAGCTGCGCTGCAAACCCGGCAAGACCTATGAGGTCGCCGAGGATATCGTTATGCGCGAAATCCATTCCGAGCTTTATTCGACCAGTGGCGAATACGACCTGCTGATGAAGATCTACATCCCGCAGGGACAGGATGTGGGCAAGTTCATCAACGACAATCTGCTGGATATACCCAATATCGACCGGTCGCTGACGACGCTCACCTTCAAGGCGTTCTGAGCGCGAGGTCCACCGGGCGTGGCCGGCCATCCTCGTCCAGTGCCACGAAGGTGAAGATGGCCGAGGTGACCTGCTCGCTGTGCTCGGTATGACGGTCCCGCCGCCAGGCGCGCACCTCGATTCGCATCGAACTGCGCCCGACCGACAGCAGCCGCGCATAGAGCGAGACCTCGTCGCCCACCTTGACCGGCCTGTGGAACTGCATTGCATCGACGGCGACGGTCGAGGTTCGCCCGCGTGCCTCTCGTGCAGAAACAAGGCCGGCGGCAATGTCCATTTGCGCCATCAGCCAGCCGCCAAAAATATCGCCAGCCGCGTTGGTATTGGCGGGCATGGGAATCGTGCGGATCGTGGGTTCTGTCCCGGGGGGCGGTTGATCGGACATCGGAGGCTCCTTGCTCGGGGGCGGTGGCGCCAGTCAATGTCGCAGCCCCCGAAGCGCGGGACAAGCCGGCTCTTTGCGTTGGGACAGGGTGGATTCGATGGACTCGGTATCTGACCACCTTCCGACGGCATCGATATGCCAGGGTGGGTCCGCGATGATCCACAAAGAAGGACCGTCATGCCGGGGATCATCACGGTCGGGCTCGATCCGGCGCATGATGTGACAGCAAGGCGCCAACCAACCCAGATCCGTTACTGGATCACCCGGACGTTGTTGCCATGACCGGATTGAAGGATTCGGGCGGTATTGCCAGTTTCGTTCTGGCTGACGCTGAACTGGTTGGCGGTTCCGTTCACGGTGGCGGACAATGTGTTATCCGTCCCGCTCTGCCGCGATGCGAACCGGTTGCCTTCGCCTGTGACGGAAATCCGTGCGTCGTTGCCTGCGCCTGTCTGACGGAATTCACCCGGGATCGGAATGCCCATGGCCGCATTCCCGGTAAAGCCGCCGACATTGTTGTTGTCAGAGCCAACGACACTCAAGACGAAGCTGTTGTCGCCGTGTTGCGTGAGGCGGCCAAGGTTGTTGTCGCCATTCAACAGGATCTCGGCCGTGTTGTTGCCGCCGAGACTGCCGTTGAAGCCCTGATTGACAGTAAAGTCGTTGGTGTCGCCTGCCACCTGAACCATCACGGTGTTGGTTCCGAATTGCGTGACGAGGATCTCGTTGCCGTCGCTGCGCGCCCCGACCGACTTTGCCGCGAGGGTGTCGAGATCGATCCGGGCCGTGTTCGTGCCAAGCTGATCGGCACCGATGATGTTGTCGTTGCCCTCGATCGGGGCAAGCGAGATGTCGTTTTCCGCACCATCCTGGCGTAACCCGAGCTGGTTTTCGTTGCCGCTGATCGTGATGAACCCGACCGAGTTCATGCGCCCGGCCTGGCGCACCCCGAAACCGTTGTCGTCCCCGACGATCAACAGGTCGATGAAATTGCCATTCCCGCGCCCGTCCACGGTGCCGCCTTCCTGGATCAGGCCATTATCCGTGGTCACGGGAATATCGGCATATCCGGTAAGCGGATCGGTGCCGTTGCCCACGCCGCGCATGACTACGGTGATCTGGTTGGGTTCGTTCTGCGCGACGCTGTTGGCGAACTGGTCGATCAGCGCGATCCGGTTGCCGCGCCCCTGCTGGGTGATATCCGCAAACTGGGCGGCCTGGCCCGAAAGCTGTTCCTGGCGGGCGGTCTCGACCATATGCGCGCCATCGCCGGCCTGACGGATCGTCAGCCTGTTCGCGCCGTTCGTCACACTGCCGCGCGAGATCTGCTGCACGTTTTTTACGCTGTTGCCATCGGCCTGCTGCTCGATCGCGATCCGGTTGAAGATCGTCCCGGTGTTTTCCCGGCCGATCTGCACCAGGCCCGACGCGCCCAGCCCGATCGCGTTGCCAAGGCCGTTCTGGATGATGTCGAGATCGTTGAAGATCCCGTCCTGGATCATCGGGTTGCCGTCCGCGCCGGCCCGGTTGAAACTTCCGGTCTGCTCGATCCGCGCACTGTTGTCTCGGCCGAGCTGTTCAACCACGGCGTCGTTGTTGGAGGTGGATTGTGCATGGGCCGATGAGCCCACGGCAAGGCAGATGGTTGCAAGGGACGCAAGACGTCCTGAGCGGAACGGCTCATTCATCTGCGTTCCTCCGTAACGATGGGAAAGAGAATAAAGGTGCCCGGCACGAGGCCGGGCACCGAATTGTATTCTGGGATCATTCCCCAGCGGCGATGCAGCTTACTGCACGAAACCGGCGTTGTTGCCGGTACCGGTCTGGCTGTAGTTGGTTGTGTTGTTGTCACCGAGTTGCAGCACGGCGACCTGGTTCGTGGAGCCGTCCTGAACGCCCACAATCGTGTTGCTGTCGCCGCTCTGAAGCGTGCCGAACATATTGCCGTTGCCGAACTGCGACAGGTCGGCGCTATTGAAATCACCACGCTGACGCAGCACACCACGTTCCCAATCGACCACGCCAGCGGTGACCGTCTGGGCCGGCCCCGTCAGGGGATCGCCGTAGACGAGACCGTCACCGTTGTTGGAGCCGGAAATAGTTACGTAGCCAGAGTTGAACACGCCGTCCTGGTCGATGAAGAACGAGTTGCCAACACCGTTTCCGGTGATGTTGACTTGGGCGAGATTGTCGTCCTGCAATTGACGGATACCGATGGTATTGTCATTGCCTTCGACGGTGCTCATCGCGACTTCGTTCCGGTTGCCGTCCTGGTAGATGCCGAGATTTGCGCGCTTGCTGTTGAGCGTGACGGTGTTCACCGTGTTGTCCAAGCCGAGTTGGGTGATGCCGAACTGGTTCTGATCGGGCACAGGGATGTTGGGGCGACCGTTGATCACTAGGTCGATGGAATTGCCGCGACCGTCTTGTTCCAGTGTGCTTGTGGTCGCACCCGATGCCGCTGCGAAGCCCGACAATGCGCCGCGTCCGTTTTCATCACCCGCCATGAACAGGTTGATCGAGTTCAGGCCGTTGCCGCCAAGCCCGGAGCGTTGCGTGATCGTCGCGACCTTGTTGTTGGACCCTTCCTGCGTCACGTCCAGCGAGTTGCGCGTGGAAGAGCCCTTGGACTGGCGCACGCTGCCGATGTCATGTTCGCCGGAACCGCCCTGGATGATCGTTGCGGTGTTGCGCGTGAAGCCACCCTGCGTGGAGCTTTGCTGATCGACCGCGCCAACCGAATTCTGGTCGCTCGACTGCGTGATGGACAGTGAATTCCCGCGCCGGGAATTGGCGGGCACCGCGCCGTTGTGGGTTTGCAGGATACCGGTGGTCCCGGTGACGCTGTTGACCCCAAGGCCGATTTCGTTTGAGTCACCGGATTGCTCGATCGTAAGATCGTTACGATGCCCGTTTTGCGTCAATTCTGCACCATTGGCACCCGCATCGTTGCTCGATCCGGGCTGTTCGATCAGCGCGTTATGTTCATCGCCGTTCTGGTCCAGATACGCCTCGTTGCTGTCCGCAATCGCGGCCGTCATCGACAGGCCGAGCGCGGTCGTGGAGGTGAGAAGAAGTTTTGAAAGTTTCATGAAGATATCCTCGTTATTTGCGATACACCGCTGTTTTTGCCCCGCAAGGCCGGCCCTGGGGCGGCAATGGGGCGATTGACTGCTCGATCATGCGGGCGCGACCCGCCTATTGTTTTGATGTGCCGGCTGGCGATTATTTGCCCGCCAGGCCGGAAGCTCAAATTGCCCCTGCGCGCCGAAGAAACGGGCGCAGTCCGGACCAGGAAGGAATCCGATACGTCAAAGTTTTCATGCATCGTGGACCCCTCCCCTTTGCCTGGAACGAATGCCCCGACCGTCTGCCCGGCGCGCCGTTCCATTCCGATGACTAATTTGCCGGCCACATCGATTACAACACTTTTGCGCAAATCGGCCCCAATCGCGCCCATTTTTGGCCATAATTCAATCTAAAGTTGTTTTTCTGCTGTGTATTCATTTACATAGGCGAAACAATCGCGCCCTATCGGCTTGATCGTTGCAAGCCATCAGGCCAGTCGCGATGCATCCCGGCATCGTGATTCAGAGATCATCCCGGAACCAATCTGCACGCATCTGTCCGGCAAGCCCCGGCGACAGATCTGTGGCACACAAGTAACAGTGGCCAGATCATTCTCTGCCGCCTGGCCGCCAAGCACAGGTTCGCGCGGTATATTTCTGTTACGGAGCCCCAAGGTTTTTCCGACAAGCTGCAAGAAACGGATGTTAGACATGGCTAGAGCGCGCTTTTCTAAAACGATTGCAACGGCCCTCATTCTGGGCCTCGGCGGTGGGGCCGCGTCGGCGGGAGATCTCGTATTCCAGTTCGTCAACCCGAGCTTCGGCGGGAACCCGGGCAACAGCGGCCATCTTCTGTCCATCGCCAATGCACAGCGCGAGGCGACCGCCTCGGACGCGGGCGGAACGGGAGGAACGCTGACCCCTGGCACGGGCGATGATACCGACAAC
This sequence comes from Actibacterium sp., assembly GCA_016278285.1. GTDB lineage: Bacteria > Pseudomonadota > Alphaproteobacteria > Rhodobacterales > Rhodobacteraceae > JADQCB01. The sequence continues at coordinate 11,361 of JADQCD010000021.1, forward strand.
GGCGACCGCCGCGCGGATCTGTTCCTGCGCCAGCTCGAAGGGCGGTTGCTCTCGGCGCTCTCGGCGCAGGTCACCGAGGCGATTTTCGGGGAAAACCCGCAAGACCAGGGCACGGTCGAATTCGGCGACACGACCATTTCCTTCGAGCGGACACCGGACGCCATCACGCTGGATATCATCAACCTGCTTGACGGCACGTCGACGACGATCACAGTGCCCCAGCTGGTAACCTCCAGTAGCTGAACAGGAAAACTGCGCCAACGAACGCGGAAAAGGGAAAAGAGGGGAAGTGGACGTCTTGGGACAAGTGATTCGTAAAAGGTCCGGTATTTTCAGGATTGTGTCGTCGCTCGCGGCCGTCGCGCTGGTGGTCGGCTGCGCGCGCACCGACGAACTTTATGAGGGGACCCATTCCGCCAGCGTGGGGAATCTGACCGCGCAGAACCTGAGCCTGCGCGAGATCGCACCGCCGAGCCGCCGCCAGGTCGTTGCGGTGTACAAGTTCCCCGATCTTACTGGGCAGTACAAGGAGCGTGAGCTCGTGCAATCCCTGTCGCGCGCGGTAACGCAAGCCGGGGCGCCCCTTCTGATAAAGGCGCTCCAGGACGCGGGAGAGGGCCGCTGGTTCTCGGTGCTCGACCGGTCGAGCCTGGAATCCGTCGTCCAGGAACGGCAGATCATCGAGAGGATGCGGCAACAGTACCGGGGCGAGCAAACCGTCGACCCGGATGTCTTGGGGCCGCTCATGCATGCCGGGATCATCATCACGGGCGGCATTATCGGGTATGACAGCAACATGCATACCGGTGGCTACGGCGCGCGCTATCTGGGCATCGGCGCCCACCGCGAATGGACATATGACGTCGTCAGCGTGAACCTTCGCGCGGTCTCGACCGAAACCGGCGAGGTTCTGGCCAATGTGATCGCGCGCAAACCGATCGCTTCCATCAAGGATCAGGGCGATATATTCCGGTATGTCGAGCTGGACAAACTGCTTGAGGCGGAAGCCGGCTACAGCACGAACGAACCACGCCAGATCGCGGTGCAGCAATCTGTGGAAAAGGCTGTCATGGCCCTTATCGCCGAGGGCACCATCCGCGACATCTGGAGTTTTCAGAGCGAAAAGGCCGAGAGGGCATTCATCGCCGGCTATCGCGACGAGTTGTTCAACGGCCTCGTTCCGCCGACCGCGCGCTACGTCGCAGAGCCCGAAACGCAGAACGCTTCTGTCATTCCGCGGACCTGGCCGGTGAATCGCCCGGCTTCCGTGCGCACTCGAACAAACGAACCCGAAGCAGCGCCCGCACCTCCGCCACCGACTGAAGGTGAAGCGCTCGGCTGACATGCATCAAGCTCGGATTCGAAGGGCGGCCGCGACATCGGCCGCCTTCTTTTTGTCAAGATTCTTGATCTGAAAACCTCGGAACAGCCCAATTGCTGCCTGATTCCCGTGGCCTCTTCTCCATGACGCATTCGACCTTTCAAGGAAGAGATTCATGGCAGGCAAGATCGCGCTGATATCCCGCGGCGTTGGCGCCGCGCTCTGCATCGCCGCAAGCAGTTTCAGCGCCGCCGGTGCCGCGGGCCAGGACAACAACAACATTCTGGTACGAACCGGGGCACCGTCCGAGGACAGGCTGGTGATCGAACAATCGACGGATGGCGGCCACGCCGTTCACCTGGACCTGCAGCATGAACAGTCCGTTATCCTGCAGGACAACTGGATGCGGGTCACTGGATCCCTGCTGCGCCCCGGCCGGATCACGCAAACCGGGATCTCGCACATTCTGACTGCAAGTTTCGCCGGGCTTGGCCACCAATTCGCCGCGCGGCAGACCGGGCACAGGCAGCGCGCATTCGTGCGTTCCGAAGGTCGCGCGAATATGGTCAGTATCGCGCAGGCTGGAAATGGCAATCATGCGGGCGTGACCCAGAACGGAACCCGCAATTCCATAGTCATTTCTCAGAACTGATGTTACAGTGCCGCCATTAGGGGGTATTGTCATGAAGTATTGCGTGAATAACTTTCTTGCCGTGTCAACCGCGGCGCTCGTCACGATCGCCGGACCGGGGGTGGCCGGCAGCGGGAATAACGCCTTCGTGATCCAGGAGACACCTCTCGGCGCAGCAGAGGGCAATTCCCTGCGTATCGATCAGTCGGCCGCCAGCGATTCGACTGTTGCCGGCGTGGCGCGGACCCCGATCGACCCGGATGACGCCACGAACACGATCACGCTGTCTCCGACGCCGGAGGACTCCGAGTTTCTCGACCATTCAGGGACGTTGATAAATTTCGATCCGGACGAAGCGGCGATGCAGAGCGGGAACGGAAATTCGGCAAGTATCGTCACGCTAAGCAATTCCACTGTCGGCCTTTTTCAATCCGGTAACAACAACTCGGGCGCGATCAATGCCGGGGCCGGCCAAGTCCTTCTTTATCAGTACGGCAACGGCAACGAGGGCACGCTTTCCACGCAGAACAGTGCCGCGCTGGCCTCTCTTCTTCAGGATGGGGACGGCAACACGGGGGCTGTTACGGTCTCGGGTGCCGGAACAGAAGGGTTGTTGGCGCAGATCGGCAACAACAACAGCACATCGCTGGAGGTCGATACTTCGGGCGCTTCCGTCTCCTTCACCGTGAACGGGAGCAATACGAGCGCATCGCTTCCCGCGAGCGTGGTATCCACAGCCGGCGGCGGAAACATAACGATCATTCAGCGCCCGTTGATCGGTCAGTAAGCCGGACGCCTGACATGACAACGAAATTCCGGCCCCGCTTTTTCGGCGCGATCCTGGGCGGTGCGGTGGGAGCCACGATGATTGCTGCACCCGTTTTCGCCGGAGACCCACCGGCCATTGGTGGCCTGAGCGTCGTGCCAACCGATGGCGGATACCGAATTACGGCAACCGTGGACGGCCGCAGCACGGCAGCCATCGACGCGGAACTGACTGTGTCGAAAAGCGATCATGCCGGGCGTGTCCGAACCCGCCAGTCGCGCCAGGTCATTACAGAAAGCGGTCGACACAACGAGATTGCCACGAGTCAAATTTCGATGGCCGATGAAGGAACGCTGAAGGTCAGCTTGGTCTTGTCGGTCGAAGACCGCATCGTTTATCGTATCTCTCAAACCGTCACCCAAGAAATTCCCGACTGAAAAAGAAAACGATCTCGATGACATCAAGCATTCGCAACGTGGCGTTTTTTGCCCTGACAACTCTCGCCTTTGGTTCCGGCGCGGTGGCGCAAAGCGCCGAAGACCTTCGCGAGGCCTTTTCCGGCACATGGTATGTGTTTGATCAGGGTTTTTCTGCCCAAAATCAACTATGTCGGGTTGTCCTCGAGAACGTCAGAACGCCAAGTGATGGCGGGAATGCGGCCGAGTTCAAGGCCGCCGCCGAGAATTGCTCGGGGCCGCTTGGGCAAGGCATCACCTGGCGTGTCGAGTCGGGCAAGATCCTTGTCACGTTGACGTCGGGCCAGGCCATTGCCGCCCTCGGGGGGAATCCTCAACGGTTGTCAGGTGACTATGCGGGGCCACCGGGCGCGTTGGTCCTGGAACGCGAAAACGGTAGCGGTGCGAAGGCGGACCTGACCGCAGCGATCAAGGGGCACGGGTGTTACTATCTCGGATACACCGCAGATTGCGCAGACACATCGGCAACGAAACCGCCGAAGTTCGATGGCGGAACCGCAGAGATTGACGTGCTCGTCAAACTCAACGTCCGAAACCAACCCCGCCGCGACGCGCCGGTAATGGGCACCATCCCGCGCGGGTCCACGGTTACAGTCAACACATGTCTGACCACCTCGGACGGGATCTGGTGCCGTGCTCGATTTGACGATTCGATGGGATGGATGGCCAAATCGGCGCTCCGCCAAGGTCAGTGGCCGGTAATTACCTATGTTAATGCCCGTGCCAAGGAGGATTCCTAACCGATGGGTGAGCGCGTTTTCATGTCCTGAAGCCTCGGTAAATAAAAAGTTTCAGAACTCCTTCTTTCAAACACCTAGCCGAAGGCACCGATTCGGGGGCGCGGCATCTGCGCAGCTTGATCAAAGAAATTGTACCGGCCCTGGTCGGCGAGTTTGGGTACGATCTGGCCGGGCGGAAGGCTGGCGAACGCCTCGGAATTGCAGATGTCCAGCACGGCTGCGCG
>JADQCD010000292.1 GCA_016278285.1 Actibacterium sp.
AGACCCTCCAGTCTGGAAAGCGCTCAAGCGTCCCAAATTATCTGACGACGGACACAATGGATGCGCGTGTGAGTCCCGAACCAACAACGACCAGTCTCTGGGCACACTACGCCCCTGTGTTTCGAAGGGCGAGAAAGGCGGCAATCAAGGACCGAAACAAAGAGCGAGAGAAGAGACTCCTCGGACAGGAAGCTCCTGAACGAGTCTTCGTCACCACGGCGCAGTAGGGTCGTAATTGGTCCAGCGCCTCAAAAGTGGATCAAATGAGGTGGTTCGCACGTTTCATCGCCATACCGAAGCCAACCAGCCAAACGCTACCCAAATGATACCCACAGCGAAACGCGCGGCTACGATAGGTCGGTATCTGATTGGCAAAGTATTGTTTTCATTTGGTTTTTGTGGTGCCCGGGGGCGGAATCGAACCACCGACACGAGGATTTTCAATCCACTGCTCTACCCCTGAGCTACCCGGGCACGGATTCAACGGCAGCTTAAATCCTGATCGTGCAAGGATGTGCCGTTCGGACTGCGACCTTCTAGACCTGGGACCCGGCGCTGTCCAGAGGGCCTGCCGAGAAAATTTCGACGGCCGGCCTTGCACCTTTCCAGGCGGGATCGTCCCGGGTTTGAACTGGAAGACGCTGCGAAGAGGTGCCGTCAGATGACGTTCGGAAATTCGGTCTCCTTCCCGTTGGCAATGAAAGCAGAGCATCGGCAGGCGCCGGGGGATACCTTTCCGATCCCGTCCTCTCGCCCGGTCGGCCGCGGATGCCGATCGGCGCGAACCAAAGGTTTCTTCTTGCCCCCGCCCGTCGAACCCGGAAGAGTTGGCACACCCGAAAACCATCGTTCGGTTGATGCACCGAGCCGGGAACGGGGCGAAAAAATGTCCCGGCAGATCAGGGAGAGGAACATGAGGAAACTATTAATTGCAGCGGCGCTGGGCGCCCTTGCCAGTTCGGCGGCGGCAGAGGTGAAGGTCGGCATGATCACCACGCTGTCCGGCGGCGGTGCCGGCCTTGGCATCGACGTGCAGGACGGTTTCATGCTGGCGATCGAGCAGTCGCAGCGTGACGATATCGAGGTCGTGATCGAGGACGATCAGCGAAAGCCCGGTATCGCCGTGCAGCTTGCCGACAAGATGATCCAGAGCGACAAGGTCGATGTGATGACCGGAATCATCTGGTCGAACCTGGCCATGGCCGTGGTTCCGGCGGCGACGGCGCAGGGCGTGTTCTATCTTTCGCCCAACGCCGGGCCGTCACAGCTGGCCGGCGCGGGTTGTCATCCGAACTATTTCAACGTGGCCTGGCAGAACGACAACCTGCATGAGGCGGCAGGCGCCTATGCCAATTCGGCCGGCTACGAGAACAGCTTCCTTCTGGCGCCGAACTATCCGGCCGGACAGGATGCGCTGACCGGCTACAAGCGCATGTTCGAAGGCGATCTGGCCGGTGAGGTCTATACCCAGCTCGGCCAGACCGACTATGCCGCCGAGATCGCGCAGATCCGCGCCTCGGGGGCCGACAGCGTCTATTTCTTCCTTCCCGGCGGCATGGGGATCTCTTTCCTGAAACAATATGCAAACAGCGGCGTGGATATTCCCGTCGTCGGGCCGGCTTTCAGTTTCGACCAGGGCATCCTGCAGGCCGTGGGCGAGGCGGCGCTTGGCGTGGTGAACACGTCGCAGTGGTCGCCGGACCTCGACAATCCGACGAACGCGGCCTTCGTGAAGTCCTTCCAGAAGGCGTATGGCCGGCTGCCCTCCCTTTATGCAAGCCAGGGCTTCGACACGGCGAACCTGCTTCTTTCCGCGCTCGAGAAGGCCGATCCGTCCGACCCGACTGAGTTCCGCGCGGCGCTGAAGGAGGCGGATTTCGACAGCACACGCGGGAATTTCCGGTTCGGTTCGAACCATCACCCGATCCAGACGATCTATGCCCGCAGGGTGGTAAAGCAAGGCGATGTCTACACCAACAGGATCATCGGTGTGGCGCTGAAAGACCATGCCGACGCCTATGCGGCCGACTGCAAGATGTAAGCCCGCGCGGGCCCCGCGATCTTGCGGGGTTCGGCGCGACCGGATCGAGACGGGACCGTCAGCCATATGTCTGCCATCCTTATCGTCGAACAGGTCCTGAACGGGCTTCAGGTCGGAATCATGCTGTTCCTGACGGCCGCGGGTCTGACGCTGATCTTCGGGGTCATGGGACTGATCAATCTGGCGCATGGGTCGCTTTACATGATCGGGGCCTTCGCGGCGGCGGCCGTGGCGGGCGCGACGGGATCTTTCCTTCTGGCGCTTGTCGCCGCGCTGGCCGCGGCGGCGGTGGCCGGCGCGGTGGTCGAGATGGTGGTGATCCGCAGGCTTTATGCCTCTGACCATCTCGATCAGGTTCTGGCGACCTTCGCCCTGATCCTGATCTTCTCGGAAGGAACGCGCTGGGTCTTCGGATCCTTCCCGATGTATCTTGAAATTCCCGAATATCTTTCCGGCCCCGTCACCCTTCCGGGTGGTATCCAATACCCGCTCTACCGCTTGATGCTGATCTGCGTGGGGCTGGCCGTGGCGCTGGGCCTGTGGTTCCTGATCGAGCGGACGCGGATCGGCATCCAGATCCGTGCAGGTGAAAACGACCGCGAGATGATCGCAGCGCTGGGCGTCGACATTTCACGCCTCTACACGCTGGTCTTTGCGCTGGGCGCGGCGCTGGCCGGGTTGGCCGGTGCGCTGGTGGGTGCAATCCAGTCGGTGCAGGTTGGCATGGGCGAGCCGGTCCTGATCCTTGCATTCGTCATTATCGTGATCGGCGGGATCGGATCGATCCGCGGCGCTTTCATCGGCGCGCTGCTGGTGGGGCTGACCGATACGCTGGGCGGGATTTTCCTGCCCGCGATGTTCAAGCTTTTCATGGCCCCGGCCTCGGCCACATCCGTCGGATCGTCCCTGGCGTCGATGGCAATCTACATCCTGATGAGCCTTGTCCTGGTCTGGAAGCCGACGGGTCTGTTCGGGGTGCGCGGATGATCCCGGAACGCCACGTCAACGCCGCCCTTCTTGTGGGGCTTGTCGCCGTGCCCATGTGGGCGCTTGCCGCGGACGAACCCTATACCATCACCCTGGCCACGCGGGCCGTGATCCTGGCGCTGGCCGCCGTGGGTCTCAACATCGCGCTGGGGATTGGCGGGTTGGTCAGTCTGGGGCATGCGGCCTTTTTCGGAATCGGCGGCTATGCCATGGGTATCCTGGCCTTTCATGCGCAGACCTTCACGCCGCTCGACTTCGGGGCCTTCTCGGTCGCCGGCACCAAGTCGATGCCGGTGATCTGGCTGGCGGCACTTGTCCTGTCGGCGCTCGCCGCGCTGGTGATCGGCCTGCTGAGCCTGAGGACGAGCGGCGTATACTTCATCATGATCACGCTGGCCTTCGGGCAGATGTTCTACTATTTCACCATCTCATGGAGCACCTATGGCGGTGAGGACGGGATGTCGATCTACGTCCGCAACAGCTTTCCTGGGCTCGATACGCTGGTGCCGGTTCAGTTCTTCGGTATCTGCCTGATCCTTCTCTGCCTCGTCCTTTTCCTGAACGCCCGCCTTGTCCGGTCTCGCTTCGGCCTTGCCCTGAATGCGGCCCGGCAGGTGTCGGTGCGGGTCGAGACGGTAGGGCTTGACCCGACGCGGCTGAAGCTTCTGGCCTTTGTCATCTCGGGTGCGGTTACCGGGCTGGCAGGGGCGCTGTTCGCCGATCTCAACCGTTTCGTCAGCCCGGCCATGTTCAGTTGGCAGTTTTCGGGCGAGATCATGGTGCTTGTGATCCTCGGCGGGGTCGGGCGGATTTTCGGTCCCGTCGTCGGTGCGGTCGTCTTCGTCACGCTGGAACATGTGCTGGGCGGGCTAACCGATTTCTGGCACATCTATCTTGGCGTCATTCTGCTGCTGATCGTTCTTTTCGCGCAGGGCGGGATCATCGGGCTGTTATGCGGCCGGAGGGTTCATCATGACTGAGCCCGTCCTTGAGACGCGCAATATCACCAGGCGTTTCGGCGCATTGATGGCGAGCGACAGCATCTCGATTGAGCTTTGGCCGGGCGAGATTCACGCGGTCATAGGCCCGAACGGCGCGGGTAAATCGACGCTTATCGAACAGATATGCGGCGGGCTGAAACCGGACGCTGGGCAGGTCAGGCTTCTGGGGCGCGACGTGACGCGGCAAAGCACCGCCGCGCGGGCGCGGGCCGGGTTGGGACGCACCTTCCAGATTTCGGCGCTGGCGATGGAAGATACGGTCCTGCAAAACGCCATTCTTGGGGCTTTGGGCGCTTCGGGCCGGCCCTGGGGAATCTGGCGGCCCGTTCTGAAGGACCGAGGCCTGCGCGCGCGCGCAGAGGAGGCGTTGCACCGCGTGGGTCTTGAGGATCTGACGGCGAAACACTGCGCCGACCTGAGCCACGGCCAGCGCCGACAGCTGGAGGTGGCGGTGGCGCTGACCCTGCGCCCAAAGGCTTTCATCATGGACGAGCCGATGGCGGGCCTCGGGGCGGAAGGCTCGAAGCGGCTGACCGGATTCCTGGATGGGCTGCGTGAAGAGGCGCCGATCCTTCTCGTCGAACACGACATGGACGCCGTCTTTGCGCTGGCCGATCGCATCAGCGTTCTGGTCTATGGCCGCATCATCGCCACCGGCACGGTGGACGAAATCCGCGCCAATGCCGAGGTGCGCGAAGCCTATCTCGGGGAGGGGGCATGACGCTTCTCACCATATCGGGCCTGACCGCCCATTATGGCGTCAGCCAGGCGCTTTTCGGTGTCGACCTTGAACTCGACGCGGGTGAAGTGCTGGCGGTCATGGGGCGGAACGGCATGGGCAAGTCCACCACGGTCAAGTCGATCTGCCGGATGATCCGGTCAAGCGGGACGCTGCATTTCGACGGGCATGATCTGCACGCCTTGCCCAGCCACCGCGCCGCGCGGCTCGGGATCGGGCTGGTGCCCGAGGGCCGGCGTTGTTTCGGCGATCTGACGGTAACCGAAAACCTGATCGCGACGGCGCGTCCCGGCCCCTGGGACGCGAACCGGGTGACGCGCCTGTTTCCGCGGCTCGGCGACCGCAAGAGGCAACGCGCGGCCTCGCTTTCGGGGGGAGAACAGCAGATGCTGGCCATCGGGCGGGCCCTGATGACCAATCCGCGCCTGCTGCTCCTGGACGAAGCGACCGAGGGTCTTTCGCCGATCCTGCGGCAAGAAATCTGGGCGGTGATCGCACGGCTGAAGGCCGAGACCGGCATGGCGATCCTGGTGATCGACAAGTCGCTCAGGGAACTGTCGCGGATCGCGGACCGGGCGGTGATCCTTGAGCGCGGCAAGACCGCCTGGTCGGGAAGGATGGCCGCGCTGACACCCGAGATATCGGAACGATTCGTGGGGGTCTGATGCGGTGCGCGCGGCCGGGCAGCGGCTTTCGATGCCCCGCGACCGCGCGCGATCATCCTTGGCGCGATGCCCCGCCGGCCGGGCCGGTCGGCCATTTCATCCAATGGATCCGATCAGCGCGCCCTGATGCGGTTCACAAGATCCAGCACCCTCGGCCCCATGGCCTGAACGATCAGTTTGACGCCCCTTGCATTAGGGTGGATTCCGTCGGCCTGCATGTAATCGCGCGCAGCGCCCTGCATGTCGGGCTGCGCGGCCAGGCCCTGCATGAAGTTCCGGAAAAGCAGGGTGTCGTGCTTTGCCGCGAGTTCGGGGAAGATCGCGTCGAAATCACGCTTGAAGGCGGGTCCGTAATTTCCCGGCGCGGCAAGACCGACCAACAGGACCGTAACGTCCTTTTCGTGTGCCGCTTTCACGATGGCGTCCAGGTTGGCGCGGGTGACCGCAGGATCCACGCCGCGCAGCATGTCGTTGCCGCCGAGTGCCACGATCATGCCATCCACGTCATCGGTCAGGGTCCAGTCCACCCGCGACAGGCCGCCCGCGGTGGTGTCGCCCGAAACGCCCGCGTTGATCAGCGTGACTTCCGCGCCTTTTTTCTCAAGCCACGCCTGCATTTGCGGTACGAAACCCTGTCCTGCCGGCAAGCCATACCCTTGCGTCAGGCTGTCGCCCAGGGCGGCGATGGTGACCGGGGCGGCGGTGGCGGGCGCAGCCAGCATCAGCGCAAGGGCCACGGCCCCGGCCAGCTTGCGGTTTGCCCGCATTGCCCCATATCGAGTCGGGAACCCTAACCGCCCGAGGTGCCGCATGGCCGACCCGATCCTGTCGATGAGCGACGTCACGTTGACCCTGACCGGCAATGCCGGTCCGGTGCAGATACTGCACGGAATCACACTCGATCTGGCCGCGGGCGAGACGTTGGGGCTGGTGGGGCCGTCGGGCTCTGGCAAATCCTCTCTCCTCATGCTCATGGGCGGGCTGGAGCGTGCCTCTTCCGGGACGGTCAGTGCACTGGGCCACGATCTGACCGCAATGAACGAGGACGCGCTGGCCCGTTTCCGCAGGGATCATATGGGCGTGGTGTTCCAGTCTTTCCACCTGATCCCGACCATGACCGCGTTGGAAAACGTCGCCACGCCGCTGGAATTGGCTGGCGTAGCGGATGCTTTCGACCGCGCCGAGGAGGAGCTGCGGCGCATCGGCCTGGGGGCGCGGCTGACCCACTATCCCGGCCAGATGTCGGGCGGTGAGCAACAGCGCGTGGCCCTGGCCCGCGCCGCGGCACCCCGTCCCGATATCCTGCTGGCCGACGAGCCGACGGGCAATCTGGACGCCGCCAACGGCGCGGCGATCATGGACCTGCTGTTCGGCCTGCGCGACCGGTACGGATCGACGCTGGTGCTGGTCACACATGCGCCGGAACTGGCGGCGCGTTGCGACAGGGTGGTTTCCCTGTCCGATGGGCGCGTGGACGCCGCGCGGAAGGCCGCGGAATGACGCTGAAGGTCGCTGCGCGCATCGCCCGGCGCGAACTGCGTGGCGGGCTTTCGGGGTTTCGTATCTTTCTGATCTGCCTGGCCCTGGGTGTGGCGGCGATCGCCGCCGTCGGCTCGGTCCGTCAGGGGATCCAGGCCGGGCTGCGGGATCAGGGCGCGGTTCTGCTGGGCGGCGATGCGATGATGGAATTCACCTATCGTTATGCCGACACGGCCGAACGCGCCTTCATGGCGCGCAATGCCGAGCGGGTCTCTCGGGTGGTCGATTTCCGGTCCATGGCCGTGGTCGCGCGCGACGGGCGGACCGAACGTGCGCTGACCGGGATCAAGGGCGTGGACGGCGCGTATCCGCTTTACGGCGAGGTTGCGCTGGATCCGCCTTTGCCGCTGGACGAGGCACTGACCGGCAACGGCGCGGCGATGGCGCGCGTGCTGGCCGACCGGCTTGGCCTTGCCCCGGGTGACACGTTCCGCCTTGGCACCAAGGCTTTCGAGCTGCGCGCGATCCTTGAACGGCTGCCCGACGATGCCGGCGGCGGGTTCGACCTCGCGCCGCCCACACTGATGCGCGCCGACGCGCTGGAGGGCTCGGGTCTGCTGGCGCCGGGCACGCTGTTCGATTCGGAATACCGCCTGGCCCTGCCGGCGGGGGCTGACCTGTCGGCGCTCGAGCAGCGCGCAAAGGCGCGTTTCGCCGATGACGGCATGCGCTGGCGCGACAGCCGCAACGCCGCACCTGGAATGACCCGTTTCGTCGAACGGATCGGATCTTTCCTTGTGCTGGTCGGGCTGGCCGGTCTGGCAGTGGGCGGTATCGGCGTTTCCGCCGCGGTCCGCGCCTATCTGGACGGGAAAGAGCCCGTTATCGCAACGCTGAAAACCCTTGGTGCCGAGGGCCGCGTGATCTTTCTCGCCTATCTGATGCAGATCGGCGCGCTGGCGCTGCTGGGCATCATGATCGGGCTGATCCTGGGCGCCACGGCACCGTTCCTGCTGGCGCCGGTGATCGCGGCGCGTCTGCCGTTGCCCACGGATATCGGGTTTTACCCCGGCCCCTTGGCCGAGGCCGCGCTTTTTGGCGCGCTGACAGCGCTTCTTTTCACGCTCTGGCCGCTGGCCCGCACAGGACAGGTGCGGGCTGCGGCGCTGTTTCGAGAGGCGGTCGCGCCGGCGCGGGTATGGCCGGGAATGCGCATCATGATGGTGATCGCGCTGCTTGCTGCCGGGCTGATTGGGGCGGCCGCCGCCTTTTCGGACGAGCCGGGCCTTGCCCTCTGGGCGGCGGGCGGTATTGCAGGCGCGCTGGGGCTGCTGATGCTGGCGGCGCGCGCTGTGCGATCGCTGGCGCGGCGTGCGGCGCGGTCCAGGCGCGTACGCGGTCACACGTCGCTTCGATTGGCGCTGGGTGCGGTTGGCGGCCCGGGGGGCGAAACGACTTCGGTCGTGCTGTCACTGGGGCTGGGCCTGTCGGTTCTGGCGGCGGTCGGCCAGATCGACGCCAACCTGAAGAACGCCATCGCCAACGAACTGCCGGACGTGGCGCCATCCTATTTCATCGTGGACATCCAGCCCGGCCAGATCGACGGGTATCTCGCCCGAGTCCGGAACGACCCGGGCGTGACCAAGGTTCAGTCGGCGCCGATGCTGCGCGGGGTCATAACCCGGATCAACGGCCGCCCCGCCGAAAAGGTGGCGGGCAACCACTGGGTGGTGCGCGGTGATCGTGGGCTGACCTATTCGCCCACCCCGCCCGAAGGCACCGATATCACCGCCGGCCAATGGTGGCCCGCCGGTTACGACGGCCCGCCACAAATGAGTTTCGCCGCCGAAGAGGCCGCGGAGATCGGACTGAAGCTTGGCGACACCGTCACGGTGAACGTTCTTGGGCGCGAGATCACCGCAACGGTCACCAGCTTCCGGGTGGTGGATTTCTCGACCGCCGGGATCGGCTTCGTCATGTCGATGAACCCGTCCGCGTTGCGGGGGGCGCCGCACAGCTGGATATCGACGATCTACGCCGACCGCGCGGCCGAGGCGCCGCTGGTGCGCGATCTGACCGAGGCCTATCCCAACATCACCGCGATCAGCGTGCGCGATGCGATCGGCCGCGTTGCCGAGGTGTTGAGTGGCCTTGCCGCCGCAATCACCTATGCTGCGCTGGCCACGCTGGTCACCGGGCTGTTCGTGTTGATCGGCGCGGCGGCCGCCGGAGAGCGGACGCGCATCTACGAGGCGGCCGTGCTCAAGACCGTGGGCGCCCTGCGCCGACAGGTGTTGGGCTATTTCGCGCTACGCTCGGCCATGCTGGGCGCAGCCGCCGGGGGGGTCGCGGTTCTGGCCGGCGGGCTGGCCGGCTGGGCGGTCATGACCTTCGTCATGGAAGAAAGCTATGTCTTCGCACCGGTGTCGGCCCTGCTGATCGTCACTGGCGGTGTGGCCGCGACGCTGCTGGCGGGGCTGGTATTTGCCCTGCGCCCCCTTTCCGCGCGGCCCGCCAGGGTGCTGCGCGCGCGCGAATAGCTCAGGCGCGCTCGCGGTTGCGCGCCACGACGACCGGCAGCACGATCGACAGAAAGATCAGCCGGAAAACATGATGCGCCGCCACATAGGCCGGATTGGCATTCAGCAGGATCGACATTGCCATCATCGTTTCCAGCCCGCCGGGCGCGAAGGCGATCAGCACGTTCAGGATCGGCAGACCCAACAGCCGCGATACCATCAGCGCACCCAGCAGGGATACCGCCGCGGCAAAGCCGGTCAGCATCGCCGAAGCGCCCAGCGAAGATAGTACCATGCGCGGGCTGACGCCGGTAAAGCGGGTGCCGATCAGCGCCCCCATCGAGACAAAGGCGGGCATCGACAACCAGGGGGGCATGGTGCCCTCGGTGATCCCGAAGCCGTGCGCCACCGACGACACCGCCATGCCCCCCAGCAGAAGCGCGGCGGGCAGGCGCAGTTTCTGAACGGCCAGCCCCACCAGCACGGCCATCAAAAACAAGGCCGCCAGCGACGGCAGCGTCATCGGATCGCCAGCCAGGCGCATTCCGACCAGCGGCGTTTCGCTCAGGAGCGGGGCGAGGAAGGGCACGATCAGCGTCAGCGACAGCACGCGCATTGTCTGTATCATCGTCACCCGGCCGATATCGGCCTTGACGTCCGACGACAGGCTGAGCACGAAACTGAGATGCCCCGGCGTCGCGGTCAGAAGGGCGGACATGCGGTCCATGCCCGAAACGGATTTCAGGATGCCGGCGCCACCCAGGAAAATGACAAGGATCGACAGCGACAGCATGGCCAGGCTGCCGGGCCATTTCGCCGCGGTGGCCACCGCCTCGGGCGTGACCGAGGTGCCCATGTTCACGCCGATCACCACGAAGATCGCGTCACGATAACGCGGGTGGATCGCCGCCTTCAGACCCAGCAGCGCCGAAAGCGTGACAAGAAAGGCTGGCCCGGTCAGGAACGGAGCGGGTATGCCGGCCAGGAAAGCCAGCAGGGCGCCCACGGCACCGATGGCAAGGGTGCGCAGGGCGATCCACATGCGCGCGAGACCTCCGGATGGTTGATCGCGTCAAGCAACCCGCCCGCGGGCGGATTGTCAATATTGCCGTCAAGTGCCGCGCAGGGCCCGCTTGCGACTGGCGCTTTTCGTCTGGCGGGCTAGGCTCTGGCCCGTCAGGAGGGACATATCATGTTGCTCGAGGTTCGCGACATCACCAAGGGATACGACAGTGGCGGCGAACATGTGCAGGTCTTCGCCGGCGTGTCCCTTTCGGTCAATGCGGGCGAGGCCGTTGCCCTGACGGGCGAATCGGGAAGCGGAAAGAGCACGCTTCTGCATCTTTGCGCCGGGCTTGAACGGCCGGATGCGGGGCAGGTCGCGCTGGACGGCCAGACGCTTGGCGACATGGGCGACGGGGCGCGCGCGCGCCTGCGCCGAGCGCGCATCGGGCTGGTGTTTCAACAGTTCAACCTGATCCCCTCGCTGCCGGTCGCGGCCAACCTGCGTTTCCAGGCGCAACTGGCCGGGCGCGAGAACGTGACCTGGACCGACACGCTTGCCGCGCGGCTGGGTCTGGTGCCGCTTCTGGGCCGCTATCCCGAACAGCTTTCGGGCGGACAGCAGCAGCGCGTCGCCATCGGCCGCGCGCTGGCCGGGCGGCCGGGGCTGATCCTGGCCGATGAACCCACGGGAAACCTGGATGAGGCCACCGGTGACGCGGTTATGGACCTGTTGCTGGGCCTGGTCGGGGAAACCGGCGCCGGGCTGCTGATGGTGACCCATTCCGCAAGGCTGGCCGCGCGTCTGGACCGGCGGCTTCACCTTTCCGGCGGAGGGCTGTGCTGATGGTGCGCGCCACGCTTGCCGCGCTGATGGCGCATTGGTGGCGGCACCCGCTGCAACTGGTCAGCCTGGCGGTCGGGCTGGCGCTGGCAACCGCGCTCTGGTCCGGTGTGCAGGCGATAAACGGGCAGGCACGCGACAGCTATGACCGCGCCGCGCAACTGTTGGGGCAAAACCGTTTCGCCCGGATCGAGGCGGCCGACGGGCAACGATTCGGGCAGGCGCGATATATCGCGCTGCGCCGTGCCGGCTGGCAAGTCTCGCCGGTGCTGGAGGGGACGTGGCGCGATGGCGACAGGCGCCTGCGCATCCTGGGCGTCGATCCGGTCACCGCGCCGCCGGGCGCCGTTCCGCAGACGGTGACAGGCGGGGCCGGTCTGCGCCCCTTCATCACGCC
The DNA here is from genome assembly GCA_016278285.1 of Actibacterium sp. Lineage (GTDB taxonomy): Bacteria > Pseudomonadota > Alphaproteobacteria > Rhodobacterales > Rhodobacteraceae > JADQCB01. Next base: position 11,675 of record JADQCD010000292.1, read on the forward strand.
GCCGGGCCTGGCCTTCGCCGCGCCGGAAACCGCGGCTGCGCTGGAGCCGGCCACCGGTTTGCCCGAGTTGCGCGCCACCGCCGGGTTGCTGCCCGGCGTCCTGGTGATGGATATTGGCATCGCGCAGAACCTGTTGTCGGCGCCGGGCGCGGTGTCGCGTCTGATCGTGGCGCCGGAACAGCCGATGGGCCGCCCGCCGCTGGCCGAAATCGCACCGGACCTGGTTCAGCGCGCACCGCAAGCGCGGGCCGACATCTCGCGCCTGACGGACAGTTTTCACCTGAATCTGACGGCCTTCGGCCTGCTGTCCTTCGCCGTGGGCCTGTTCATCGTGCATTCGGCCGTCGGGCTGGCCTTCGAGCAGCGCCGGACCATGTTTCGCACCCTGCGGGCGATCGGCGTGCCGCTGGCGGTGCTGACTGCCCTTCTGGCCGTCGAGATGCTGATGCTGGCGCTGTTCGCCGGGCTTGCCGGTGTTGCGTTGGGCTATGGCATCGCGGCGGCACTGTTGCCCGACGTGGCGGCGACGCTGCGCGGGCTATACGGTGCGGCGGTGCCGGGCACGCTGAACCTCAGCCCCGGCTGGTGGCTGGGTGGGCTGGCCGTTGCTCTTGTGGGCGCGACGGCGGCATCGGCGCAAAGTCTCTGGCGGGTCTGGCGCATGCCACTTCTGGCGCCGGCGCAGCCACGCGCATGGGCACGGGCCTCGGCCCGGTCGATGGTCGCGCAGACCGGCATTGCGGCGGGTCTGGCACTGGCGGCGGTCGCGCTGGCGATGTGGGGGCAGAGCCTGGTGGCGGGGTTCGCCCTGCTGGGGGCGATGCTGCTGGCCGCTGCGCTGGCGCTGCCGGGGGTCCTGTCTGCTTTGCTCGGCATGGCAGAGCGGGCGGCCAGGGGGCCGCTGGCGCTGTGGTTCTGGGCGGACACAAGACAGCAATTGCCGGGCCTGTCGCTGGCGCTGATGGCATTGCTGCTGGCGCTTGCGGCGAATGTTGGCGTGGGCACGATGGTGGCCAGCTTCCGCCTGACCTTCACCGGCTGGCTGGATCAACGTCTGGCGTCCGAGCTGTATGTCACCGCCGAGAACGAGGCGCAGGCCGCGCGACTGCGGGAATGGCTGGCGCCACGATCGAACGCGGTGCTGCCCATCTGGTCGATCGAGGGGTCGCTGGCCGGTGCGCCCGGCGCGGTGTTCGGCGTGGCCGATCATGCCACCTATCGCGACAACTGGCCGATGCTGCGGATGCAGCCGGGCGGCTGGGACCGCGTGGCACGCGGCGAGGCGGCGCTGATCAACGAACAACTGATGCGCCAAGCCGGTCTGGTTCCAGGCGACATGCTGCGCCTTCCCGGTGGCCACACGCTGCCGGTCGCAGGGGTCTATTCCGATTACGGCAATCCGCGTGGCGAGGCGATGATCGGGGTGGATCTGCTGACGACGCTTTACCCGCAAGTGCCGCGCCTGCGCCATGCGATCCGCGCGGACCCGGCGCAGGCCGTCGCGCTGGCCCGATCGCTGGTCGAGGAATTCGGCCTGCCGCCTGATAACGTGACCGATCAGGCGCGGATCAAGGCCCTGTCGCTGGGCATATTCGAGCAGACCTTCACCGTGACTGCCGCGCTGAACGTGCTGACCATGGGGGTGGCGGGGTTCGCCATGCTGATGAGTTTGCTGACCCTTTCGACCATGCGGCTGCCGCAACTTGCCCCGGTCTGGGCTCTGGGCCTGACGCGGGCGCGCCTGGCGCGACTGGAGCTTGTCCGCGCTGTGATGCTGGCGGCGCTGACCATGCTGCTGGCGCTGCCAGTGGGCCTTCTGCTGGCCTGGGCATTGCTGGCCGTCGTAAATGTGGCCGCCTTCGGCTGGCGGCTGCCGATGCATCTGTTTCCGGCCGACTGGGCCCGGCTGACGGCGCTGGCGCTGCTGGCCGGTGGAACGGCCGCTGCTTGGCCGGCCTGGCGGCTGGCACGCACCGCGCCGGCCGACCTTCTGAAGGTGTTCGCCCATGAACGTTAGGCCATTCGTCTTCCTGGCCATGCTGCTGATGGCCGCACCCGCCCTGGGGCAGGGGTTTGCCGGCCTGGGAACCGCGGCGCAGGGATTCGCCCGGCCCGAGCCCGGAGACACGCTGAAGTTCCCCGCCGATTACGGCGCGCATCCCGCTTTCCGGATCGAGTGGTGGTATCTGACCGCGAACCTTACCGGGCCGGACGGAACCGACTATGGCATGCAGTGGACGCTGTTCCGCTCGGCGCTTGCGCCCGAGACGCGCGAAGGCTGGTCCAGCCCGCAGATATGGATGGGCCATGCCGCCGTCACGACGCCTGCGCGGCATTTCGTGGCCGAGCGGCTTGCGCGGGGTGGAATAGGGCAGGCGGGGGTTGCAGCCGCCCCGTTCACCGCCTGGATCGACGACTGGCGCATGGCCGGGCCAGACCTGTCGGACCTGTCCGTTTCGGCGTCGGGGCCGGATTTCGCCTATGACCTGTCACTTGCGGCCGGGGGGCCGCTGGTCCTGAACGGCGAAGCAGGCTATTCGGTCAAGTCGCCTGAAGGACAGGCGAGCCATTACTATTCGCAACCCTTCTATGCTGTCCGGGGCACGCTTCACCTGCCGCGCGGACCCGTCGAAGTCACTGGTCGGGCCTGGCTGGACCGGGAATGGTCCTCGCAGCCGCTGGCCGACACGCAGCAGGGCTGGGACTGGATATCGCTGCATTTCGACAATGGCGCCAAGCTGATGGGGTTCCGTCTGCGCCAAAAGGGGGGCGGGGCCTATGGCTCGGGCACCTGGATCGGCGCGGACGGAACGGTGCGGACCTTCGGGAATGGGGAAATGACGATGACGCCGCTGCGCGAAGCCCCTGTCGCCGGCCGGGACATCCCCGTGAGCTGGCGGGTCAAGCTGCCAGCGCATGGCGTGGACGTGACTATAGAGGCGGTCAACGATGCGGCCTGGATGGACGTGCTGTTTCCCTACTGGGAGGGGCCCGTTCGGATATCGGGCAGCCACAGCGGGCGCGGCTATCTGGAAATGACGGGTTACGACTGACCCAGACATGCCGCCCCCCTTTTGCACTCCGCCGCACAAGGTTAAGTGTCGCGAACCCAACCCGAGGATCCCGCGATGAACGGCCCCCTTCCACTGACCCGCGACCTGGTGCTGATCGGCGGCGGCCATGCCCATGCGCTGGTGCTGCGCATGTGGGGGATGAACCCGCTGCCCGGGGCACGCCTCACGCTGATCAATCCCGGCCCGACGGCACCCTATTCGGGAATGTTGCCGGGGCTGGTGGCGGGCCACTACCGCCGGCCGGAACTGGAGATCGACCTGGTCAGACTGGCCAGGTTCGCAGGCGCCCGCCTGGTGATGGGCCGGGCCGTGGGCCTTGACCGCGCGGCGCGGCTGATCGAGGTCGAGGGCCGCGCGCCGATCTTCTATGACGTGGCGTCGCTGGATATCTGCATTTCGTCGGACCTGCCG
>JADQCD010000070.1 GCA_016278285.1 Actibacterium sp.
GCAGGCGGAATTCGTCGATGACATGCAGCGCGTCACCATGAACGGGCCCATCCGCTTGGGGCTGCCCTTTTCCTTGACGATGGTATGCGCCGCGAACAGGTTCGAGGTGGACGGCCCGCCCGAGCCCATGATCAGCCCCGAGCGTTCGTTCGAGACTTCGTTCTCCTCCAGCCCTGCATCGGCGATGGCCTGTTCCATCGCGATGTAGTTATAGGCCGCGCCCGGCCCCATGAAACGCAGCTGGCGCTTGTCGATCTTCTCGGCCAGATCGATTTGCGGAATGCCCGCGATCTGGCTGCGAAAACCGTTCTCTGCATAGGTGGGTTCCGGCACGATGCCCGACCGGCCGGCGCGCAGGCTGGCTTCGACCTCCTGGGCATTGTTGCCGATCGGCGAGACGATCCCGATTCCGGTGATGACGACGCGTCGCATATTGCGGCTCCTTGAACGGGGCGTCCGAGGTCAGTCCTTGAAGACCCCGACCTTCATGTTGAGGGCAGTATAAATCTGTTCGCCATCGGCCAGCATCTTTCCGTTCGAGATTCCCATCTTCAGCTTGCGGTCGATGACGCGGGAAAAGTCGATGATGTAGGTCAGTTTCTTGATGTCAGGTGTGACCATGGCAGTGAACTTGACCTCACCGACGCCAAGTGCCCGGCCACGTCCCTGCATTCCGCGCCAGCCCAGGTTGAACCCGGTCAGCTGCCACATCGCGTCCAGTCCCAGGCAGCCGGGCATTACCGGATCACCGGGAAAGTGGCATTTGAAGAACCACAGATCGGGATGGATGTCGAACTCCGCCACGACATGACCCTTTCCGAACTCGCCTCCATCATCCGAAATTTCGGTGACGCGGTCCATCATCAGCATTGGCGGCTCGGGCAGTTGCGGGTTGCCGGGGCCGAAGAGTTCGCCCCGCGCGCATTGCAAAAGCCCGTCCTTGTCGAAGCTGCTCGGAAAACCGGCCATGCCGCCTTGCCCCTTTGTGATCTGTCGGTCTTGTCATTTCCCCTCTAGCATCGGCCTTTGCAGGCTTGCAAGAACCCACCCGCGTGACGGTCGGACGGTGGCGCAATGATTTGCGTTTGAAATCGGAAAGGTGAAGGGCCTATATAAATGGTGTGGAACAGGCGGGACAGGATAGATGAGCCCCGAAGCGATTGATCGAGGCACCGATTGGCTGGCAGGGGCCGGGCTGCGCCCGACGCGGCAGCGTGTGGCGCTTGCCGCGTTGCTGGTCGGTGACGGGCACAATCGGCATGTCACCGCCGAAAGCCTCTTCGCGGCCTCGTCGGGGGCCGGCCAGAAGGTTTCGCTGGCGACGGTCTACAACACGCTTCGGGCTTTCTGCGATGCCGGGCTGATGCAGGAGGTGACGGTCGATGGAACGAAAAGCTATTTCGACACCCGGGTGGACGACCATCCGCATTTCTTCTGGGAAGATGACGGGAGCCTGACCGACGCGCCAGCCGACGAACTGAAGATCACGGGTCTGCCGCAGGCGCCTGACGGGGTCGATATCGCGCGCGTGGACGTGGTGATACGTTTGCGCCGGACCGGCGGCTAACGCGACACTTCCCGAAGCCACAGCAGGCAAACGGCCAGGATCGCGCCGGCCGCATTGAACACCAGATCCAGCGCCGTGTTCACATATCCGCCGACATTGGTGTCGGCGATGGCCAGAACGGCGATGAACTCGACGATCTCGTTCACCGAACCCAGCCCCATCGCGCCGAGCGCCGGATAGACATGAACGGTCCAGCTGTGACGGGTGGCCGGATAGTGGCGTCGCATCAGGTGCCAAAGCAACCAGGCCGTGATCCCGAAGCCGTAGGCGTGAACGAGCTGGTCATATTTCAGCAGCGTCAGTTCGCCGGTTTCGATCAGCGGTAGCAGCGTGGCGGAATAAAGTACGCTTTCGCCCACCACGATGCCGCCGCCGGCCATATGCGCCAGCCCCCACAATGACAGGGCCCATAGAAGCCCGAGCGGGAATTCCGCGCGCCGCAGGTTCACACCGACCAGCGCGATCATCACCGCCATCGTCAGGATGTACCAGATGAACTCGTAATTCCCGATCACAAGGAACCACGCACCGAAACCCGTGACATAGGCCAGAGTGACGCCGAAGATTGCCCATTCGCCGCGCCGGATGGTCATGCCGGCCTCAGAACCACTGGCCCGGTTCCATCAGCCCGAGATCCATAAGCTGTTGCGAACTCCACTCGAACGGTGCCGAGTTGGCCCATTCGAAATCGTGGATGTCGAAGGTCGAGCCGGCATTGCTCTTCAGGGCCTTGGCCGTGCGGAACGAACAGATCGCCGCGGTCAGGTTGTGATGCCACGCGCAGGAATAGGTGTTGTATTCCTGTTCGTTGAAGGTGTGATCGGGGTGCAGGACAAGGCCCCGCCCGGGGCGGAACAGGGCGATACGGTCGATCTTGCGACGCGCCTTTGGCACATGCTCTTCGAAACGCCAGCGCAGTCCGCCGAAAAAATCAAGCTGCCGCTCGCGCGGGTGGCCATTATCGTCCGGGCGCGCGGCCGCGTAATAACCCGACCTGTCCAGCATCGCCGTCTCAAGTGAGACGGCGTTGGGAAAGCGTTCAAGATCGCTGGCATAAAGGTCGATGACATAGGTCAGCATCGCATCGCGCCGTTCCTCGGCATGGAAGGCCAGCATTTCACCTACCGTGCGGGTCTCGCAGAACGGGAAGAACAGGTATTCGGCATTGTAGCAGTAATAAAGCCATTGGCCCGGCGCCGCCTTGATGATCCGGTTTACGGTCTCGATCGGGGCACCTTCGCGATGCATGTCCATCTCGACGAAATGGACCTTCTCGACCACATCGGCAGGTCGTGGGGTGCCTTCGGGACAGAACACCGCGATGGTGCCGAAGCCCAGGTTCAGGTGGTGGCGGATCGTGGTGTCGACCTCGACGTGATCTTCCACAAGGATCAGCGCCACCGGCCCCTTGGCAAGCGCCGCACGCCCCTCGCGAAGGAAATGGTCCAGACCGTGGTAATCCATGCCGCCTGCCGTCGCTCTGCACATCCGGGGTTTCGGGAAAGTCCCGCAAATCGGTTGCCATTGCAAGCGTTGCGGGGGGCCGCGCCAGGGTGTAGGAGGCGGGGTCGAGGAAACGAGGCGCACAATCATGTCGGACCCGAAGAAACTTTTCATCAAGACCTATGGCTGTCAGATGAACGTCTATGACAGCGAGCGCATGGCCGAGGCTATGGGCGGGGCGGGTTATGTCACCACCGACAGGGCCGACGACGCTGACATGATCCTGCTGAATACCTGTCACATCCGCGAGAAGGCGGCCGAAAAGGTCTATTCCGAGCTGGGCCGCTTCAAGGGCCTGAAGGCGGCGAACCCGGATCTGAAGATCGGCGTGGCGGGCTGCGTCGCCCAGGCCGAGGGCGAAGAGATCCTGCGCCGCCAGCCGATGGTTGATCTGGTGGTGGGGCCGCAAAGCTATCACCGCCTGCCGGCGATGGAGGCGCGCGCGCGGGCGGGCGAGAAGGCTCTCGACACCGATTTCCCCGAAGAGGACAAGTTCGACCATCTGGTGGCGCGGCCCAGGGCGACGCGCGGGCCGACGGCTTTTCTGACGGTGCAGGAAGGATGCGACAAGTTCTGCGCCTTCTGCGTCGTGCCCTATACCCGCGGCGCCGAGGCCAGCCGCCCCGTCGGCCGTGTGTTGGCCGAGGCCCGCGACCTGGTTGCGCGCGGGGTGCGCGAGATCACGCTGCTGGGGCAGAACGTCAACGCGTATCACGGGGAAGGGCCGGACGGCCGCGACTGGTCTCTGGCACGGCTGATCCATGAGCTGGCCGGGATCGACGGGCTGGAGCGTATCCGTTTCACCACGTCGCATCCCAACGACATGACCGACGATCTGATCGCGGCGCACGGCGAATGCGAAAAGCTGATGCCGTATCTGCATCTTCCGGTGCAATCGGGCAGCGACCGCATCCTCAAGCGGATGAACCGCAGCCACACCGCCGAAAGCTACCTGCGGCTGATCGGACGGATCCGCGACGCCCGGCCCGACATCCTGATCTCGGGCGATTTCATCGTCGGTTTTCCCGAAGAGACCGAAGCGGATTTCCGGGCGACCATGGCCCTGGTGGAGGAGGTCCGCTATGGCCAATGCTATTCGTTCAAGTATTCGCCGCGCCCCGGCACCCCCGCGGCCGAACGCGCGACGGTGGATGCGGATGAGGCATCGGACCGGCTGCAGCGGCTTCAGACCCTGCTGACACGCCAGCAGGCCGAGATCCAGAACGCCATGGTCGGGCGCGAGGTCGGCGTGCTGTTCGAAAAGGCCGGTCGCCTGCCGGGGCAGATGGTGGGAAAGTCCGAACACCTGCACGCGGTTCACGTCCGCGATTCCGATGCGCGGCCGGGGGACCTGCGCCGGGTGCGAATCATCGAAAGCAACCCAAATTCGCTGGCCGGAACCGCATTGGATTGAAAAAATTGCAGCGGATTTCCTGAAAACCTGCCCTATTTCGGGCCGGTGTCGAAACAATCCTGCGACCAGCCCGGAAGTGTCCGCGCACGCGCCATAATGGCAGGAGCGCGCGGCTTTCACTGCGCGCAATTCTTGTTACCCTGAATGTCGGATTTCCAACCCAGTGCCGACCGTCCGCAAATGCGTCGGTGAAACAGAATGTCGCAAAGGGGAATGCGGTGAAACGCAAGATTTTCAGATCTGGTCGCATGGCAATGGTGGCAGCCGTTGCATCGATCGGCCTGCTTTTTTCGGGGCCGGTCCTGTCGCAGTCTGCGCCGTCGGTGTCGGGAAAGGTGAAATGGGGTATGTGGGTCGATGATGACGGCTGCATGCACTGGTGGGCCGATGGCGGGGCCGAGGGGTATATGCTGGACCGGGTGAATCCCGAGAGCGGGCGACCGGTCTGCCTGAAGAAGAATACCTGCATGGTCGAGAATGCCGACACGCTGTTCGCGACGGACAGCGCCCGGCTGCGGCCCGGGGCGCGTCAGCGTCTGGCTGATTTCTTCACCAGTTCCGACGCGTTCGGCTATGCCATTTACGGTCATACCGACAGCAGGGCGTCGGATGAATACAACATCCGTCTGTCACAGCGCCGTGCCGCATCGGTGGCCAGCGTCGCCCGTTCTGTCGGGGCGGTGGTCCAGCGCCAGATCGGCTTTGGCGAACGCCGACCGGTGGCGACGAACCGGACGGCGGCCGGCATGCAGAAGAACCGTCGCGTCGAAGTCGTTTGCTACAGGTGGTGATTGATATGAACAGAATTGCAATTTCCGCCGCGGGTCTGCTGGCGCTTACCGTTCTTGGCGGCTGTGCGGATGGTGTCCGTCCCTATGCCGGCGCGCAGTCGACCATAGCCAACACGAACGATAGCGGCCGTGACACCGTCGGGCTGGCAGACGGCAAGGCGGCCATCGTCTATGACCCGGACGGGTGTCAGGCGTGGCTCATGGATGACGGGCTGGAAGGATATTCGGGCCGTCGGTTTGATCCGAAATCGGGTCTGCCGATCTGCGATGACAACTACGCGCCGGGAACGATCGTGAAGGACTATCAGACCGAAACGCCGGGCTATCGCGATTTCGTTCCGACAAGTCGCTGATTCACCGCGGGAAACCGGACATGACGGGTCGCAGGCGATGCTTTGCGGCCCGCTTTTCCGTGTCGATCTTGTGAAAACGGCCAGCTATTGCTTGCGCTGGACAGGCAAGAGGGCCACCTTGTGTGAAGAAGCCTCAGCCAACGGAGTCGTTTTTGGGCATCAGCGCTCTGACCCCCCCGCACAATGAATCGCAGGACGTTCACGAAACGCTTCTGGAATTTCCCGACAACCGCCTTCTTATCGATCTTTGTGGCGAATTCGACCGCAATCTTGCGCAGGTAGAGCATGCGCTGGATGTGCATATACTGCGTCGCGGGAACCATCTGGCCCTGGTGGGCGAGGACGTGGCGCGCGACCGGGCCGCTGCCGTGCTGGGCCAGCTTTACGGGCGTCTGGAATCGGGCCGCAGCGCCGAGGCCGGCGATATAGACGCGATGATCCGCATGGGCGATGCTGTATCGCAGGGCGCTGACGATCCGGGCGATCAGCTGGAGATGTTCCAGGGCGGGCGGGTCGAAATCAAGACCCGAAAGAAAACAGTGGAACCGCGAACCGATGCGCAGAAGGACTATGTCCAGGCGCTGTTCGCCAACGAGCTGGCCTTCGGGATCGGACCGGCAGGCACCGGCAAGACCTATCTGGCGGTGGCCGTCGCTGTGAACATGTTCATCGGCGGGCATGTGGACCGCATCATCCTGAGCCGCCCGGCGGTCGAGGCGGGCGAGCGGCTGGGCTTTCTGCCCGGCGACATGAAGGAAAAGATCGATCCCTACATGCAGCCGCTCTATGATGCGCTGAACGATTTCCTTCCCGGCAAGCAGCTTGCCAAGCTGATGGAGGAAAAGCGGATCGAGATCGCGCCGCTGGCCTTCATGCGCGGGCGCACGCTGTCAAACGCCTTTGTCGTGCTGGACGAGGCGCAGAATGCGACGACGATGCAGATGAAGATGTTCCTTACCCGCCTGGGCGAGGGATCGCGCATGGTCGTCACCGGCGACCGCAGCCAGGTGGACCTGCCGCGCGGCGTGGCCTCGGGCCTTTCAGATGCAGAGGGGCTGCTGAAAGGGGTCGAGGGGATTGCCTTCAGATATTTCACTGCGCGCGACGTGGTGCGTCATCCGCTGGTCGCCCGCATCATCGAGGCTTATGACAAGGCCGATGCCTGAACTTGTCGAGACGCTGATCGAGGATGAGCGATGGAGGACGTCGGGGCTGGAGGATCTGGCCGAGACCGCCTGCCGCGCCGTGCTTTCGCATCTGGATCTGCCCGCCGAGGCGTTCGAGATTGCGGTTCTGGGCTGCGACGATGACCGCATCGCCGCGTTGAACGCCGACTTCCGCGACAAGCCGCGCGCCACCAACGTTCTGTCATGGCCGGCGGTGGACCTGTCGCCCGAGCAGGCCGGCGCGGCCCCGTCGCGGCCCGATCCGGGGCCCCCAGGCATGCCGCAGGCCCTGGGCGATATCGCGATATCCTATGACACCTGCGCGCGGGAAGCCGCCGAACAGGGAAAGCCGCTTGCCGCGCATGTAAGCCATCTTCTGGTGCATGGCTGCCTGCATCTGTTGGGTTTCGATCACACGCGTCCCCCAGACGCCGAGCGGATGGAGGCGCTGGAATTGGAATTACTTGAAAGAATGGGTATTGCTGACCCATATCTATGATCGTGGGCCGCAATGGGCCTGCTGCAACCGGTAAGGAATGATGGGCGAAGAGACGGACGGGTCGTCTACTGCGGCGCAAGGCGCGCCGGACAATGAAGAAGAACAGCAACGCGGCCTTTTCGGCCGGATTTTCAGCTCTTTCATGGCGCCTGAAGGCGATGATGAGGAGGACGCAGTCCGCCAGGCGGCCCCCGTGGGGACAACGCCGCTGCCTCTGCCGCTGCCCGGGCTGGCGAACCTTCGGCGCATGCGGGTCGAGGACGTGGCCTTGCCCACGGTCGAGATCGTGGCCGTGCCGCTGGACATCGAAAAGGACGACCTCGTAAAGGTATTCCGCGACAGCGGCATGACCCGCCTGCCGGTCTATGATGGCACGTTGGACCACCCCGTCGGGCTGGTCCACCTGAAGGATTTCGCGCTGAAATACGGCTTCAACGGCACCGGCGACGCGTTCGAGCTTCGCCCGTTGCTGCGACCGCTTCTGTTTGCGCCACCGTCTATGCCGCTGGGTGTGTTGCTTCAGAAGATGCAGAACGGCCGGCGGCACATGGCGCTGGTGATCGACGAATACGGTGGCGTTGACGGTCTTGTGACGATCGAGGATCTGATCGAGCAGGTCATCGGCGAGATCGAGGACGAGCACGACGTGGCCGAGGGCGTGTTCTGGACCGAAGAACAACCCGGCTGCTATCTTGCGCAGGCGCGCACGCCGCTGGACGAGTTCGAGGCCGAGATCGGGATCAAGCTGGCCGACCCCGAGGACGAGGAAGAGATCGACACGCTGGGCGGCCTGGTCTTCATGATGACGGGCCGGGTGCCAACGCGCGGTGAGGTCGTCCCGCATGAAAGCGGCGCCGAATTCGAGGTTGTCGATGCCGATCCGCGCCGCCTGAAACGGTTGCGCGTGCGATTGCCCTCGGCGCCGGACAATGGAGCGGGATGATCGCGCGCACCGCCGGATTGACCGATGGAACGGCGCGCTGGCCGTCGCTGCTGGCGGCCTTCGGCGCGGGTGTGCTGGCCGCGGCGGGGCAGGCGCCGATGGGCCTGTGGCCGCTGGCACTTGTGGGATTCGCGGCGCTTTTCGCGATGGTTCTGCCGGCCGCGCCGCCGTGGCGCGCTGCCCGGCTGATGTGGCTGGGGGGCGCGGGATATTTCGCTGCGGCGCTTGCCTGGATCGTGCAGCCCTTTCTGGTGGATGCGGCGCGCGACGGCTGGATGGCGCCTTTTGCCCTGGTGTTCATGGCTTTCGGGCTGGCGCTGTTCTGGGGCTGTGCGGCCTGGGGAGCGGCGTGGCTGGGCGCGACGCCGCGGATACGTGCGTTGGCGCTGGTCGCGGCACTGGGACTGGCCGAGCTGTTGCGCGGTTATCTGTTCACCGGCTTTCCCTGGGCGTCGATCGGACATCTTTGGATCGGAACACCGGTCATGCAGGCCGCGGCGCTTGGTGGGCCGTCGCTTCTGACTTTTCTGGCGTTGATCGCGGCACTGCTGCCCGTGGCCTTCGGGATGCGTGGCATGTTGGTCGCGCTGGCGTTGGCCGGGTCGGCCTGGGGGATCGGCGCATGGCGGCTGGCTCAGCCCGTCCCTCCGCGGGCCGATGCGCCCGTGGTGCGGCTGGTCCAGCCCAACGCGGCGCAGCACCTGAAATGGCGACGCGACATGATCCCGGTGTTTGTGAACCGACAGATCGACCTGACCGCCGCCCCTTCGCGGCCGGAACCCGATCTGATCGTCTGGCCGGAGACAGCCGTGCCCTATACGCTGGACAGCGCCGGGCCGGTGCTGGCTGAAATCGCGCAGGCCGCGGACGGGCGGCCCGTGGTGCTGGGCATCCAGCGCTGGCCGGGCGCGCGCCCGTTCAATTCGGCGGTCGTCCTGAATGAAGACGGGCGCGTCACGCAGATCTACGACAAGCACCATCTGGTACCCTTCGGCGAATACATGCCACTGGCGGATCTGTTCGCCCGCGCGGGGATTTCTGGCCTGGCCGCCGACGAAGGCCGTGGCTATGCCGCCGGGCCGGGGGCGCGGCTGCTCGACCTGGGTCCGCTGGGCGAGGTGCTGCCACTGATCTGCTACGAGGCGATCTTTCCGCAGGATCTGCGCGGAACGGCCACGCGGCCCGACTGGATTCTTCAAATCACCAATGATGCCTGGTTCGGAACCTTTTCGGGGCCGTATCAGCACCTGGCGCAGGCGCGGCTTCGCGCGGTCGAGCAGGGCCTGCCATTGCTGCGCGCGGCCAATACCGGCGTCTCGGCGGTGATCGGGCCGAAGGGCCGGTTGCTGCACGCGCTGCCTTTGAACCGGGCGGGGATGTTGAACGCGCCGCTTCCGGCGGGCCTTGCGGTCACGCCATATGCGCGGCTGGGCGACTTGCCCATGGCGCTGCTGTTCGGTCTGGCACTGGCGCTGCTTGCCGCCCGGCGAATGCGCTATTGCATTGACCATGGGCGACGCGCGCCTTAAGCGAGGATCCTGCGACCGTCACAACGGCTTCCTGGCGTGGCGGAATTTTTTCAATGGAGCACTTCCCATGGCACGACAGAACTATCTCTTCACCTCGGAATCCGTGTCCGAGGGCCACCCCGACAAGGTCTGCGACCGGATTTCGGATGCGATCCTCGACAATTTCCTGAAGGAAGAGGCGAATGCCCGCGTCGCCTGCGAAACCTTCGCGACCAGCGGCATGGTCGTGATCGGCGGCGAGGTGGGTCTGTCGGACCAGGAACGCCTGAAGGACCACATGGGCCGGATCGGGCAGATCGCCCGCGACTGCATCCGCGATATCGGATATGAGCAGGAAAAGTTCCACTGGAATACCTGCCATGTGCTGAATTTCCTGCATGAACAATCGGCCCATATTGCCCAGGGCGTGGACCGCGACGGGGCGGGCGACCAGGGCATCATGTTCGGTTTCGCCACGAACGAAACCGACGCGCTGATGCCGGCCCCGATCCAGTTCTCGCACGCGATCCTGCGCCGTCTGGCCGAGGTGCGCAAATCCGGCGCAGAACCGACGCTGCGCCCCGACGCCAAAAGCCAGCTGACCCTGCGCTACGAGAATGGCAAGCCGGTAGAGGTCACGCAGATCGTGCTGTCCACGCAGCATTCGGACGAGGCCCAGACCAGCGCCGACATCCGCGCGATCGTCGAACCGTATATCCGCGAGGTGCTGCCGACGGAATGGATCACCGGCAAGACGGAATGGTGGATCAACCCCACCGGCACTTTCGTCATCGGCGGGCCGGATGGTGACGCCGGACTGACCGGGCGCAAGATCATCGTGGACACCTATGGCGGCGCGGCCCCGCATGGCGGCGGCGCGTTCTCGGGCAAGGACCCGACCAAGGTGGACCGCTCGGCGGCCTATGCCGCCCGCTATCTGGCCAAGAACATCGTCGCCGCCGGCCTGGCCGAACGCTGCACGATCCAGCTCAGCTATGCCATCGGCATTTCGCATCCCCTGTCGATCTACGTCGACACCCACAACACCGGCGAACTGCACGACACCGCGATCGAGGCCGCGATCCCGAAGGTGATGGACCTGACCCCGCGCGGCATCCGCGAGCATCTGGGTCTGAACCGTCCGATCTATTCGCGCACCGCCGCCTATGGGCATTTCGGGCGCGACCCCGAGGCCGACGGCGGATTCAGCTGGGAACGCACGGACCTGGCAGAGGCGCTGAAGAAAGAGGTCTGAGGGCGGTCGGCGGCGCCGCTTCCGTGCGCGCCATTGATCAAGTTCTTCCGACTCGCTAGAGCAGCGCCCATGAACGTTGACAACTCCCGCCCTGGCGTCCCCTGGCGCAACTTCTATGGCCGCCGCCACGGCAAGACCCTGCGCGACAGCCAGCGCGCGTATCTCGACAAGGATCTGCAGGCGCTGGCCCCGCGCGGGGTGGATTGGGACGAGAACCCCGAGCGCACCCCGATCGACCTGACGGCGCTGTTCGGGGACGACCGTGAGATGTGGCTGGAGGTGGGGTTCGGCGGGGGCGAACACATGGTCCATCAGGCCGCGCTGCACCCCGAGGTGGGTATCCTGGGCTGCGAACCCTTCATCAATGGCGTGGCGATGCTGCTGGGCAAGATCCGTAAGGCCGAGGTGAGCAACCTGCGCGTGCATCCCGGCGATGTGCGTGACCTGTTCGACGTGCTTCCCGATGCCTCTGTCGCGCGATGCTTCCTGCTTTACCCCGACCCCTGGCCGAAAAAGAAGCATCACCGCCGCCGCTTCGTCACGCCCGAACACCTGGAGCCGCTGGCCCGCGTGATGAAGCCGGGCGCGATCCTGCGTGTGGCCACGGACATCCCCGACTATGTCCGCCAGACGCTGGAGCAGGTGCCGCGCCACGGCTTCGACTGGCGGGCCGAGCGCCCCGCCGACTTGCGCGTGCCGTGGAGCGATTGGCATTCCACCCGCTACGAGCAGAAAGCCCTGCGCGAGGGGCGCGTGCCGCATTACCTTACCTTCCGCCGGAAGTGAGGTCCGGCCGCCTTCGGCGAGAGTATTTTCGGCAAGATGAAAGCTTCGGCAAGATGAAAGCGTGGTCGCGCATGGACGGTTCCTGCCGCCTGCGCTATCAGGCAGGAAACGGCGACAGGAGAACGGCCATGTCCGGGCACGGCGACCCCCTTCCGATGACCGCCCTGCGGGGTGGACCGCTGCGCGGCGTGGCCGAGGTGCCGGGTGACAAGTCGATCAGCCACCGTGCGCTGCTTCTGGGTGCGCTTTCGGTCGGCGAGACGCGGATTACCGGCCTGCTGGAAGGCCAGGACGTGCTGGACACCGCCCGTGCGATGCGCGCCTTCGGCGCGGAAGTCACGCATGGCGGCCCCGGCGAATGGGCCGTCAATGGTGTCGGGGTCGGCGGTTTCGCCGAGCCCGAGGATGTGATCGATTGCGGCAATTCGGGCACCGGCGTTCGTTTGATCATGGGCGCGATGGCAACTTCGCCGATCACGGCGACCTTCACCGGCGATGCGAGCCTGCGCAAGCGGCCGATGGGGCGGGTGACCGACCCGCTGGCGCTGTTCGGGGCGGCGTCGCATGGTCGCGCGGGCGGGCGGTTGCCGATGACCGTGGTGGGCGCGGCCGAGCCGGTGCCGGTGCGCTATGCCGTTCCGGTGGCCTCGGCGCAGGTGAAATCGGCGGTGCTGCTGGCCGGTTTGAACGCGCCGGGCCAGACCGTGGTGATCGAGGGCGCGGCCACCCGCGACCACACCGAGCGGATGCTGGCGGGATTCGGTGCCGAGATCACGGCCGAGGACAGCGCCGAGGGCCGGGTCATCACCCTGACCGGCCAGCCCGAGCTGGGCCCGCAGCGTATCGCAGTGCCCTGCGATCCGTCTTCGGCGGCGTTCCCGGTCTGTGCTGCGCTGATCGTCGAAGGTTCGGATATTCTGGTGCCTGGTATCGGCCTCAACCCGACAAGGGCGGGGCTGTTCACCACGTTGCAGGAGATGGGCGCCGATCTGACGTTCGAGAACCGGCGCGAGGAGGGCGGCGAGCCGGTGGCCGATCTGCGCACGCGCTTCTCGCCGGCCATGAAGGGGATCGAGGTGCCGCCCGAGCGCGCGCCGACGATGATCGACGAATACCCGATCCTGTCGGTGGTCGCCGCCTTTGCCGAGGGGCGCACCGCGATGCGCGGCGTCAAGGAACTGCGCGTCAAGGAAAGCGACCGGATCGACGCCATGGCCCGCGGGCTGGAGGCCTGCGGCGTGACGGTGGAAGAGGACGAGGACACCCTGATCGTGCATGGCTTGGGGCCCGGCGGGGTGCCGGGCGGTGCGACCTGCGCCACGCATCTGGATCACCGAATCGCCATGTCCTTTCTTTGTGCCGGCATGGCGGCGAAAAAACCGGTCGGTATCGACGACGCTGCGCCGATCTCGACCTCTTTTCCGGTTTTCGAGCCGCTGATGGAGGCGCTTGGCGCGCGGTTTTCCCGGGGGGAATCGGCATGAGTTTCTGCGTGGCGCTTGACGGTCCGGCGGCGGCGGGAAAGGGGACGATCGGCCGGGAAGTGGCCCGGCGGTTCGGTTTCGCGCATCTCGATACCGGGCTGCTCTACCGCGCGGTGGGTGCGCGAATGCTGGACGGTATGGATCCGGTCGAGGCCGCCCGGGCCTTGCGCCGGGAGGATCTGGACCGCGACGACCTGCGCAGCGCCGAGGCGGCGCAGGCGGCCAGCAAGGTCGCCGCGATCGCCGAGGTGCGCGCCGCCCTGGTGGATTTCCAGCGCGCCTTCGCCCGACGCGCGGGCGGTGCCGTTCTGGACGGGCGGGACATCGGCACGGTGATCTGCCCGGACGCCGAGGTGAAACTGTTCGTAACGGCCAGCGACGAGGTGCGGGCCGAGCGCCGCTATCTTGAGCTTGCCGCCGCTGGCCACGACGTGACCCGTCAGGCGGTCATGGAAGATTTGCGGCAGCGCGATCGCCGTGACAGCGAGCGCAGCACGGCGCCCCTGAAACCGGCCGGGGACGCCCGGGTTCTGGACACTTCGGACCTGAGCATCGAGGTCGCGGTCGCGCGGGCGGTCGATCTGATCGCGAAGCGATATTGCAAGTGAGCCGATGATGCGCGTTGCCGTATATTCAGGGGTTCCGTACCTGGCGGCGCAGCGGTCGCATTGCGAATTTCCGCCTATCGGTTTGAAATGACAGCGCTTGATGCGTAGGTCTGTGCAGTGAAGGCGGTGCAGCCCCCCGCACCGTTATGTGTGACCAAGGAGCATATGATGATCTTTTCCCGGACTTCCACAGCCCTGGCCGCCGCTGTCGGTCTCGCGCTGGCGGGCCCCGCATCCGTCGCGCTGGCCCAGGAGGGCAAGGCCCAGGCGCAAACCGAGTTGAGCGCGGAAAAGGTGGAGGCCTTTGCCCTGGCCGCATTTGAAGTGGCACAGATCCAGCAGAAATACCGCCCGGACTATCAGGCGGCACAAACCGATGACGAAAAGCGCGCCCTCGTGGAAAAGGTGAACGAAGAGATGCGCCTGGCCGTGAAGGCGACCGATGGCATCAGCGTCGAGGAATATATCGCGATCGGCCGGACGGCCAGCCAGGACGAGGATCTGAGCAAGAAAATCACCGCGCGGATCCAGGCATTGATGGCCGAAGCCCAATAGTGCGACGCGCGCCGCCGCCTGCGCCGCTCAGCGGCGGCGGCGCGATTACGCCAAGCCTTGCGATGTTGGGCAAACCTCTCTATATCGCGCGTGTCGACAAGGCGTAAACGCCGGGGCGCAAGGGCATGAGGAGCAGGGGTCGGACGTTTCCGGCCCTGTTTGTCTTTTTTTGGTCTGCCCTGAATGACCAACCCAAGACCGGCGGAGACAACCGCGCGGCCGGAAAAACGGAAGAAAAAGGAAACCAGAGACCAGATGGCTCATAACGCATCCATGGAGGAATTCGAGGC